>PKXK01000116.1:107529-189566 GCA_003132325.1 Acidobacteriaceae bacterium
GGATGCGCGCGGCGATGCGGAGAAATCCCGACTGATTCTTGTAACGATGATTCATGCGCGCGACCATGCCGACGCGGAGTGCACCGGGACGCTTGGGCAGAGCGGCGGGCGCGGCGGTGAAAGCCTCGGCGGGCAGGGCGTTTCCGATGACTGCGATTTTCTTCCGCGAAAGGCCGCCGGCGATGAGGCGATCGGCGGCGGCTTGCGAGTTGCAGACCACCATGTCGCACCAGCGAAAAGCGGCGGCCTGAGCGCGGAACTGTGCCGGCGTCATCAAGTCTCCAAGTTGGCGATGGCTGCCGATGACAACGGGCACGCGGGCAAGCCTGGCGGCGGGAATCAGCGTGAGATTGGTGTAGAAGTCGAAGGCGTGGGCGACCTGCACGCGATGCTGGCGCAGATGGCGAGCGAGGTTGAGGCGAGTGTGCAGCGACTGCCATCCGTAGAGGCTGCCGCCGAGGGGAAATTCGGGAGCGTCGGGGAAGTTGTGGGCTAGCCGGCCGCGGCGGCTGATGCATCCGAGATGAGTTTGGAATTGTGGAGGGGCAAGATTCTGGGCGAGCACGGTGAACTGGCGCTCGGATCCTCCAGTCTCAAAAGTGTTGACCATGAGGAACAGGGCGATCGGCAGATCGGAAATATCGGAAGGATCGGCTAAAGGAGTCGTGTTCGGACTGGCAGGGTCGGTGAACCTGCCGACAAGACCTTGTCGGGGACCACGACCGCCCTCAGCGGCTAAAGCCGCATTCAAAGGCGCGCTGTCACCGCAGCGCTGAAGCGCTGCGCCACCCAAAAGGGTGTTACTCAATAGCCTGTCACCCAAACGCATGTTACTCACAAGCGTGTTACTCACAAGCCTGTAACTTAAAAGCATATTACTCAATAGCCTATTACTCACAAGCCTGTAACCTAAGAGCATGTTACTCAATAGCCTATTACCCAAAAGCCTGGCAGGTTTGTTGGCGGGCACCCGATCATCCTCCCACCGGCGCGGAGGCCAGGGCGGCGGAATCGGGCGACCGGCGGCGCGAGTCGGCGACCACGGGTAGCGAGAACAGGCCGGCGGGCTTGATGAATTTTTCGAGGAAGTTGCGATGCCAGAGCTCAAACATCAGCAAACGCCATATACGCGCGGTATTTCCGCGGTGGCGGACGAGATGATCGTCCATTAATTTGCGGACTCCGGCGGCGGCGAAATAACCGCGATCGAGGGTTCGGGGCTCGAGCAGGATGGTCAACATATCTTTGAGTTCGTGACGCATCCAGTGATCGAGCGGAAGCGCGAAGCCCTGCTTCTTGCGGTAGAGAGCTTCCCGCGGCACGCCGACGCGTTCGGCGAGCTTTACCAGGATGTACTTCTGCTGGCGGCCGCGCAGCTTCCATGCGGAGGAGAGGCCGGCGGCCCATTCGACGAGTTCATGATCGAGGATGGGGACGCGGACTTCGAGCGAATTCAGCATGCTCATGCGGTCAACTTTGGTGAGGATGTCGCCGACCATATAAGTTTTGGCATCGACGTAGAGAAGCTGGCTGAGCGGATCATGGGCGGGGCTGTGGGTAAAGTAGCGGCGGAGAGCGTTGCCGGGATCGTCGCTCGAGCGGAGAACGTCACGGAAGCCATCGGAGAGCAGCGGCAGGTTGCGCTCAAAACCCGGGACGAACGAAAGTTGATCGATGTAACGCTCCTGCCAGGGAAGCGAAACGTTGTAGGCGAAAGCGCGTCCGCGCATGGTGCGGGGCATGCGGGGAAAGATCTGATTGCGAAACAAGCGGCGTGCCCAGCCGGGAATGTGCTCGAAGATGCGCTGGCCGGCGTGAATGCCGTAGCGGGTGTATCCGGCAAACATCTCGTCGCCGCCATCGCCGGAAAGGGCGACGGTGACATGCTGGCGGGCCATCTGCGAAACGTAATAGGTGGGCAGCATGGAGGAATCGCCGAAAGGTTCTTCGAGCGAACTGGTGAGATGCTCGACGGTCTGGACTACGTCGGGCTCGAGGATCATCTCATGATGATCGGTCGAGAATTTCTGGGCGACGATGCGGGCGTAGTGGGCCTCGTTGAAATCTTCGTGCTTGAAACCGATGGAGAAGGTCTTGACCGGGCCGGAACTGGCGCGGGCCATCATGGCGACTACGGTGGAGGAATCGATTCCGCCGCTGAGGAAAGCGCCTAGCGGGACGTCGGAGATGAGACGGATGCGCGTGGCCTCGAACAAGCGGCGTTCTAATTCTTCCAGACACTCTTCTTCGCTCTTGGGGAAATAGGTATCGTAGGGCGGCAGATCCCAATACTGGCGGATGGTGATTTTTCCGTTCTCAAACTCGAGCAGGTATCCGGGCGGAAGCTTATGAATTCCTGTAAACGCGGTAATGGGGTCGGGAACGTATCCAAAATAGAGATATTCGAGCAGGGCTTGGGAGTTAACTTCGGCGAGCTCGGGGGCTACGGCGAGGATCGATTTGATTTCGGAAGCGAAATAGAGATTTCCGTTGTGCAGCGCGTAGTGCAGCGGCTTTTTGCCCAGCCGGTCGCGGGCCAGGGTTAATTTGCGCTTCGTCTTGTCGTAGATCGCGAGGGCGAACATGCCGCGCAGTTTCTTGACGCAGTCGGCGCCCATTTCTTCGTAGAGATGAACGATGACTTCGGTGTCGGTGTGGGTGTAGAAGCGATGGCCGCGGCTTTCGAGCTGGGGGCGGAGTTCGGGAAAATTGTAAATCTCGCCGTTGAAAACGATCCAGGCGTTGCGGTCTTCGTTGAAAACGGGCTGATGGCCTCCGGAGAGGTCGATGATGGAGAGGCGGCGCATGCCGAGGCCAGCGCCGTCGGCGACGTAGAGTCCCTCATCGTCGGGGCCGCGGTACACGATCTGTTGGCACATGTGGTGGACGAGAGCTTCGGTGATGTTGCTCTCGCGAGTTGTGCTCACGGCTCCGGCGATTCCACACATGGTGCTCTAACCTATCACGCCCTCAGGCTGAGAATCGACTTTCGACCCGCAGCCCCTAAAGGGCATCTGATTTCGCAGAACTTACGGTATCGCTAAAGCGATACCCTGATACGAAGCCGACTTTCCCTGCGGCGCACCGCAGCGGCTAAAGAGGCTGCGGAAAAAATCGCGTTGCGGGCCGCAGCGTCCCTCCGCGGCTAAAGCCGGCATTCAAAACAATGCAGTTATCGCAGCGCTGAAGCGCTGCGCCACCCAAAATCGCGAGCAAAATCGAGTTTTTCAGCAACCTGTAAAGCCGGCATTGATTTTGTGATACTTGCGGCGCGGCTGAAGCCGCGCCCTTTCAAAACAAAATCAAAACCCCGCGTTTTTCCGCGGCCTATAAAGGCGTGCCTTACCCAATCCCCACAGGGGAGGAACTAGGTTTCTCCGCGTGTAGGGGCATTTCGGCGAACCGTTTGAAGCGATAGTCGCGGTAGTCGCCGGGATTGCCCTCGCGGCCATCGCACGCGGCGAGCAGGATGTTGGTCATCTCGCGCGCAGCAACAAAGTGGAGCGTTTCCTTTCTGTCGACGGCGCCGCCGACCAGGGCGGCAAGAAAAGCGCGGAAGCTGTCGCCGATCACAGCGTCGTTCTGGGTCGGGTCCATGCTATGGCAATGCAGTTTGATGAACAGCCAGTCGGGACGACCGACGACGCGGACTTGCGCCTGTTTCCAGAGGGAGTACCGGTAGAGAGTCGCGGGATTGGCTCCGGTAATGGAACCGTTGTCGAAAGCGGGCCGGGCAGAACGCAATGTGCGCCGGAGGTCGGTTACCAGCGGACCTTGGACGATGAGAGGAAAAGTTTCGGGTACGCGTCCCGCAGCCAAGTCGTACCCCTTGCGGTGCGGCGCCGCTTGATCGAGGGGAAGAGCGCATTCGTAGAGGGAATTAATCTTCTCCGTCTGTGCCGGATCCCAGTAGGCGGCGGGCAGGGTCATGTCGGCGTAGCAGCCCGTCTCGGCTAAGATCTGCATTTCCGAATCGACGCCACAGAAGCGCCCGGCGGCGGAGTTCGCGAGCGCGAAGTTTCCGTGCACAAACGCGTAGCGGGGACGAGTTGAGCCTTCTTCGAGGGCGAGGCAGCGATGGCGGAAGGCCAGCCGGTCGCGGAATTCCGTGAGCAGTTGGCGAGTGTTTTCGGCGGTGTCGGGATGCGGAATGCCGTGGTGCAGATGGACCTCGACTTCTCCCCAGCCGGCATGGCAGTGCGCGGCGAGCATTGCGAGCAAGACTTCGTCGTATTGCTCGGCGGGGTAGAAGTAGGTATGGACAAGCGGGCGGCCATCGTGGTCGCGCCAGAGGTCGACGACTTTGGGATATTCGCGCGACCACGATTCCAGGCGGCGCTCCTGCTCGGAGCGAGGGGCGCGCTTCCGGCCGTCCTCGGGAACGATGGCGGGTTCGAAATGATCGGCCAGGACAAGGATCATGTGCAGGGGGCCGCGGACGGGCGACTTCAGCGCGCGCCAGGTCGCGGAGGGCATGACCTTTCTGGCGTAGGCGAGTTGTTTTCCCAGACGCATTATGAAATCTTCGACGGGCGCACGTCGCGGCAGACTGCGAAATTTTTCCGCGCCGCCGTCCAACCTCAGCGGCTAAAGCCGGTTCTTAAGATAAGCCGGTTATCGCAGCGCTGAAACGCTGCGCCACCCAAAACCTATTTTCGTTATCGCAGCGCTGAAACGCTGCACCACCCAAAACCTATTTTCGTTATCGCAGCGTTGAAGCGCTGCGCCACCCAAAACCTATTTTCGTCAACCGGTTACTACCCTTTTGCCGGTTTGCGGCCACGGACGGCGATGGAGATCTCGCCGACGCGCATGTCTTCCATGCCCATCGCTTCATACCATTTGAACACCTGCTCGTAGGTGTGCTTGGACTGATACTTCGGAGAATACCAGTCGAAGGTATCGAGCATGCGGGCTTCCGGATCTTTCTGGCGGTTCACCGGGAACACATGATGAACCAGGCCCGCCGCTGGACGACCCAGCAGGGGCACGCGCTGCAAGCCCTGATTCAAGTTGTAGAAGAACGGGACGGCAACTTTCAGAATTCCATGCAAGGTCTGAGGCTTCATCTTGTGGGTATAGCGGCGCCAGAAATCGCTGAAGCGGTACCACTTGTTGTATCCGCTGTAAAGCCAGACGACGAGCAGGCCGCCGGGCTTGAGATATTTATCGAGAGCTTTGACAGCGGCTTCGCAATCCGGCGTGTGGTGGAGCACGCCAATGCTATAGATGACGTCAAAGCTTTCGGGAGCGAAGGGCAGCGCGAAGACATCGGCCTGGAAGGCGGCNNTTCTTGGCGGCAACTTCGGCGGCGGCGCTCAAGTCGACGCCCACCACGCGGGCTCCCCAGCGGGTAGCGACCTCGGCGAAGCGTCCCATGCCGCAACCGACGTCGAGGACGAGTTTGCCTTTGAGGTCTTCGGGGCGGAGAGCGGTCTTCGCCAGGAAATGGCGCTCGGATTCGCGCAGTTCATCGTGATCAAGTTGCGTCTTCTGATAACGGTGCCACTGAAAACCGAAACTGGCGGCGTAGTGTTGGGCGTCCACAAAGCGCGCGATGCCCTGCACGTTGGGATAGACGCGCTTGCAGCCCGGGCAGAGGAAGCCTCCGGACTGGTCGCTTTCAAGTTTCGAGCCGCAACTGAGGCAACGCAAGATTGCCTGCAGGTCAGCGGACAGTGGAGACTGCACCGGTGGTTCCGTGATCGGCATAAACCTCCAGGAAATGACGCGGGTTGCTCGGTGGCCGCTACTTGCTTTGTAGAACAGGAAAACTGTCCCACGGAACGACAATGTCATGGCTCATGGTGAGCATTTTAATTCGCAGATACTTCCCCGTGGGCGGCGCCCATTTCAGGTTCTCGTAGAGAACCAGATCGCTGTGGGGAGGGTACAGATCGTTTCCTCTCAGGGGGAATCTGCCCAGCTCTTTGTAGGAAGGAGTCTGCAAAAGATCGCGCAACACTTTCTGCGACTCAAAATTGAGAGGCGCACGATCCGAGACCACAATAAATCGAACCCCATCCTCGCGGAACAGATCTTCGATCTCCTGTTGGGTGTGGACCAACTCCACGCTGCCGCCGCTCTTCTTGATTTGGTAGGCGTAGAGCGCTTTTCGCAAGACGAGGAATTGCCGGCCGGGATCGTCGGCGCGCATGAAGAAGATGAAATTGGCGGGCAGCGGCCCATCAAACAGGATAACGGCGGACTTGCTTTGCTCCAGAGTCTTCTTCGCAACCGCGTCAAATCCGGTTACGTAAGGGCGGTGGAACGACCACGCGGATGCCAGTGTTGTCCCGAGTAAAGCCACCGCGGCCGCCGCTCCCGCTACTTTGAGCCATGGCTTGCGAAAGAAGCAAAACAGCAATCCGGAAGCAAAATAGATAAAAGGAGGGATCCAGTAGATTACGTAGCGAGGTTCCTTGTGTCCGATGAGTGTCAAAGTCAAATAACAAGCGAAAATCCAACTCAGCATGATTCCAGGAACTTTCGCCCGTGCCCAGGTGCCGCTGGTCAGAATGCCGAGGAGTCCCAGCCCCAGAAGGCTCCAGCCTAATTGTCCCGGGAGCGCTTTGACATAGAAGAGCCAGCGACTGCCGCCTGCCATGCTTTTTTCAGCCAGGTCCATGGCAATGGTCTTCCGATGGACGGCATAGACGAGCGTATAAAAGGGCGCAATCAGCACGAAACAAATGGCCACGGCGCGCAGCACTTCCTTGCGCAGAAACAGCTTCCACCCTCCGCACAGAAGGCCCGACAGAACACAAAATGGGATTAGATAAACTCCGTTCTGCTTAGTGAGCAGGGCGGCGCTGGCCGATAGAGCAAACCAATAAATGTCGGATTCCTTCCCCTTGAGCAGGTACCTGATCCAAAAGAAACTCGCGGCAATGCAGCAGAAAAGTAATGGAATCTCGAGCATCACGGTTTTTTCAAACAAGAGCACGGAAGGCAGTAAGGCGAGCAATGCCGCGGAAAATGCGGCCGCCCACTCATTCAAAAGCTCTCTTACCAGCAGGAACCAGAACACTGCTCCAAGCAGCGCAAAAAACAGGATCGCCAACCGCGCGGCAACCACAGTGGGGCCCAGAACCAGGAAAGCCAGGCCTTCGAAGCAATAAAAAAGTGGCGGCCAGTGGATGATTCCGGAGAGTGCGGGATACTGCGCGTAATAGCGGTATGTGTATTCTACGGGATTCGCAAAAGGACGGTCTCGGACCAGATCGGCAACGTAGAGCCCGGTCACCGCGTGCTGGGCTTCATCCACGTTGTAACTGAACTCGCCCACGCGGATACCGCGGAGTATCGCCACCATCGCTATCGCAAGCACGCAAAGCAGCAGCCCCGTGGAACGGCGATCCCATCTTCCGCTCCGCGGGGGCAGCGCCTCGGCTGCGATCTCATCAGCGGGTTGGAGAGACTGCATTGCTGGTTCCACGATCAGCATAAACCTCCAGAAAATGACGCTTCTTTTTCGGCTGCGCAAAGGCCGTGTCAGGCACTGGTTCTTGTTCTTGGACCGTCTGCAACAGCGTTGCCGTAAACGCCACGGCAAAATAGGGGAAGTACTGGTAAGCCTCGGGGGCAAAGCAAGCGCCCACGATGAAGCCGACCAGGGAACTTTGCAAGGCTCCGATGAACAAAACGATGTCAGGATCGAGATTCTTCCTTTGTCGCAGGGTTTTCAGATTCTTAAAGGCGCGCCAGAAAAACATGAGGTAGAGAACCAGGACGGCGATGCCGCCTTCGACGCAGATCTGGAGGTAGGTCATGTGCACGTCGTGCCATACCCCCGAGTAGCTTTGGAAGTTGTGAACGCCAACGCCTAAGACGGGATAGTTTACGATGCCATCGAGGGCGCGCACCATGAGATACTTTCGTTGCTCGTACGATCCGTAGGCGGACTGCTCGGTAGAACTGCCACCTTCCAGGGCGACAAAGCGATCGTAGAGTTTTCCGCCGACCGAGCCCATCATCACGACGCCGACGAGGGCCGTGGCCACGAGCAGGTACAGGCGCCTTCCCTTGATGGCAAAGTAGTAGAGAGTGACGCCGCCGGAGATGATGAGGTCGATGAAACCGGCGCGGGATGCGGTCATAAAAAGGGCGAGCATCATCAGCAGCATTCCGCAGAGCCACCACACTTTGACGACAACGTTCTTGGACGTGACCATGAAGGCCAGCGCGAACGGCAGGGTTAACACGATGGCAAATGCGAGATCGTTCGGGTTCGAATAGATGCCACCCAATGCACCCTCGAGGCGGGGCAGGTTGTGGCCTTTGACGATGGCGATGCCACAAACGACGACCACACAAAATGTCTGGACGAAGATGATTCGCCGCAAGCGGTCGAAGGAGGTGACGAGGAGGAAAACCAGCACCCAGGCGACGCCGAGCTTGGAAAAATCAATGGTGCGGTTCAGGGCGCCGCCGATATAGACCGGAGACAGAAATGCCCCTGCATAGAGAAGGCCGATCATGATCAGGAGAATTCTTGCTTCCTTGGGCAGATCCTTTAAGGTGCGTTTGGTTTTGCCCATGGCGTTGAACAGGCCCCACATGGCGAGGATGGCGGTGATCTTGGCCATCGGGAGGTACTTGAGAGGACCTGGGATCCAGTCTTCGGGGCGGGCACAGTAGACGAAGAAGAAAGCGGTGAGCCAGAAGAACGCCATCTTGGTCGGGTCCGCGACCCGGAAGGATGTGCGCCTGCCCGAGACTTCCGCCGGTACTAGGTTGCCGTTATCGCCGATGACCACAAATTCCTCTTTTTCTCAAGCTTTCTTTTCCGCGAAGCGTGGCGGAATCGCACACCGCGCGCGAGATTTCATTTCCGCGACCGACTGCAAGACTTCCGCAAAGCGCTCGCCGATCGCCGGCCAGTCGTAGCGGGCGGCGGTTTCGGCGGCGGCGGTTTGGTAACGGCGGCGCATTTCCGGATCGCGCAACAGCGCGATCACGGCCTGGGCGAAGGAATGGGCATCGTCGGCCAGCATAATGTCGCGGCCGTGATGAACATCCAATCCTTCCGCGCCGACGGTGGTGGAGACGACCGCTTTTCCGGCCGCCATCGCCTCGTAGATTTTCAGGCGCGTTCCGCCACCGATGCGCAGGGGCACGATGACTACGGCGGACTGGCGCAGATGCTCGACGACCGAGGGCACGCGGCCGGTCACTTCGATCGAGGCATCGAGGGAGGCCCGCTTCCGAACGCGGCGGCCCGGATTGCGGCCGACGATGCGGAATCGCGCTTGCGGCACTTCGGCCTTGATCGCAGGCCAGACTTCCGCACAGAAATATTCGACGCCGTCGACGTTGGGCTCCCAGTCCATGGCGCCCACAAACGTGATGAGGGGCGCGGACGCATTCGAATCGGAATTGGGATTGGCCGAATCGGAATTCGAATTTGCCGAATCGGGGCGATACTCGGCGAGATCGACACCGGTGGGGACGACGGTCACGCGGTCGCCATCCACCCACTGGGTCATGAGGGAGCGATCGTTTTCGGAGACGGCAATCACATGCTGGAACTTTGAAACTGCGGCACGCTCATAGCGGAGCATTTTCCGGAATTCCATGCGGTACATCATTTTCTTGGCCGGATCGCCGGCGGTGGCGGCGTGGCGGCGCCAGATTTCGCTTTCCACGTTGTGTTGGAAGAGCACGCTGGGGATGCTGAGCCTTCCGGGAAAGTTGACGGCGGCATCGAGGAAGTCGCAAACGGCGACGTCGAAGCGCTGCTCGCGGAACCAGGTGCGGAGCTGCTTCTGGACTTTGGCGTCAGCGAAGCGGCTGACCGCATACGGCGGACGGGCGCCGAGATGGGCCAGATAATCGAGGCCGCGAGCCGCTCCGGAGAGTTCGCGCTTGCCGGTAGGGACCGCCACGGCCCCCGGCAGTTGCCGCTGTAACTCGCGCTCGTAGTCCGGATCGGGCGTCCCTGCATAGTAAGAGTAAAACGTAAGTTGGTGGCGCGCCGACAGATATCGCAAGACGTGGTACGTGCGGATGTTGCCGCCGTTCTGCACGGGGAGGAGCTTATCGGCTTTGACCCAGAGAATTCTCATAGCAGACCGGCAATCATTCTTCAGCGAACCCAGACTGCCTTTCTGCCCGTGGCAAAGTTGATGAAGGCAACCAGGGCGGCGCAATTGAGAATGACGAAAGTGCGGGCTGGATCGGCAATGCGCGAGAGCGGGCCGAGCTTGACACCGGCAAGAGCGGCCAGGCTGAGGGCGTAAAACGCAAGCTGCGCCACGAGGGCGGCGCGATAGAGCGGCTGCGGAAGAAACAGGGAAGCGATGAGCAGCGCCAGCAAGGCAAAAGGCACGGCCAAGCGCGAGAGTTTGTGGCTGATGAATTCGAATCGAATCGTATTTTGCGAGCTCAACAGCCAGGGAGCAAGCTGCAGGAGTTGATAGTTGCCGGTCAGGGTGCGAACCTTGCGGGGAAATTCACGGCCCTTGCCTAAGTCAGGCGAATCCCATGCGCGGGCGCGGGAGTCGAAGACGACGCGCGATCCCTGGCGCACAATCTGCATGGGCAACAGGACGTCGTCGAGGATGGTGCCCTCGGGCAAAGGCGACGCATCGAGCAAACTCCGGCGGGCGCAGTAGAGGGCGCCGGTAGCGCCAGCGACGGAACCGGAGGCGGACTCCAGTTCACGGACCTTCTTTTCGATGCGCCAGTACAGCCCCATTCCCTTCCCGGTCTCTCCGCTGATGGAATCGCCGAGCATCAATTCGCCACTGGCGGCGCCGACTTCGGGGTCGGCGAAATTCTCGATCAGCAAACGCAGGGCGCCGGATTCGATTTGCTGGCGGGCGTCGGTAAACAACAACACCTCACCGGTCGCCAGTTGGATGGCATCATTGAGGCCAGCGGCTTTGCCTTGGGATACGGGCTTCACCACGGCTCGCACTCTGGTCGCCGCGCCGGTCCGCGCGTCGGTTCGCAACCCGGAATCGCGGGCATAATCGGCGAGAATGGCGGGGGTGCGATCGCTGGAACCGTCGGAGACGACGACGACGTCGAGCTTCGCCAGCGGATAGTCGAGGGTCAGCAGGTTATCGAGCTTGCGCGCGACGATGGCTTCTTCATTGCGCACGACCATCACCGCCGTGACCGCAGGGGCGGTGGAGCCGTCGACCAAGCCGCGGCGCACCGGACGCGGCGACCATCGGCAGCGCAACCACAACCACGCGGGATAGCCCAGGTAGGAGTAGCCGACCAGCGCGGCCGCGAGCCAGAAGACAATCTTCATCTTCATTACGATTGCGCTCATGATTGCGCTCATTACTGGGCACCCCGGAGCAATAAAACGGTCTTGACCGTCTGGAACACGATGAGCAGATCGAGACCAATCGAAGCGTTCTTGATGTAGAACAAGTCGTACTGAAGTTTTTCGCGCGCATCCTCGACGGTGCTGCCGTACTTGTACTTGACCTGGGCCCATCCGGTGAGGCCGGGCCGCACCATGTGGCGGACGCCGTAAAAGGGAATCTCCTTGGAGAGCCACTCGACGAATTCCGGACGCTCAGGACGTGGGCCGACGAAGGCCATCTCGCCTTTGAGCACGCACCACAACTGGGGAATCTCATCGAGGCGCGAGGAGCGGAGAAACCTGCCGATGCGGGTAATCCGGGGATCGTTGTCGTCCGCCCATTGCGGACCGTTGGCGGCTTCGGCGTCCTGGCGCATGGTGCGGAATTTCACCACCTTGAAGACGCGTCCGGCCTTGCCCACTCGCGCCTGGGTATAGAAGACGGGACCCTTGGAATCCAAGAGGATGGCGAGCGCGATCAAGGGAAACAAAGGCAGCGCGAAGATAAGACCCAGCAGCGAGATGATGACGGAGAGGATGCGGCGGGTGAGGAGGAAAGAGGAGCCGAGGCGGAAGCCCTCGCCGAACACCAGCCAGCTGGGATAGAGATTCTCGACCTCGATCTTGCCCGACATTTTTTCCAGGTAGGTGGTGGCATCCTCGATCTTGACGCCCTGCATGCGCAGTTGCAGGAGTTCGGGCATGGGGATGGTGCCGCGGCGATCGGGGGTGGCGACGATGACGCGATGAACTTTTTGTCTTTGGACGGCTTCCATCAGATGGGCAGCCATGGATTCGCGGGTGACCGCACCTTCCATCTTGCCCGTCCAGTTGGCAATCTCGACGCCGACTTCCGGATTCTGGCGAAGGCCCTGGACCAGGCGCTGGGCACGCTCGCCGGTACCCAGGACGTAGACGCGCTCGACCAAAATCGGCAACTGGACCAGCCAGGTATAGCCCAGCCGCCAGCCAATCAGCGCGACGGTGAGGATGAGCAGGCCGATGGTGGCGGAATTTCTGCCCAGCAGGTACTCCGGCCGTATGTAGGCGACGCCCGCGAGCAGGAAGGCNNTAGCCGCCCTCGAAGTTGAGCACCAGGTAACTATCCTGCCGGAATTCGAACACGGCCCCGAGCAGGAACGAGGTCCAGATGATCAGGGCCTCTCCGATGAGCAGGACCAGCGTACGAATTGGGTAATAGACGTTAAAGAGCCGGATCAACTGGGCCTCGGTTCATCTACCTCTACAGGTGGCTGCAAAACCTTCAAGGACCATCATCTTGACCTCAGCAGGCTGAACAGCCTGCGGAAAAACTCGTTTCTAAGCAACAACCGTCACCGCAGCGGCTAAAGCGGGAAGCATTTTCAGCGACTCGCGGTATGCCTGAAGGCATACCCTGATACGAAGCGTAAGTCCTTAAGTTTTTCCGCAGCCGGCAAAGCCGCTATCAAAGAAAGCCAGTTCTCGCAGCGCGGAAGCGCTGCGCCACCCAAAATCAAATGCACATCGCACCCCCCTCAGCAACCCGCTAGCTCTCAGGTTTGGCTGCCGACGGCCTCGCCATAGTAGTACTTCGAATGTGCATGTTTTCCGGATGAAGCCCCGTTCAGCACAACTCCGAGCAGAAGCTTGTCCGGGAATTCTTCGCGGGCGCGCTTAGCCAGATCGGAAGGGGTTTCGTTGGAGCGCACGACCATGAGGATGCCGTCGCAGAACTTGGCGACCAGGGTGGCATCGGACACGGGGATGACCGGCGATGTGTCCATAATGATCCAATCAAACAAGGGCTCGACGCGCTGCAGCAACAGCTTCAGACGGCCGTTGGAGAGGAGTTCGGGGGCGCTCGGAACGGACCGGCCGGCGGGCATGAAGAAGAGGTTTTCCATGGGCCCGCGTTGCATCGCGGCGAACTCGTCGCATTCGCCCAACAGGTAATCGGCCAATCCGGGAGACTGGGTGGCTCCGAGGTGGCGATGCATGCCGGGGTTGCGCAGATCGCCGTCGATCAACAGAGCGCGGCGCCCGTGCTGCCGGACCATGACCTGGGCTAGATTAGCGGCCACGAAAGACTTCCCTTCTTTGGGAAGGGCGCTGGTGACCATCAGGCGTTTGAGCGGCATCTTCTCGCGTATCTGGTAAAGGCGGGAGCGCAAGGTACGGAACTCTTCCGCCCCCATGCGGCTGTCGTTTTCCTGGAANNTTGAACCCGGAGGCCATGGTGGACATCGCGGCGGACGCCGAGGGCGGCGAGGGAGGCAGATTCTCGTGCTGGGCTGGATCCCGTAATTCGTCTCGCAATTCTGGCTGGTCGAAGGTGGGCTCGACGTGCGTCCCCGTGGAGGTTGCTCGTTCCTGCTCGGCGCGTTTCAAAGCGTCATGGATGCGGCTCATAGTTTCCTTTCCTTGGGGAGATTTTGGGGTTCGGATTGGCGCAGCCGGTCGGCCAGGGTTGCCAGCGTGCGCAAGGCTTCGACCAGATCGAACTTTTCCGAGGGCGGAACCGGCGCCATCATGGCGGCGGAGGCGTTGCCATCGGACAAATCGAAATCGCGGGCGACCGAATCGGCGATTTCGGCCGAGACCGTCTTCTTCTGATCGACAAAGGCGCTGACCAGACAGTGCTCGCAGAGCAGGTTGATGATGCGGGGAATGCCCAGCGAGTAACGAAAAATGGCGACGGTGGAGTCGGAATCGAAAATCGGCTCGCCGTTGGAGCCCGCGATGCGCAGGCGCTGGGTAATATAGGACTTAGTTTCCTCAAGATTAAAAGGATGGGTTTTAGCGCGCAGGGTGAGGCGCTGACGCAACTGGCGCAACTGAGGCTGCTTCAATCGCTGTTCGAGTTCGGTCTGTCCGACCAGCACGATCTGCAGAAGCTTTTCGGTGAAGGTCTCGAGATTGGTGAGCATGCGAATTTCTTCGAGCACCTCGTCGGAAAGGTTTTGCGCCTCGTCGACGACCAGGACGGCGGTCTCGCCGGCACGATAGCGGTCCAGCAGCCAGTTGTAGAGGCGCTGCAAGAGCTGGCTCTTCGACAGGCCATCGCACGGAACGCCGAAATCGGCCATCATGTAATCGAGGAGTTGGGGCGCGTCCATGCGCGAGTTGAAGATGAAGGCGGTAGCGACCTGCTGCAGCCGGAGCCATTCCATCAACTTATTGATGAGAGTGGTTTTGCCGGTCCCCACCTCACCGGTCAGCAAGACGAAGCCCTTGCGGCTTTGTATGCCGTAGGTAAGGCAGGCGAGCGCCTCCTCGGTGTGCCGCGTGAGAAACAGGTAACGCGGGTCCGGATTGACGTTGAACGGGTTGGCGCGAAGTCCGAAAAATTCTTTATACATAAGCGTGCACTAGACCTTGACGTTCTCGTGATCTTTATTTTTATCTTTGGGCGAGGCGGGATCCCCCCGGCTCCAGAAATGGCGCCGGGCGTGGCCATTGCCGGAGGCGGCGGCATCCTCCTCGTCCTCGCCGAGCCAGGGCACGGAAATCAGGAGGGGCAGATCCATGACGGCGGCGGCATCTTTTTCGGTGCGGATCGACTTGTCGGTAAACTCCAGCAAGATGGCAATGAGGAAGCCCAGGCCGAGACCGGCACCGAGACCGCCGGCGGCAAACAGGGGGCGGTTGGGGAAGCTGGGAGAGTCGGGCAGGCTGGCGGTCGCCAGAAGGTGCATCTGCTCGCCCTCCTGCTGGCTCTCCATGCTGGTGCCGAGTGCGGCGGAGCTCTTTTTGGCCAACAGTCCTTGGTAGAAGGACTGGGCGTTCGCGCTGTCGCGGGTGAGCAGGTTGTATTGCTGCTCGACGTTGGGGCTCATGGCGGTGCGGCCCTGGTAGAGGCCAATCGAGCTTTGCAGCTTCTTCTGGTCGAGGGTGGCTTGCTGGATCACGGCCTGGTACTGGTGAATCTGCACACGGAGCTGGCGAATTTCAGGAGGTTCGGCGGCGCTGGCCTTTTCGCTGCTGTCGGCAGGATTGGCGGTTGCGGCCGCGGCGTTGACCTCTTTCAGCTTCTTTTGCACCTGGGCGATGTCGGCCTTGGTCTTGATCACGTCGGGGTGATCGGGGGTATAGCGCGCCTCCAGGTCGAGCAATTGCGCCTGCAGTTGGTTCAATTGTTGTTCGAGGGTCTGGGGATTGGTGGTGGACTGCGCACTCTTCCAGGCGGCGATCTGCTGCGCCAGCATGCTTTCGGTGTAGGCCTTATCCTGTTGGGCGCGGCTCAGGGTCTGGGTGCTGGCATCGAGTTGCGAATTCAGCGACATCAGGATGCGCATGTTGTTGTCGGCGTCGGTGGGCAGCTGACCCATGTATTGTTTCTTGAAGGCGGCGAGTTTGGCCTCCTGGTCGTCAATGGCGCGTTTGGCGTCTTCGACCTGGCGGCTGAGAAAGTCGGTGGTGCTCTGGGAGACCTCGGCGCGAGAGCGGAGGTTCTCATCGACGATGAGCGAGGTCATGGCATTGCAGATTTTTTGTGCGCGGGCGGCGTCACGGTCGGTGTAGTTGACGTTGAAGCCGGGCACCGGGCCGCTACCGGGCTTCCTCTTGGCGCCAGGGGCTCCCGCCGCGCTCATCGAGGTGATTACCGGCTCGACCGTCATATTCTGCTGGATGTCGGAGATCAACTTGGCCTCATCCTCAGATTTGCCGAGGTTGAGGGTCTGAATCACCGGACGCAGGCGGGTCGGACTCAGGACCTGCTGGCTGAGGGTCTGGATGCGCTGGGTAAAATCGGCGGTAATGACCGACTGCACCAAGGCATCGGGTACCTTCTGGCTCTCCACCAGCACGGTGGACTGGGAGGTATATTTCGGCGGGAAGACATACGAGACCAGGAAGCCTGTCAGCGGGGCGAGCAGGGCCGGGATCAAAATGACTTTCAGGCGCCGGCGCAGCATCGCCAGATAATCGTCCATCGTCAGTTCGCGATTCTCAGTCATACAGTTCACCAATCCGGCCGCGATCGGAAGAGGCGGCCAAAAAATTATTCGATACGAGTCGGCCTGGGGTGCCACTCCACCCCGATGGCGCCGACGTGCCGGTGCGCAATCCTGCCAGTGCCAGGGAAACCACTAAAGCCAGGCTGAACATTGAAGGCCACTTCGCTGAAGTGATAAGCGCCAAAAAAGTCGTAGGAACGTCCCAGGTGCTTGCGGAAGACGGCCCCGGCAGAGCCTTCGTTGTAACTGCTTGCATTCTGGGCCCCAAACAGAGAAGCCTGGAGCTTCTTGTTATTGGAGTAAGCTAAATCGGCAAATACAGTCCAAGTACGTCCTAGGGGGCGGGTATAGGCGAGCCGGGCCGCCTGGGTTTCGGAGCCGGCGAAGAATCCCGATCCTGGAGAAGTGAATTTTGCGTAGCTGGCAGACAGCGACGAATGGGCAAACTTGTAGCGCAGCTGAACCCGCGCGCTCACCGACCACTGTTTGAACTCGACAACCTGTTGCACGTCGGTATACTGCGGGCCGACTCCGGCAATTAAGCTCAACCTGCCGGTGATGGTATGGCTCCAACGCACATTGAAGACGTGGTTATAAACCTCGCCGCCAGCAACTTGCGGAAATTGAAAGAGCTGAAAGCCGTAGATTGCGCCGATCTGATCGTGACGGGAAAACAGATGGCTGTATCCGCCCTGAACCGTGAACTGGTCGCCGTTGAGGAACGTATTGGTGGGGTCGTAGAAATGAGAGTTGGTGAAGGCGCCCGCAACGGTGAAGGCGGAGCGCGGGTTAATCGCCTGAACCGCATCGAGAATCGCCGTGTTGGCAAGCCGGGGAATATTTCCGACCGAACCCCCCACGCCGTGGCTGAAGCCGGGCAAACCGCCGCCGATACCGGCGTTGGCGATACCCAACCCTGGGTCGCCACCATAGCCGCTTTGGAAGGAACCGTCGGGCAGGTAGCTGAAAGAGTCGCGCAACGTGGCCTGGCCAGTCCGCCAGCGGGTGACGGCCTCGAGGCCAGCCGCGTGCATCTGTTGCGCTTCATGTTGCCCTTCATAAGGACTGCTGTAGAATGCTCCCCCCCCGAGATACTCGAAAAAGAGATCGCTCTTGGGCCAGAATTGCTGGAGGTCGAAAGCTCCGATGACGTGGGTGACAGACTGCACGTCGTTGGAGCCGAGTTGGTTGGCCCCGTTGGTGTCCGCCGATTCGCTCACTTGCAAAGCGGGCGCGATGAAGCTGCGGCTGGCGGTGCGCAGTTCGAGCGTGGGTTCGTCCAGACCGGAGACGGGAGGATTCTCCGGGCTCAGCACTGGCGCGTTCTGGCCGAAGGCCGGCGCCGGAGGGGTGGCGGGCTGAGAGGGAGAACTATCTTGGGCGACCACGCAGACGCTCATGCCGAAAAGCAGCAGCGCCAACCGGATTGTTCGCGTTCGTGTCATGCTTTTCATGCGTAGATCCCCTTACCGAACCACCCATCGTTTACGGGACAACAATCGTGTCCCCGGGCTGCAACAGATAATTTTGTTCGATCTGTTCCCCTTTGACCAACTGGCGATAATTCACCGGCAGTTTCCGCTGTTTGCCGTTCTCGGTGCGCAGAACGTAAATGCGCTTGGTGTTGGCAAACTGGCTTAATCCGGCGCTGGACAATGCTTGGAGAACGGTCATGTTGGGCAGCATGGACGTAGCCCCGGGATGCATGACCTCGCCGACCAGGAAAATCCGCTTGCTGTTGATGGAGGTCACGACCACGGTGACGTGCGGATCGGCGATGTATTTCTTCAGCTTCTCGGTCACCGATTCGGCCAACTGCTTGGGCGTCAGGCCAGCGGCCTGCACGTCGTCGAGCAAGGGAAGAGAGATTTTGCCATCGGGACGCACGGGCAGAGTGGCGGTAAGGTCGGCTTCTTTCCACACCGCGATGTGAAGAACGTCCTCGGGGCCGATGACATAGGTGGGTCCGGCCGGACTGGTGGAAGGCGCGGGCGTGGCTTTGTCGGCGGCGGTTGTGTCGGCAGCGGTTTTGTCGGAAGCGGGACTGGCGGCGGGCGGGGCGGGCGCATCCTGCGCCAACGCCAGACTGCCGATTAAGATCAGTGCCGCGAACGCCGCTTTCCATGTCGATCCCATATCTTCTCCTAAATTTCTATTTCCATTCTTTCGCCCCTTCGGGGCTTGCTCAATTCCCACTTGCCCCCCACGGCTGACGCCGTGGGCTGCATTCTTACGCCGCTTCGCGGCTTGGTTCTCATGCACACATAAGCACCCTCATGCTCCGTACTCTTCACACCCGATCTGTTTCAGCTTGTAGAGAAGCGCTTTGTAGCTGATCTGCAACTCCAGCGCGGCCCGGCGCCGGTTCCAGCGGGTTCGAGTCAAGACCTGAAGGATCAGTTCCCTCTCGGCTTCGCGGGAGGCGGCACGCGACGCATCTTTCAAAGAAATTTTCTCGCCCTGGCCGCCGCGATCGGCGCGCCGCAAAAGGGAGCGCAATCCTCCCATGGCGAGGGTTTCATCGCCGAGTGCGACAATGGCTCGAGCCGCGTCCTTCAGTTCGCGGATGTTTCCCGGCCAGTGGTATTCCAGAAAGAAGCTCTGCGTCTCGCGGCTCAGCGCCGGCACGGCCCGGCAAAAATCACGGGCGGCGGCGGAGAGAAACCAATCGCGCAAAACGGGAATATCCTCTTTCCGCTGGCGCAAAGGGGGCAGCCGCAAACAAACTCCGCTGATTCTGTAATAGAGGTCCTCGCGGAACTTGCCGGCCTTGACCTCGGGTTCCAACTCGCAGGAGGTTCCGCAGATGAAGCGAGGGACGCGCCGCTGGGCGTCGTTATTATCATGGTCTTTGCTATTGCTATTGCTATTGCCCTTGCCACTCAACCCGATCTGGCGAACCAGTTCTTTCTGGCTGGCCGGGGTGAGTTCTTCCACTTCCTGAAGATAGACGGTTCCACCTTCACCGCTGCCCGCTGCCAGAACTTGATCGGTGGCTTCCGAACTCTGATAGGACCGAAAAGGCTCCGCCGCCCGGCCGGAAAGAACATGGATGCGCTCTGCCGCTGCCGCTTTGCCGGAACCGTGCTCCGCTACCACCAGCACGGGAACGTCATTTTGCGATAGCTCGCGAATCACCGCTTCAACGGTGCGCATGCCGGCGCTGACGCTCTCCAGCCAGACACGACTTCCGCGGTTCGGCGGCGTTGGCGTGGTTGTCTGGATTTCGCTTTTGTCGAGGTCCATACTCGTCTTTGTTCTTTGTCTTTGCGATTCCGCAGCCAAGACAGTGGGGAGACGTCTCGGGCAAATGCTAGACAGTCTAGAGCACACCCGCTGCCAATCCCGTCTAAATAGGTTTCCAGTCAATATACGGTTTATGTTTCAATGACTTGCGATTACAACCCCGGATCGTGACGCAACTCATACGTTACCACGTTGCGGACAAATGGGAAATTAATTGCCCACATCCGTAGTAACCCATGGGGCATTACTTGCCCCCTGTCTTGGGGATAAAGTCCAACCTCAGAACCCGTCGTCAGTTTTCAGTTGTCAGTTAGCAGTAAGAACCTGCGAACTGAAAACTGATGACTGACGACTGATCTGGTGAGGGGAGGCGAGGTTTTCAAGGCTGCAAAATTTCAAGATTTTACTTTGCACGACGACCCAGTTTTCGCATATTCTCAGAGGCACACGCGCGCGCCATTATGGGTAGCTCAGCCGAGGTAGCTCCGCTCGTCTCGACGAAGGAGGGTCGCTCGTTGTCCAGGTTGCCGCGTTGGCAGGCGGTAGCGCTGCTGCTGCTGCTCGGCTGGCTTTATGCCTCGATTCTCGCCCGCCTTTTCCTGCAATGGGTCGGGCCCAACCGCGATCCGAACTTCGAGCACGGGATCTTCGTTCCCCTCTTTGCGTTGTTCGTTCTCTGGCAGGACCGCAAGAAGCTCGAACCCATCGTGCCGGCCCCATCCTGGACTGGTCTCCCGCTGGTGGTCTTGAGCCTGTTGATGCTGGTTCTGGGAGTCCTGGGCGCGGAGTTGTTTTTCTCGCGGGTGTCGCTGCTGATCCTGCTGGCGGGGCTGATCGTTCTGTTTCAGGGATGGACGCTGTTTCGCGCGGTCCTGTTCCCCTGGGCTCTTCTGATTCTGATGATCCCCATCCCGAGCCTGATCCTGCAGCAAATCACCTTTCCCTTGCAGTTGCGAGCCGCCAAGCTGGCCACGGGGCTTCTGGAACTGGTCGGAGTTCCGGTGTTGCGGCAGGGGAATGTAATCGTGCTGGCTTCCATGCCGCTGGACGTGGCCGAGGCCTGCAGCGGAATCCGGTCGCTGCTGACCCTGGTGACCCTGGCCATCATTTACGGGTATCTGGCGGAGACTCGGACATGGGTGCGGGTGGTTCTGGCGCTGGCAGCAGTGCCCATCGCAGTGGCGGCCAACAGCTTTCGTATTTTTGGTACCGGACTGCTGGTGCAGTACTGGGATCCGGATAAAGCGCTGGGATTTTTCCACGCCTTTTCGGGGTGGCTGATCTTCGTGGTGGCGCTCATCATGCTGTTCGCCGTGCACCGCTTGATCACGCTCCTGTGGGGCAGCCCGGAGAACGGCAGCCCGGAGGTGAAAGCCGCATGAATCGCGGATCGCTTCGCTTCGGGATTGCGGCTACGCTGATGTTGGCGACGGCGCTGATACTCCAGGCCCATTCGCGCAGCGAGATCAATCCGGCGCGAGCGTCGCTCGGTTCCCTGCCCTCGCAGATCGACGGTTGGACCGGAAGCGACGAAGTGTTGGATCAGCAGACGCTCGACATCCTTGGGCCGGGCGAGTTTCTGGTGCGCGACTACGAGAACGCGAGCCAGCCGCAACCTGGGATCAATCTTTACATTGCATATTTTCCAACCCAGAAGACGGGCGATACGATCCATTCGCCGAACCACTGCCTGCCGGGCGCGGGATGGGTTCCGACTTCGCGGGAGATGGTCCGGATCACGCGTCCCGGCGGCTCTTCGTTCCCCGTCAACCGCTACGTGGTTTCAAAGTCCGGAGAGCGGCAACTGGTGTTGTACTGGTTTCAGGCGCACGGCCGCGCGGTGGCCAGCGAATATTGGGCTAAGTATTATCTGGTGTCCGATTCGGTTCGTATGAATCGCAGCGACGGCGGACTGGTGCGCCTGATGACGCCGATGCTTCGCGACGAGTCTCCCGCAGCCGCCGAGGCGCGCATGATGAAGCTGGGGTCGCAGTTGCTGCCGCTGCTGGATAGTTACATTCCGCGGTAAGTCGGGAGCGAGGCCCGCGTAGGAACAGCCGCCCTCGGCTGTCCAGGCAAGCGCAGCTCGCCTAGCCCTCTTTTGTCCATTCTTGTGCCCTAAAGCGTCGCGGGGCTTCGCCCCGCTGGACAGCCGAAGGCGGCTGTCCCTACGTGTACCTCGCTAGGAGTGAATGCGAATCTCTTCCGACTTCTGCTTCCGCATCTCTGCGAACGCCTGGGGCAGGAAGCGCAGAAGGTCCGTCGCCACCAGAGAACTCTCGCCGACGGATTCACTGGCCAAGTCCCCCGCCAGTCCGTGCAGATAGACGGCGAGAGCGGTGGCGGCGAGCGCGTGCCGCGGATGTTGCGCAATCAGTCCGGCCACCATTCCGGTGAGAATGTCTCCCGTGCCTCCGGTGGCCATGCCGGGATTGCCCGTCGGATTGACCCAGACGGCGCCGTCGGGAGCTGCGATTAAGGTGCGATGTCCCTTGAGCACGACAATTAACTCATGCTCGCGCGCGAAGTTTCGCGCGACTTCGCGGCGATTCGCTTGAATTTCGGCAATGCTCATGCCGGTCAAGCGCGACATTTCTCCGGGGTGCGGAGTGATGACTAGGGTTCGTCCGCGGCCGGTCAACTTGTCCGCGGCTCCTTCGAAGGCATTGAGGCCGTCGGCGTCGATCACGACCGATTTGTCGCCGCGGGTGACGACCGTGCGCACGAATTCGGCGGTCTCGGAGTCACGCGAGATGCCGGGGCCAATCGCCAGCGTCTTCCGCTCCAGCAGCGCATCGAGGCCGAGTCCGACCGCTTGCAATGAGATCGTGCCATGTTTGGTTTCTGCCAGCGGCTCGGTCATGAGTTCAGGATGAAAAGCCGCTACGGTGGCGAGCACGGATTTTGGCGTGGCCACGGTCGACAGGCCCGTGCCCGCTCGGAGGGCCGCGAATCCCGCCATCGCCGCCGCGCCCGCCTTGCCGAGCGATCCGCCGATTACCAGCACGTGTCCGTAGCTGCCCTTGTTGGCGACACGCGCGCGGGGGGCGAGCAGCGGAGCGAAGTCGGAGGGAGTGCTCAGGTGAAGTCCAAGCTGGGAGACGATGGCTTCGGGCGGTGAGCCGATGGGCGCGACTATGATAGGCCCACCGGGCCCGTTGGGTGCGTTGATCAGTGCCGCGAAGACGTGCGCGGGACGCGGGGCGGTGAAGGTCACGATGGCATCGGCACGGGCTTGGTTGCTTTGGACTTCACTCGAACCGGTCGCGTTCTGCGGTTGCATGGCATCGGCATCGGCGCCCGAAGGAATGTCGACGGCAACGATGGGAGCGGCAGACGCATTCATCTTCATCCTAGCGATCGCGGCCGCGTAGAGCGGGCTGACCGGCGGACGAAAACCGGTGCCGAGGATGGCATCCACAATCACGTCGGCGGCAAAAACCTCCGCCGCATCGGACGAATCGAGCCCGCTCGCCTCGCGCACGATGAGGGGCGCGACGTTCACCGGATGGAGGGATTCCACCATGTGCTGAAACATGACGGCGGCGTCTCCCCGAAGTTCTTCGGGATCCGACAACAGCAGAACGCGCACGGCGCGGCCCGCTTCGACGAGTTTGCGGGCCACAACGAATCCATCGCCGCCGTTGTTGCCTTTGCCGCAGAGAATGCCGACGCGCTCGGCATGCGGGTAATCGGAGAGGATGAAGCGGGCGACGGCCGAGCCGGCGTTTTCCATCAAGGTGAGGGAAGGGACGCCGAAGCGCTCCGAGGTGACGCGATCGATGTCGCGCATTTCCGCCGCGCTCACGATCTTCATACTTGCGACCCGGATGATCGCGACCCAGAGGGTTCGGCCCCGGCCGTCAGTTCGAGTTCGCGAAGTTGTTGTGGCTCGCCCATGGCGATCAGAAAATCGCCGGCTTCAATGCGATCGTCGGGCGCGGGGTTGAAGCGCATGCCGGCCTGGCGCTTGATGGCGAGAACGATGAGCCCGCGGTCCTGGCGGATGCGCGAGTTTTCGATAGTCTTGCCGGCAAACGGACTGCGCGGGGTGATCGCTATTTCGCCAATCTCCAGGTCCATGCCGAGATGGGTAGTGGCGGCATCCAGAAAACTGACCACGTGCGGACGCAGGAAGGAATGGGCGATCCGCTGTCCGGCAAAAACATAGGGAGAGACGACGGAATCGGCGCCCGCGCTCTGCAGGTGCTTGGCCGCCATCGCTTCGCTGGCGCGGGCGATGATGCGAAGGTTGGGATTCAGACTGCGGGCGGTCAGCACGATATAAAGGTTGGTGGCGTCGGTGGTGGCGGCGGCGACGAGGCCGCCGGCGCGCTCGATCTGGGCGTCGCGCAGGGTCTGTTCCTGGGTGGCATCGCCGACGATCATGAGCCAGTTCTCGCTGGCATATTTCTGCGCCTTGGCTTCGTTCTGTTCGACGATCACAAACTGAGCGGGACGGCGCGCCAGTTCGCGGGCGGTACTGCGGCCGACGCGTCCGGCGCCGCAGATGATGTAGTGACCGGTGAGACGGCCTATGTCGCGCTCCATGCGGCGCCTTCCAAAGAAGTTCTGCAGCTCGAATTCTAGCAAAGCCTGGGTGAGGGAGCCGATGGCCAGAAACACCAGCCCGACTCCGATGATGATGATGATGACGTTGAACACGCGCCCCGCGTGCGAGAGGGGATGCGTTTGATCTCCGATGGTGGTCAGGGTGTTGATCACCATATAGAAGCCATCGAACCAGGACCATCCCTCGATGTAGTGGAAGCCCGCCGTGCCGAGGGCAACCACGAAGGCCAGCGCGACCGCGAGGAACTTGAGATTGCGGAGAGTCTTCATGGTTCCATGATTTCAACAAGCTTGGTTCGACAGCCCCACGCTTACTGGTTATAGCGTTTCTTGTAGAACTCGATCTGCTGCTTCATCTGTTCGGGTGTGAGGCCCTGCGTCCACTTGTGGTCGTCGCTCTTCATCACGTCGGCGGTCACGCCCGGCATTAGCTTTTCCGCTTCGGGGATGAACTCGGTGTAGAAGGTCTTCGACACCTCGTAAAAACCGTGCCACTGGGTGTAGTCGGGACCCATCATGGCGGTCCCCATGCGAGCCCGCCGGCCCTGGTGGTGCCACAGTTCGTAGTAGGTCCACTCGATCTTTTCGTCGAAGGGAGTTTTGGTGAGTTTGCCGTTGGCGTAGAGCTTGTCCATGATGGCCTTGGCCGGCTTGGCGAACTTCTCGTTATAGAGCTCGACCGTACCATCGTACTGCTTGTAGAAGTTCTCAATCCATCCCGTGGCGTGACAGTTCGAGCATACGTCCTGCATGGAAGCGCGCCGTTTCTCCCAGTTCTCCAGTTTAAAGCTGACCACCGGCCGCAGGGTGTAGCTGATGCGGGCGCCGGCGTCGTGCGTGACTTTCTGAGTGGAGGTGGCGCTCATGTGGCAGGTGGCGCAGGTGGGGGCCGCGGAGTAGTCCTTGCCGACGACCCAGGATTTCGAATCGAGGTTCATTTTTGCGATATTGTCGCGGAACTGGATACCGTGCTTGGACTCGGCGTAGATCTCGGCTTGAGGATGATCGGGGCCCAAATGACACTTGCCACAGTTTTCGGGCTGGCGGCCCACGGCGGAACTGAAAGAATGCCGCCCGTGACAAGCGGCACAGCTTCCCTTGCTGCCGTCGGGATTGATGCGTCCGATGCCGCTGTTGGGCCAGGTCGAGAAGTCGAACTTGCCGTCGCCTAGATATTTCACTTCACTGCCGTGGCACTGGCGGCAGCCATTCATCGCGGCCGGGCCACCTTCCACGATCTCGCCCAACATGTTGTCGAGGGAGCCGATGAAGTGGGTGGCGTCGGCGTGGCGGCTCTTTTCGAACTGGTCCACCTCGGTCTTATGGCAGCGGGCACAGTAGTAAGGAGTCACGATCACGGCGATCTTCAGGCCGTAATGGTCGAAGGTGGCGGGGTCATCCGGGTTGGCCTTGTGGCAGGAATAACAATCCACGTTCGCCTTGGCGTGGGCGCTTCCGCGCCACTGCTCGACGGCGCCGGGGGTGCTGCTGCTGTGGCACTCCAGGCACTGCTGGCCCTCTTTGGAAATTTTGGGGGTTGACTGGGAAGTGGACTGGGAAAAGGCGCTGACGCAGAAAAGCAGTACCCACACGCAAGAAAAGAAGTAGGAGCGCATCTCGACCTCCTGGTCAATTTCCGGCGATCCGCACCGAACGGCGGCGGCGCCGGCCCCGACAGTATGCTGAAAACGGCTGAGCTTGTCTGTGACATTTGCCCGAATTTTTTTTGACTTCGAAGCGCGTTTACGAAAACGCCGGTTTACAATCGTGATGGATTCAGGAGGAATGTCGCCGTCAACGGCGCGCCATGAAACTTTCCGTCGTGATGCCGGTCTATAACGAACGCGCCACGTTGCGCGAAGTGGTTCTGAAAGTTCTTTCCGTTCCGCTGGAGATCGAGTTGATCTGCGTGGACGACGGCTCGCGGGACGGCTCGCGCGAGATTCTGGCGGAACTGCGGTCGGAGTATCCGCAGATCCGCGTCGTGCTTCAGCCGCACAACATGGGCAAAGGAGCGGCGCTCCGGCGCGGCATTCAGGAAGCCACGGGCGATTTCGTCATTATTCAGGACGCCGATCTGGAATACGATCCTTCCGAGTATCCGCTGATGATCGAGCCCTTGATTCAGGGTAAGGCCGACGTGGTTTATGGCTCGCGCTTTCTGGGTGGCAGGCCGCATCGCGTGCTGTACTTCTGGCATTCGGTCGGCAACCAATTCCTCACCCTGCTCTCCAATGGCCTCACCAACATCAATCTTTCCGATATGGAGACCTGCTATAAGGTTTTCCGGCGCGAAGTGATTCAAGCGATCCCGATCGAGGAGAATCGTTTCGGGTTCGAGCCCGAGATCACGGTGAAAGTGGCGCGGCGAAACCTGCGCATCTATGAGGTTGGGATCAGTTACTCCGGGCGCACCTACGCGGAGGGCAAGAAGATCGGATGGAAAGACGGCGTGCGCGCCGTGTATTGTCTGTTGAAGTACTCCTGGAAAGAACCCGGGGCAAGAGCAGTTGCGAAGGCAGCCACGCCCTCGGACCGATCATCCCTTTAGCGCGTTTTGCGATGAAACCGGAGTGAGTCTCTTCGGTGAGTTGTTACTGGTGACCTTTCTCCTTGAGCCGCCCTTTGTAGGGGTTCGAACCATGATTGGTCGTTCGCGCGCCCTTGCCGCCGCCCGTCCCGCCGAAATTGATTGGCGGATTGGGTTTGTTTCTTGCCGGCTTCAGCGCAGGGCCCTTTCCCGTCCTCGGTCCGGCAGAGCGAGCGCTTGCGGGGGACTTGGCGCTCTGACGCTCCACGTTTTGCAATTCCTTGGAGGCAGGGGTGGACGCCGTTGGACTCGCTGCCGTCTTGCCTATGGGTGCGCTTTTTGGGGCCTTAGTGGGCGCGGGCTTGACCTTGAATGTGTTTTGCTGCGCCCAGCCGCTCAGGCTCATGCCCACCAGTACGACCGCAACCGCCAAAGAAAATCTCATCTGCTTTTGCTCCCTGCTCCGAAACTTCGGGCTGCCTGATCTTCTAGATTAGATGCACGCACCCTGCCATCCAGCGCTCGCTTTCTTCTATATTAAACCCGGCTCGGCGGGAAAGCACTCGCGAGAATGGCAAGCGGGCGAACGGTTAGTTAGGACTGCGGTTCGCTGCGACGCGGGCGGCGATGATCCGGAGGTGGAGGATGTGCAATGTTCTGCACATTGGAATCGCCGTCGAGTTTCTTTTCCCGGGACGAGGGGAGACGCGGCAAGCCGCGTCTCTCCCCTAGCGAAACTCTGATTAAGCACCATCCAAAACCTTGAACCACAGGGTACACAGGGGTGCACGGAGGACCCCCGGGGACTTAATCAGACTTTACCTAGGCCAGCAATTACGGCGGCGATTCGTTCGCCGGCGTGACCGTCCCATAGAGGAGGGATGGTTCCCTTCTTGGCCTGACCGGCGAGGACTCGGGAGACTTCGGAGCGCAGTTTGCCGGGATCGCGTCCGACCAGAACGTTGGTTCCCAGGGAAACCGTGACCGGGCGCTCGGTGTTCTCGCGCAGCGTGAGGCAGGGAACGCCCAAATAAGTCGTCTCTTCCTGGATGCCGCCGGAGTCGGTGATGACGACGGTGGCGCGGGACTGCAGGGCAAGAAACTCGAGATAGGGGAGGGGGTCGAGGATCTGCAACCGGCCGGCCTGCAGTTCGAAATCGGCGATGCGTTTTCGGGTGCGCGGGTGCGCGGGAAATACGACGGCAAGATCCTGGCTGACCTCAAGCAAGGACTGGAGGATGCGCTTCAGAATTGCGGCGTCGTCGACATTGGCCGGACGATGCAAGGTGACCAACGCATAGCGCTGGGGTGGAGGATGACGAAGACCGTTGTGGCTCTGGCGCTGGGCGGCGGGCAAGAGCTTCACCAGGGAATCGATCATCACGTTGCCGACGCGGAAAATCTTTTCGGCGGGGATTCCCTCATTCCGAAGATTGAAGTCGCCGTCCTCGGAAGGCGTAAACAGCAAGTCAGCCAGTTGATCGGTAAGCAGCCGGTTGATTTCCTCTGGCATGGTGCGGTCGAAGGAGCGTAGTCCGGCTTCGACGTGGCCGACGCGCACTCCAAGCTTGGCCGAAACCAGAGCGGCGGCAACGGTTGAATTGACGTCGCCATACGCCAGCACCAGGTCGGGCCTGCGGTCCAGCAATACGGGCTCGAAACGAGTCATGATTTCGGCCGTCTGCCGCGCATGGGTGCCAGAGCCCACGGCCAGGTTCACATCCGGAGCCGGGATGCCGAGCTGCTCCAGGAACACGTCCGACATGTTCGCATCGTAGTGCTGGCCGGTGTGAACCAGCGTCTGGACGATGTGCGGGCGCGTTTTGAGCGCGTTCATCACGGGCGCGACTTTCATGAAATTTGGCCGAGCGCCTACGATGTGAAAGACATTCACTGATTCTCCCGACCCATGACAACTGGCTTCCTGAAATGCGTTCCCGCTCGGAAGGCACGTACCTCGGGGGCTAAAGCCCGCATCCTTCTGGTCCTGAACGGCACGGCTGAAGCCGTGCCCTACCCGAGTACTCTGCCCGACTCGCAAGGATTTGGAGCGGGTGGGACGGAGTCGGCACCGCCGCTGTGACCCTGGTCGGGCCCATCGCCTACTTCACCCGCGCTGGTTCAACCATAGCATTGCGGCTGCACCACCAGTCGACCGTCGCTGGCATGCCGGCGGAGCCGTCAGTCCATACTACTTTCTTCCACGATGATTGTGCCGACTCGTTTGACAATCTTCCCTGCCTCCACGTAACGTCAAATTTTTGGCATTCCGTCGTGGAGGCAGGATGAAATCCCGCACAACCCTTCTAAGAACAATTGTCGTCTGTTTCGTGCTCGGCTCGCTCGCGCTCGGCCAGGATCTGGCTTCTTTTGAGAAGCGCACCACCGTGAAGAAGCTCGCCAATGGACTCACCATCGTCATCTGCGAGCGGCCGGAGGCGCCGGTTTTTTCGTTCTTCACGCACGTGGATGCGGGCTCGGTGCAGGACCCGATGGGCAAGACGGGGCTGGCGCACATGTTCGAGCACATGGCGTTCAAGGGAACGGACACGATTGGGACACGGGACTATGCCGGGGAAAAAGTTGCGCTGGCGAAAGTTGAAGAGGCCTATGCCGCTTTCATTGCCGAGCGCGACAAGCCGGTGGACCGCGATGAAGCGAAGCTCAAGCAGCTGGAGCAAAGCTGGAAGGACGCGATTGCGACGGCCGACAAGTTCTCCGCCGCTTACAACAACGAGTTCGGCAAGATCGTCGAAGGCGAAGGCGGCGAGGGCATGAATGCCTTCACCGATCTCGATGAGACGGGCTACCACTACTCATTCCCCGTCAATCGGCTGGAATTGTGGGCCTATCTCGAATCGGAGCGCTTTCTGCATCCGGTGATGCGGCAGTTTTACAAAGAGCGCAACGTGGTGATCGAAGAGCGGCGCATGAGCACCGACAGCAACCCCCAGGGGCGGCTGTTCGAGCAATTCGCGGAAGAGGCATTCGCGGCGCATCCTTATCATCGGCCGACGATTGGTTGGATTTCGGACTTGAATTCTTTTTCGGCGACCGACGCACAGAATTTTTTCGATAAGTATTATGTGCCCTCGAACATGGTGGTCGCCGTGGTTGGAGACGTGAAAGCTTCGGAAGCGATGCCGATTGTCGAGAAGTATTTCTCGCGAATTCCGGCGCGTCCCAAGCCCGACACGGCGACCACCACCGAGCCGGCGCAGAATTCCGAGCGGACGGTCGTGCTGCATGAGCAATCGCAACCGCTCTATCTCGAAGGCTATCACCGCCCCGATTACCGCAACCCGGATAACCAGGTCTATAACGCGATCGCCGACCTGATGTCGAATGGACGCACGTCGCGACTTTACCGGACGCTGGTCCGCGACAAGCAGATCGCGTCGGACTCAGAGGGATTTACCGGGTATCCGGGAAATAAATATCCGCACCTGTTCGCCTTTTACGCCTCCCCGATCCCGGGCCACAAGCCGCACGAAGTGGCCGACGCGATTCACGCCGAGATTGACCGGCTGAAGAAAGAAGACATCTCGGATGAAGAACTGAAGATGATCAAGACGCGAGCTAAGGCAAACTTGATCCGCTCGCTGGGATCGAACGAGGGTCTGGCTTTCGAACTCGGCATGTACCAGGCGCGCTATGACGATTGGCGGGAGTTGTTCCGCTCGGTCGACCGCATCGACAAAGTTACGAAGGCGGACATACGGCGCGTCGCGAACCAGACGTTTGTGCCCGACAACCGGACGGTGGGGATTATCGAGTTTGCTGGCGGGCCTCCTCCGGGAGCGGGCGCAGGGCCGAAGGGAGGTGGACAGTGAAGCGCGCACGCACAGCCCCTAAAGGGGCAACTGATTTCGAGGGTTTTGCGGTATCGCTAAAGCGATACCCTGATACGAAGCTACAGGTACTCTTCGCTCTCGTCCTGTTCGTTTTTGTTAGCTTCTTCGGCGGCAATTCGCAATTGTGGGCGCAGACGCAGCAGTCTTCGCAGCAGACCTGGGAGCAGATACCAATTCCGAAGTTGCCGGCGTTTCATCCGACGCAGCCGAAGCGCATCGAGTTGCCGAATGGCATGGTGGTTTTTCTTCAGGAAGACCACGAACTGCCCACCATCGACGGCACGGCACGTATTCGCGGCGGCGAGCGGTCGGTTCCGGCGAACAAGACGGGACTGACCGATATTTACGGCGAAGTGTGGCGCACCGGCGGAACCAAGTCCCAGACCGGCGATCAACTGGACGACTATCTGGAGCAGCGCGCCGCCAAGGTCGAAACCGGGGGAGGCGTCGATTCGACCACGGTGAGCTGGTCGTGTCTGAAAGAAGACTTCGACGACGTCTTCCGCGTGTTCGAGGACCTGCTGAAGAATCCGGAGTTCCGCGCCGACAAAATTGAAATTGCGCAGAAGGGGATGTACGACGGCATCTCGCGGCGCAATGACGATCCGGGACAGATCGCGGGACGGGAAGCGGCGAAGCTGGTGTACGGCGCCAACAATCCGTATGTGCGGGTCGCTGAATATCGAACGGTGGCGGCGATCACGCGGCAGGATCTGGTCGAGTGGCACGGTAAGTACGCGCACCCGAACAACATCATCCTCGGGGTGGCTGGCGACTTCGACTCGGCGAAGATGGAGGCTCGTCTGCGCCAGGCGTTTGCGTTGTGGCCCAGAGGCGAAGCGGCGAAGGATGCGGAGATCAAGCCGGAGCCCGCGAAACCGGGATATTACCAGGTCGACAAAACCGACGTGAATCAGAGCAACATTCAAATGGTTGCGGTGGGCATTACGCGCAAGAATCCGGATTATTTCGCGGTCTCGGTATTCAACGAGGCTTTCGGCGGAGGATTTTCATCGCGCCTGTTTGGCGACATTCGCACCACGAAAGGACTCGCCTACGCGGTCGGCGGTGGAGTGGGTACGAGTTGGGATCATCCCGGCATGCTGAGGCTGATGGTGAGCACCAAGAGCAAGACCACGATCGAATCCATTCAGGCGCTGGATGAGGAGATTGCCGGCCTTGTCCGGCGTCCCATCGACGACGAGGAAATCAAGCGCGCCAAAGACTCGATTTTGAATTCGTTTGTCTTCCGTTTCGATTCTCCGGCCAAGGTTTTGCAGGAAAAAATGGCGTATGAGTTTTACGGTTATCCGCTGGATTTTCTGGAGAACTTTCAGCGAGGGATCGAAAAAGTTACGAAAGAAGATGTAGCGCGGGTGGCGGCAAAGTACCTTCACCGCGAGCAGATGGCGGTGCTGGTGGTGGGCAACGTAGGCGAATTCGACAAGCCGCTTTCGTCTCTGGGCGCGGTGAACAAGGTGGATATTGCGATTCCGGCGCCGCCGCCGGGACTGGTTCCGGAACAGGGCGAGCATCCGTAGTTGTGTGGGGCGGACACTCTTGTCCGCCAAAAGCTGGGGTCGGCAGGTAAGCCGAGGGTCAATCCCAATAGACTGAATCCAAGTCAACGTCGGCGGACAAGAGTGTCCGCCCTACACTTGCGGTTGAAGTTTCTGCTCCTGCAAGAAGAGCAGATACCAGTGTTCCCAGAACGGGAGTTGCGGCAACTGGCAGGCGGTTTGACGCGAAGATGGCAATGACGGCGATTGTCAAAATTTGTCAATCGGGGTCTCTAGAGTGTCATACTGGGAGCAGCAAGGGGTGACTCCGAGGTGACTCTCCCGCAGAGTCGTTGAAAACATTGAGGATACCCCGAGAAAGACGTGACTTCCGTCACTTGGGACGGTGGCCCTTGAAGTGCCATAGTTACGAGCGTTAGTCATTCAACCAAGATAGTCAAACGGAGACGAGGGAAATTAAAATGCGGAAACAAAAAGGCTTCTCACTGATCGAATTGCTGATTGTGGTGGCGATCATCCTGATTATCGCCGCTATCGCGATCCCGAACCTGCTGCGCGCGCGCATTGCGGCCAATGAGTCGTCCGCGGCCGCCACGACTCGCACAATTAACACGGCCGAAGTAAGCTACATTACTGCTTATCCGTCGGCCAATTATGGAGACCTAACCGTCCTCGGCGGAGTAGGCCCCTGCACACCGTCCTCTGCCACGGCATGCCTGATTGACCAAACCTTGGCAACCGACAATGCCGGCGCTGGCAAGAGCGGGTACAAGTTCACTGCTGATGGGCACACTATCAAGGGCGGGTACACCGCGACTGCCTACCCAATCGCGGTTGGGAGCAGCGGTGTCAACAGCTTCTGCTCGATTGAAGATGCGGTGGTCCGCAAGGACTCAGCCGGCGCGAATGATAATGTTAGCGCAACCTGCGCGGTCTTACCGTCCTTGGGCAACTAACACCAACTTGGTCTGAGGCCTCGGGGGAGAGGCAACAGGCGGGGAGCAGTGGACAACCACTGCTCCCTTGTTCTATCTCGGTGAGCACATCCGAAGTTGCCCCACCTCCCGCACCGAGCCATTCGCCGAATTCGTAGTTCATCTACCGCCGGGACGCCAAGGACGCCGAAAAGAAGCGAGGAAGGTTAAAACCTTCACTTTCAATGCCTAAGCCTCAACCCCTGATTGGGAACTTGCAGTCTCTTGTTCTTCCTTGCTTTTTCTCGGCGCACTCGGCGTCTCGGCGGTTGAGCTTTCTGCGGACGCAAGAGGAGCAGATGCCAGCGTTCCCAGAACGGGAGTTGCGGCAACTGGCAGGCGGTTTGAAGCCAAAATGGCATTGCGGGGACTGCCAAAATTTGTCAATCGGGGTCTCTAAAAGTGTCATACTGGGAGAATCAAGAGGTGACCAGGAGGTGACTCTTCTGCAGAACCCCACTGAAAACATTCGGCATACACCAGAGGGACACCTGACTTCGGTCACTTGGGCATCTGGCCTTCGAAGTGCGATAGTTACGAGCGTTGGTCACCCAACCAAGACAGTCAAAGGGAGACGAGGATAATTTCAATGCGGAAACAAAAAGGCTTCTCACTGATCGAATTGCTGATTGTGGTGGCGATCATCCTGATCATCGCCGCTATCGCGATCCCGAACCTGCTGCGCGCGCGCATTGCGGCCAATGAGTCGTCCGCGGCCGCCACGACTCGCACAATTAACACGGCCGAAGTAAGCTACATTACCGCTTATCCGTCGGCCAATTATGGAGACCTAACCGTCCTCGGCGGAGTAGGCCCCTGCACACCGTCATCTGCCACGGCATGCCTGATTGACCAAACCTTGGCAACTGACAATGCCGGCGCGGGCAAGAGCGGGTACCATTTCACTGCTGATGGACACACTATCAAGGGCGGGTACACCGCGACTGCCTACCCAATCGCGGTTGGGAGCAGCGGTGTCAATAGCTTCTGCTCGATTGAAGATGCGGTGGTCCGCAAGGACTCAGCCGGCGCGAATGATAATGTTAGCGCAACCTGCGCGGTCTTACCGTCCTTGGGCAACTAACACCAACTTGGTCTGAGGCCTCGGGGGAGAGGCAACAGGCGGGGAGCAGTGGACAACCACTGCTCCCCTGTTACTTTGGTCAGCCCCTCAAGAGCAACCACCTTTAGCCGCCTTGCTCGCCTATGTTTAAATCCAGGTATGGCCACTGCGGCGACGAAACTTGCAACTAGCCCGCAATCCCAGCAAGGGCTATTTAGTTCTGCGGGTAATCGGAGAACTGTTCTCTCTCTTGTATTAATGCTGCTCACGCTGCTTGCGTACAATCCGGCGGCTCACAACGATTTCGTCGACTTCGACGACCCCGCCTACGTTACTGGTAATCAGCACGTCCGCGCGGGGCTGACCTGGGACACAGTGAAATGGGCGTTCCGCAGCACGGAGCAGGCAAATTGGCACCCGCTGACCTGGCTATCGCATGCCGCCGATTACCAACTCTTTCATCTCAAGCCCGCCGGGCATCATTACATGAGCGTGCTGTTGCATGGGCTAAATGTGGTGCTGCTGTTTTTGTTCCTCGAAGCGGCCACGGGCATGGCATGGCGCAGCGCGGTCGTGGCTGCCCTGTTCGCGGTACATCCGATCAATGTTCAGTCCGTAGCCTGGGCTTCGGAGCGAAAGAACGTTCTGTGCATGTTGTTCTTTGTGCTGACGTTGCTGGCCTATCGTTGGTATGCGCAGAATCCCAGCGTGCAGCGATACGGGTTGGTTGGGCTGCTGTTCGTGCTCGGACTCATGTCGAAGCCCATGGTTATAACTCTGCCTTTTGTGCTGCTGCTGCTGGACTACTGGCCGCTCGGGCGGACGTCGCCTGCTCGCGTATCCCCCGATGTCAAGGGTGGAGGGGCGGGGACACCCGCCCCTCCACGGATATCCTGGACGCGGCTTGTGGTTGAAAAGCTGCCGCTACTGGCTCTCTCTGCCACAAGTGCTGTGATCACCATGGTTGCGCAAAAGGCAGGCGGCGCAATACACAATGAATATCCATTCTGGGACCGGCTGCTGAATGCGATTGTTTCCTACGCGCGCTACGTGGAGAAGGCGATCTGGCCTTCCCGACTGGCGGCTTTTTATCCTCACCCAGACCATTCACTGCCGGCGTGGCAGGTGGCAACCTCGGCGCTCCTGCTGGTATCCATTACGGCAACGGTCCTGATGCTGCGAAAAAAACGGTATCTGGCCGTGGGCTGGTTCTGGTACCTGGGAACCATGGTGCCGGTGATCGGACTGGTGCAGGCCGGCGAGCAAGGCATGGCGGACCGATACGCCTACATTCCTTTTGTTGGGCTATTTATCGCGGGAATTTGGGGAATTGCGGATTGGGCCGGCGCCCGGCGCATTCCGGCAATCTATCTTGCGCTGGCAGCGTCGGTCGCAATTGCCGGGTTCTCAGTTGCCGCACATGCGCAACTAGGTTACTGGAAAAACACCGAGGTGCTTTGGTCGCACACGCTCAGCGTCACGCAGGGCAATTTCGTCGCCCATGACAGCCTGGGCGCCGAGCTTATCAACCAAGGAAAACTCCAGGAAGCGATGGCACACTTCGAAGCTGCGGCCGCAATCAATCCGCGCGATGCCTTTAGCCAGCTCGATCTGGGCGTCTGTGAAAAACGGCAAGGCAACATCAAAGGGGCTGTAGAGCGCTACGAAACGGCGCTGCGTCTGTCGGCGGATTCCTCCCTGAGGGCCACGGCTTTCGGCAACCTTGGGTCAATCTATCGCGCTGCAGGAGATTACGTGCAGGCTCGTGAGAACTACGACTCGGCGCTGCGGCTGCTGCCGGACAACAAATTTGCCCTGATCGGTTTGGGGCTTATCGCGCAGAAAACCGGCGACTTGGCCCATGCGGTTGACTATTACGCCCAGGCGGTCAAAGCGGACCCGTCGGATGCGGAATATCTTCTCCTCGCACAGGCACTGGCAAAGGCTGGACGAGCCAGCGAAGCCCAAGCAGCTTACAGTCAAGCCCAAAAGATCTCCCGCGATTGGAATGCTACCGAACAAGCGGTAAACCACTTACTTCAGGAGTAGGTTGGTTACGCAGGTTTTGAATGCGGTAGGTTGTTTCGGAGATCGTGGCCTCATAAGTGCAGCAAGAACCTGGTGAGCAGGCCCCTGGCGGCCCAGACGAGAGCCTGGAGCGAGCCAAGTCGCAGGGCATCTCACCTTCGTGGAGGCTACCCGAATGCGAATACCAGTGCGAACACGAGTGCGAACATCGAGGGGCTTTTCCATTATTGAATTGCTGATTGTGGTGGCCATCATTCTGATCATCGCGGCCATAGCGGTTCCGAAACTGCTGCAGGCCCGGCTGTCGGCCACTGAGGCCGCTGCCGTTGCCTCAGTTCGAACCATCACCACCGCCGAAGTCGGCTACCTGACCGCCTATCCGAGCGTCGGGTATGCGGCACAACTATCCGATCTGGGAACAGGCGGGGCCACGCCTTGCGTGCCCTTACCTACGAGCGCCTGTTTGATTGACGATTCCCTGGCAACCGCGAGTGCCGCTCCTGGCAAGGGTGGTTACATCTATACGGCAACCGGCAGTTTGGGGACGTTCCTCGTCACTGCGGTGCCGGTCTCGAATACCGGTGGAGCCCGCAGCTTCTGTGAGGTTGCGGACAATGTCCCGCGCGTCAATCCTGCTGGGACAGCCATCTCGAATGCCGCTGCCTGCATGGGCTTGCAACCCGTCCAGTGAGACTCCAATGAAGTCGTAACCGGTCGGCACGAACTACGGTTCTTATGACGGGCTTCGGGCTCGTGTGCGTCCGACTCAAGGGATCAATGACTTCGGTAAGGGACGGCGGCGGCCATGCTCGTGGATCGCGCTGCATCAGGTGTATCTTTTGTGCATGCTAGGTTCTAGCCGTCTGTGGGTGTTTCCGAGCGTAGGGAAGTACACGAAGTAATGTCTGGCGAAGAGGCCGTCTCGAACCCTCCAGAATCGCCTGCCCGCCGCTTTTTTCGCTGGCATGTTGCCGTGCTTCTGTTGATTCTTGTTCTTTTCAGCGTGGTTCGCTGGCGCCTGGCCGGGATGCCGCTGGAGCGGGACGAAGGCGAATATGCCTATGCGGGGCAACTCCTATTGCAGGGAATCCCTCCTTATCAATTCGCCTACAACATGAAGTTGCCGGGAACGTATGCGGCTTATGCCGTAATAATGGCCGTCTTGGGCCAGACACCACAGGGCATCCATCTGGGACTTCTCCTGGTGAACGCAGCTACGGTCGTTCTGATTTATTTTCTGGCAGCCCGGCTTTTTGGGACGCTGGCTGGAACCGTGGCCGCAGCAACCTATGCGTTGCTTTCTACTCATCAGTCGACTCTTGGTTTCGCGGCGCATGCGACCCACTTTGTCGTTCTGGCTGCAATGGCCGGACTCATTCTTCTTTTGCGAGCCGATGAGCGCGGTAAATTATCGATGTTTTTCTGCAGTGGGTTGTTTTTTGGCCTCGCCTTCTTGATGAAACAGCCGGGAATCTTCCTGGGGGCGTTCGCTTTCCTTTATTTAATCTTTGTCCATTGGCGCAGACCAAGGATCGATTGGGCCCGGCTTGGCCAACAAGCGGGTGTCTTCCTGCTCGGGTGCGCGTCTCCTTTTGCGCTGACGTGCGTACTCCTATGGCGAGCGGGCGTGTTCAAGAATTTCTGGTTTTGGACCTTCTCCTATGCTCTCCAGTACTCTTCGTTAAAGTCCCTCAAGGATGGATGGGAGTTGTTTACTTACCACGTTTTGCCGATTCTGGGCGCGGCCCCTGGGGTGTGGATCATCGCTTTGATCGGGTTGACGGCGCTTCTGTGGCATCCGCCAGCCCGGCGGTATGCGGTTCTGATCGTCGGACTGTTCGTATTTTCGTCATTGGCGGTTTCCGCCGGACTTTATTTTCGGTCTCATTATTTTGTGCTGGTGCTGCCTGCAATTGCGTTGTTGGCCGGTATAGGGGTTGCTGCTGCGGTAAGTTTGCTAGATGCAAAACAAGTCCATCCTATGTTTCGCATTCTTCCGGTGGTTGTATTTGCCGTTGCCTGTGGCTGGGCCATTAAGAAAAATGCACCCCACTACTTCTCTTTAAGTCCATTACAAGCGTGCCGGGCAGTTTACGGCGTTAATTCCCCATTTCCGGAGGCGCTTCCGATCGCGGCCTACCTGCGGGAGCACACGGCGCCTACCGATCGAATTATTGTGCTCGGATCCGAACCAGAGATATATTTCTACGCGCACCGCCTATCCGCCAGCGGTTACATCTATGTCTACGGCCTCATGGAGAACCAGCCTTACTGGACACAGATGCAGAAGCAGATGATTGGAGAGATCGAGGCTAATCGGCCTGCTTATCTTGTGTACGTCAACGACCCGGCATCGTGGCTCACGACCATGGGTTCCAGCCGGATCGCGCCCTTTCTCGATTGGGCCAATCCCTACGTCAAGAGTCACTACGAGAAAGTGGGACTGGTGGAACTCGCGGAGCCCGAGTCGCGGTATGTTTGGGGCGATCAAGCTAGAAGCACGCGGCCACAGGCGCAATACCAGATTTCGATTTTCAAGAGAAAGGAGTAGATCCGCGCCTGTATGGGCCTGCCATCCGTCGACTGATACTTCGTCTGGTGTGGGACGGACAGGAGTGTCCGCCCCACACAACCACAAAGGTTACCTTTGTACTAGCCGCGACGCCCTCTCGCTTGCTTATAATTCTTCTTGATCCTCAACCGGTCCTCTGAACAGCCATGATTGCCATTGAGACAATCAATCTAGAAAAGACATACGCGGTAGCATTCTGGCGGAAGACGCCGCGCGTGGCGCTGCGGCCGCTGAATCTGACGGTCGAGGAAGGCGAAGTCTTCGGCTTCCTCGGACCGAATGGCGCCGGCAAGACGACCACGCTGAAGCTGCTGATGGGCCTGGTGTTCCCGACCGGGGGCACGGCGCGCATCCTGGGAAAAGACATCAACGATCCGGCCATCAAGGCGCAGATCGGTTTCCTTCCCGAGCAGCCCTATTTCTACGACTACCTGACCGCCAAGGAACTTCTCGAATACTACGCGCGGCTTTCCGGCATGGAGCCGAAGGATCGCGGCCGCAAGGTCGAGGCCATGCTGGAGCGCGTGGGCCTGAAAGACGCCGCGCGGGTGCAACTGCGAAAGTTCTCCAAGGGCATGCTGCAGCGGGTGGGACTGGCGCAAGCCGTCCTGCACGACCCGAACGTGGTTTTTCTCGATGAGCCAATGTCGGGACTGGATCCCATGGGACGCCGCGAAGTGCGCGACCTGATGGAAGAACTCAAACAGCAAGGCAAGACCGTGTTCTTCTCGACCCATATCCTTTCCGACGCCGAGGCGTTATGCGATCGGGTGGCGGTGATCCATCAGGGTGAATTGCGGGGCGTGGGCCAAGTGGCGGAACTGACCTCGTCGGTCGCGGCCAAAGTGGAGTTGATCTGGAATGGAAGCGCGGTTCCGGCTGGGTTGATCGCTCTGGGAGCCGAGTGCCGCGTGATTGGGGAGACGATCCGGGCGGTGGTGCCCGAGGCACAGCAGGAGGCGGCGCTGGAAATCCTGCGGCGGGAGCGGCTGCGGCTGATCTCGCTGATACCGGTGCGCTCTTCGCTGGAACAGTACTACTTGCAAAAAGTGGGCGCGGAAGCCGCGCCGGCAGTGGGGGCGAGATGAATCGAGTGACGCACATCGCCGCGAACACCTTCCGCGAGGCGATACGCGACCGCGTGCTTTATAACCTGATCGCCTTTGCCGTGCTGCTTTCCGGGGCTGCGATTTTCGTGGGGCAAGTCTCCATCAATATCGAGCGGTTGGTGGTGGTGAACCTGGGACTGACCGCCGTGTCGCTGTTCGGCGTGGTCATCGCTATCTTCATCGGGATCGGGCTGGTCTCAAAAGAGATGGAGAAGCGCACGCTCTACACCGTGCTGTCGCGCCCGGTGCGGCGTTGGGAATTCATCGTCGGCAAGTTCTTCGGGCTTACCGGGACGCTGGTGGTGAATACGTTCTGCATGGCCATCGGAGTCTTCGCGGCCCTGCTTTATGTCTCACACAAGTTCCAGTCCTCCGATGCCTGGATCCTGGTCGCGCTGTTCTTCATTGTGCTGCAGTTCCTGATTCTGTGTTCGCTGGCGCTGCTGTTTTCGTCCTTCTCTTCCCCGCTGCTGTCGGCGGTGTTCGCGTTCTCCTTGTTTGTGATCGGCAGCTTTGCCGAGGATCTGCGCGGGTTCGCCGGAATGTCGCACGGGCTTACGCGGTGGCTGGCGACCGGCGCGGCCTACCTAGTGCCGAACTTTTCGGCGCTGAACGTGATCGGGCAAGTAGCGCACGAACAACCCATCGCTACGCGGCTCATTGCCTACAATACGGCTTACGCGCTGGCCTATTCCGCGATGGCGATCTGCGGGGCAGTGCTGATTTTCGAGCGCCGGAACCTGAAATGAGCGCCTCGCGCAGAGTCACGGCGGCGGCGAGCATCCTGCTGCTGCTTTCGCTGGCCAGTTCCGTCCTGCTGCTGCGGCGGCTCGACCAGATACGCGCCGCCGCTACTCTGGAAGACGTCCTCTATTTCAGCTCGCCGAAGTTGGTCCAACGGCTCAGCCTGGGCTATGACGGGTTGCTCGCCGATATCTACTGGACCCGCGCGGTGCAGTATTTTGGCAGCCGGCATGTGACCAGAGCCACGGACTACAACCTGCTGGCCCCGCTGTTGGAGATCACCACAGCGCTCGACCCCAAGCTGGTCGTGGCCTATGAGTTCGGAGCGAACTTCCTGGGGCCGAAGCCGCCCGAGGGTGCGGGCCAACCCGACAAGGCGATTGCTTTGCTCGAAGGCGGCATCCGGACCAACCCCGACAACTGGAAACTGTATTACGACCTTGGATTCTTTTACTACATGGACCTGAAGGATTACGGGCGAGCCGCGGAGGCATTCGAGCGCGGCACCAAAGTGCCGAAAGCGCATCCGTTCCTGCGGGTGCTGGCAGCGCAGATGGCACAGCATGCGGGGGAGATCCAGACGGCGCGCATGCTGTGGCAGGCTACCTATGCCACGACGCAGGACGATATGATCCGGCAAAACGCGGTCGAGCACCTGCGCGCCTTGCAGGTGGATGAGAACATCACGGAACTGGAAAAGATGGTCGCTCAGTACCGGCAACAGACTGGGGTGGCGCCGTCGAGCTTCAACGCGCTGATCGGCGCTGCCATTCTGCGCGGGGTGCCGGTGGACCCAGATGGGAAACCCTACAAACTGATGGCGGACGGCCGTATCGAGTTGCGCAATCCGGAGGACTTCCCGTTCGTGGAGAAGGGGCTGCCGCCCGGATACAAGGCAGGGCCGCCAAAATTGCACTAGAGGGACGCTCTGATTACGTACGATCCAAAACCTTGAACCACGGGGTACACAGAGGTGCACGGAGGCCCCCGGGAACTTAATCAGACTTTCCTTAGCTCTTAGCTCTTAGCTTTTCGCTCAAAGGCAAAGGCCGAGAGTTAACTGCGGTTTCTCGATTTGTTACCATGCAGGCGTGTTTTCAAGTTTCCCCCAACAATTTTGGACGACGCTATGCGACTGGTGGCGCGAGCAATCGCGGCAGAAGGGCGCTGCCGGCGCGACTTCTCTGCTGGTAGGCAATTTGTGGAGCTTTGTGCGCGAGTCTACGCCCGAGCGCCGGCGGCAGCGCTACGGCGACATGGAGTACGACTGGGAGCATCGCGTCAACACGACCAGCGGCACGGTGGGATGGCGCGCGCGGCTGCTGGGAATGTTTCATTCGCCCTATCAAGCGACCGATCCGGCACTGTTTCGGGAGATGATGGCGAGTCTGCCCATCGAGTTCGATAAATTCACCTTCGTCGATCTCGGTTCCGGCAAGGGACGAACGCTGCTGCTGGCGTCGGAGTATCCGTTCCAAAGGATTGTAGGAGTGGAGTTGATTGCGGAGCTGCATCGCGCGGCAGAAGAAAATATTCGCGCGTACCATTCCGCAGCGCAAAGGTGCTCGCAGATCGAAGCGGTCTGCACGGATGCTTGCGAGTTTGTCCTTCCGGACACTCCGCTCGTCTTGTACTTGTTCAATCCGCTGCCCGAGGCGGGACTGCAGCGGGTGGTTCGAAATCTTGAACGGTCGTTGGAGCAATCGCCGAGGCCGGTTTGGATCGTGTATCACAACCCCGCGATGGACAGCATCCTCGGAGCATCGCGGGCACTGGTGAAAGCCGGCGGAACGGAGTTGTACTCCGTGTTCCGATCGGAGCCAGGTTTCAAGGTTTCAAAATCTTAAAGACTCAAGCCCGCGTTGCCACCGGCCTTAGAACCTCCCAAACTGCATTTCATCGTCATTTCATGTAAGCGCAAGTGCCGTGAAGGTAGAATTAAGAGATTGGGGATTTATCCGAAAGTGAAGAATCGATCAATTTGTCGGCTGGCGACGATGGTGGCCGCCGTTCTTTGCTTCGCTGCGTGGGCACAGAACGCTCATGCCCAAGAGGTCCAGAAGCTCGCCCGGGCGGTGGACGACCACTACAACCACTTGCGCAGCCTGCAATCGGACTTCACCGAGACTTACCGTGGCGACGGCGCCGAGCGGGTGGAAGCGGGCACCTTGTGGTTGAAAAAGCCGCGCAAGATGCGGTGGGAATACCGTTCTCCGAAAGAGAAGCTGTTCGTCAGCGACGGCCAGGCGGTGTGGTTCTACCTGCCAGCGGAACGGCAACTCAGAAAAACGACGCTTCGGAAGCTGGACGACCTGAGGTCACCACTGGCATTTCTGCTCGGTAAGACCAAGCTGGAGAATGAATTACGGGGGCTTTCGAAGGTTGTAGATCAATCGCCCCTGGGCGCCGGGAACACCTTGCTGCGAGGGGTTCCGCGGGCAATGGTGGGCGCAGCAGGCGCGGCGAGTGAGGTGCAGTTGGAGATCACGCCCTCAGACCAGATCGTCCGCATCGTATTGGTGGAGACCGACGGGGCTACGACGGAGTTCCGCTTTGCGGGCTGGAAGGAGAATCTGGAGTTGAGCGATGGCCGGTTTAAGTTCACCCCTCCCCCAGGGGTGGAAACGGTGGAAGGAGAATTGGGACCGTAGTTTAGGGCCAAGGTGTAGGACCAACGGCCAGCCCCTAAAGGGGGCTTTTCATCAAGGCTCTTGCGGCATCGCTAAAGCGATGCCCTGATACAAAGCCCCTGATGATACCAAGCACAGGATCATGCACGGGGACGAAACGGCTCGGTTACCTGCGTACCGCGCCGCCGGGCTGCTGCGGTAACTTCTTTGGGGACAGAATGTTACACTTGGCCTGAGAAAGCTGGACAGCGGGCGCTCGCGGGCAGATCCCTCAGCAGCAGACGAGATCGAATGCCACAATTCCTGGTCAAAGTCGCCGACGAACAGGGCCATCTGCGGCAGCAGGTGGAGAACGGGTATTCCGAAGCCGAGGTCCACGACCGGTTCACGCAGCAGGGATACCTGGTGTACTGGGTCAAGCCCCGGACCATCCTTAGCCGGGGCGGCGGCCAGCGCGGCAAGCTGCGACAGTACACGTTCTTGATCTTCAACCAGCAGTTTCTGACGCTGATTAAAGCGGGACTGCCGATCCTGACGGCGCTGGATCTCTTGATCAAGCGGCAACGGGACAAGTCTCTGTTGCGGCCGCTCGAAAATGTGCGCGAGCGGGTCAAAGGGGGCGAGTTGCTCTCCGATGCCTTCGCCGCCCAGCAGGTGTTTCCGAAGATGTACACGACCACGCTGTTGGCCGGGGAGAAGAGCGGCAGCATGGAAGAAGTTCTCGGCCGCTACATCGCGTATCAGCGGATGGTGCAGACTTTCCGCAAGAAGTTGCTGGTGTCGCTGGTGTATCCCGCGCTGCTGGTCTCGGTGGTGACGGTGATGCTGATTTTTCTGATCACCTACGTGGTGCCGAAGTTTGCCGACCTGTTCAACAACCTGGGGGCGCAACTGCCGGCGATCACCGTGTTCATGCTGGCGGTCGGTCTGAACGCGCAGAAGTATGGGTGGATCGTGCTGCTGGCCGCCGCAGTCGCGGTGGTTTTGTTGTTGCGGTGGAAACAGAGCGATCGGGGGGCGGAACGCATTGACCGGTTTCTGCTGCGGCTGCCGCTGATCGGGGAAATCCGGCTGAAGTATCAGGTGGCGAATTTTTCGCGCATTCTGGCGACGCTGCTGCAAGGCGGGCTGCCCCTGGTGCCGGCGATGGAAACGGCCGGCGAATCGATGAGCAGCCGGCAAATGTTGAACGGGGTCGCCGCCGCGGCGGAGCGGGTGAAAGAAGGACAGAGCCTGGCGCATAGCCTGGAGGCGCAAAAGTTGTTTCCCGATCTCGCCGTGGAAATGCTGGAGGTCGGCGAAGCAACGGGCGCGCTGCCGGCGATGCTGGGCTCGGTGGCGGAGTTCTACGAAGAAGACGTGCAGACGGCTCTGAGCGCAGCCATGGCGCTGATTGAGCCGTTGATCCTGGTCGTCATGGCGGTTTTTGTCGGCGGAATCCTGATCTCTCTGTATATGCCGATCTTTACCTTGGGAGCGAGCGTGCACTAGGGAACCAGTTGCCGGTTGTCAGTTGCCAGTTGCCAGTTGCCAGTTATTGCCGATGACCTACGAGCGACAACTCAAAACTGGCATTGGAAGTAAACTGGTAAGGGCATTGGTGGAAATGTTTGCTGACTGGCAACTGGCAACCGGCAACTGACAACTGGTTTTATGGCAACTGACAACTGGTTTTATGGCGGATAAGAAGACAGCGCTGGTCAATGGCGGGAAGCTGGCGCCGGAAGCGGCGGCGGTTCCCGACGAACTGGAACGGGCGCGGGATATCGCGCGACGTTACCGCTGCGAATTTATCGACCTGAGCGATTTCCAGTTGCACCACGATCTGTTCGAAAAGATCCCTGTGCACCTGATGTTCCGCTATAAGTTCGTGCCCTTGGCGGAAACCGAAGACGGGCGGCTGGCGATCGCCATTGCCGATCCCAGCCAGTTGATGATGATCGACGAGATCAGCCTGCTGCTGGGCAAGCGGATCGTCACCAAGGTTTCCACCCTCAAACAGATCTCCGACATACTGCAGAAGACGGAGCAGTCCAAGCGGGTGCTGGAAGACGCGAGCGAGGGGTTCACGCTCGACGTGATCCGCGAGGACGAAGCCGGAAACGACGAGACCATTTCCATCGACAAGTTGACGGCGACGGCGGGCACCGACATGAGCCCGATCATTCGCCTGGTCGACACCACGATTTTCACCGCGTTGCAGCGGCGGGCGAGCGACATCCACATCGAGACGCGAGACGACTCGGTGTGCATCAAGTTTCGTATTGACGGCGTGCTGACCAACGCCATGCCGCCCATCGGCAAAGAGCACCACTCCACCATCATTTCGCGCGTCAAGGTCATGAGCGAGCTGGATATTTCCGAGCGCCGCGTGCCCCAGGACGGCCGCTTCCGGGTGAAGTACAACGGGCGCGCCATCGACTTCCGGGTTTCCATCATGCCGTCGATTCATGGCGAAGACGCCGTGCTCCGCGTGCTCGACAAGGAGTCGATGAGCGAGAAGTTTAAGAAGCTCACGCTCGACGTGGTCGGGTTCGAGGAAGACGACCTGCGCCGCTTTCGCCGCTACATCAAGGAACCGTACGGCATGGTGCTGGTCACGGGACCGACGGGCAGCGGCAAAACCACGACCCTCTATGCCGCCGTCAACGAGATCAAGACCGACGAAGACAAGATCATCACCATTGAAGACCCGGTCGAGTATCAAATCCGCGGCATCACCCAGATTCCGGTCAACGAGAAGAAGGGACTAACCTTCGCCCGCGGCCTGCGGTCCATCTTGCGTCACGACCCGGACAAGATCATGGTGGGTGAAATCCGCGACAACGAAACGGCGCAGATCGCCATCCAATCGGCGCTGACCGGCCACCTCGTGTTCACCACCGTCCACGCCAATAACGTGGTCGACGTGCTCGGACGCTTCCTGAACATGGGCGTTGAACCTTACAACTTTGTGTCGGCGCTGAACTGTATTCTGGCGCAGCGCTTGGTGAGGGTGATCTGCGAGTCCTGCCGGACGGCGGTGAAATATCCGAATGATGTGCTGGAAGCGAGCGGCCTGGATCCGCGGCAATGGTCGCAGGTTCCTTTGTACGAAGGGCAGGGCTGCATCGAGTGCGCGGGCACGGGCTTCCACGGCCGCACCGCGATTCATGAGCTGCTGGATTTGACCGACCGCATTCGCGAGATGATTCTGGAGCGGAGGCCGACGTCGGAGATACGGAAAGCCGCTCGCGAAGAGGGCATGCGCTTCCTGCGCGAATCGGCGCTGGATAAAGTGCGCAGCGGATTTACCACTCTGAAGGAGATCAACAAGGTCACCTTTATCGAGACCATGCGGTAGAGCCGGGCATCACTTCATCGATGGCCAGAAGTCCAGTCCGAGCACCCGCCGAGGTAACTGTTCTCGCCATGAAGGTAGGGGATATCATCAAGTTGCTTGTGGTTTACGAAAAATCCGATACCGGCTGGGCGGCTTACGTTCCCGACTTGCCGGGAGTCGTGACGACAGGCCGAACCAAAGCCGATGTCCGCTCTTTGATTCAGGAAGCGATTGAATTCCACCTGGATGGCTTGAAAGAAGACCGGTTGCCCATTCCTAAGCCGAGCGCCGAAGCCGAGGTAATTTCGATCAGCCGATGAGCGTCACCTCCAAACACGTTCGACGTCCAACGCTGGCCTGCGAAATCGCGGCCGACCGTGTTCTCGCCGGCCGCGCCGCCGACACGGGGCGGATGGTGGANNGAAGCGAATCTGCTCGACGGGAGGGCGGTGCGGCAAGCGATTGAAAGCGCGCTCGGCGGCGTCGGCGGGCGGTCGCGCGACGTGATCGCGATTCTTCCCGACACCTCGGTGCGGGTGGTGCTGCTGGATTTCGAAACCCTCCCCACGAAGCGGGAGGAAGCCGAAGCGGTGGTCCGCTTCCGGCTGAAGAAGTCGTTGCCTTTCGATCCCGACGATGCCCGCGTCTCGTATCACGCACAGACGTCCGGCAAAGGCGTGCGGGCGGTGGCCGCCGTGGTGCTGAAAACGGTGCTTGAGGAATATGAGTCGGCGTTCCGCGACGTGGGCTACAACCCGGGGATGGTGATGCCGTCGATGCTGGCCGCGCTGGGAGCGGCGGACGCGGAACGGCCAACCCTGGTGGTCAAGGTCGATGCGCGGACGATCAGCATTGCGATTCTCGATCAGGAACAACTGCTGCTGTTCCGGACGCTCGAAAATGTGCGGGGCGTGACCATCACCGGCGATCAACTGGCGGAGGAAGTCTATCCCTCGGTGGTGTTTTTCCAGGACACGTACAACCTGAACATCGAGCGTGTGTATGTGGCGGGGCTGGCGGAAGTGGGCGGGGCCGCGCCGGCGCTGAAGAACCAGTCCGGAGCGCAGGTTGAGGAACTGGTGGCGGCGTCGCAGATTAGCTCCACCACGGGAGCGGTCCCGCGCTGGCGCATGGCGGGAGTGGTGGGAGCGCTGATTTCGTAGCGCTTCGTGGCGAGGCTGAGAATCGTATCAGGGCATGCCTTCAGGCATGCCGCAAGTTCGTTAGCATCAACGCGCCTTTAGGCGCTGAAGTCTGATTTCATAACTATGCGTCTCGATATCAATCTCGCGACCCGGCCCTATGAAGACGCCCGTGAATTCTGGCAGCGTTGGGGATTGGGCGTGGGCCTGCTGGGCGTGTTGACTCTGGCTCTGCTGGCAGTAGCGGCGCGCGGCTGGACCCACGCGGGAAGAGATCGCCAAAACATTGCGCAACTGCAGCAACGGATCGCGGAGCGCGACCGGGAACGGGCGCAGGATCAGGCCATCCTCGACCTGGCCGCCAACCGCAGCACGCGGGACCAGTCGCAGTTCCTGAATGGACTGATTCAACGCAAGGCATTTTCCTGGACGCGCGTGTTCGAAGATTTGGAGCGGGTCATGCCGCCGAACCTGCATGTGGTCTCGCTCAAGCCGGAGTTGAACGATCGTAATCAGATGCAGTTGGACATGAGAGTTGCCGGCGACACGCGCGCCGCCGCCATTGAGCTCGTCCATCGCATGGAGGGCTCCAAGCATTTTCAGGGAGCGCAACTGGTGGAGGAGGGTCAAGGCATGGAGCCGGGAGCGCCCGTGTCCGCTACGGTGGTCTCGATTTACGTTCCGGGCTTGACGGAGGGGAGCGGAAAGTAATGCCGGACTTGGGGAATTCGCGGCGCAAGCTGAAGATTGCGATTGGGGCGATGCTGGCGGCCGATCTGGTTGCGGTGGCGGTTCTGTTCTCGCCGCTGGTGGGTTCGGCGGATTCGCGGAAGCTGCAATTGAACCTGTTGCGCGCGGAATTGACAAGAAAGACCCACGAAGTCGAACCCCTGCGCGGCATGGACACAAAGATCGTGCTGGCGAAGAAACAGATTGGCGGGTTTTATCAGGAGCGCTTTGCCGCGCAGGATTCCGATCTGCTCAACGAACTGGGGAAACTGGCGGCGGCGAATGGCGTCCGCATGCAGCAGGCGAAATACAAGGAAGAGGACTCGGCGATCTCCGGTGTGGTTCCGGTCGAAATCCAGGGAAGTTTTTCCGGAGACTACCTGCAACTGGTGCGGTTCATCAACGCGCTGGAACGGTCGAAGCTGTTTTTTGCGGTGGATGGCGTGGATCTGGCGGGCGAAAGCACGGGACCGGTCAAGCTGGAAATCACGATGCACAGTTATCTGCGGTTGGGTGCCTGAGTGAAACTGGGAATCGAAAATCGGAAGCAAGTCATAGGGCTGGCCGTGTTGGGCGGGTTCGCGCTGCTGATGCTGGGCCGCACTCTGTGGCCCTCGCTGCCGGAAGCGGCGCCGGTTACGGGATCAACGGCTACGGCCGCGGGCCGGACCGGCATGCGGCGCACGGCTTCGGGAAAAATGGTTCCCCTGGTGGAACCGCGGCTGGACCCTACTCTCGACCTGAACCTGCTCAGCCAAAGCGCGGAGATCAAGTACGCGGGCAACGGAAGAAATATTTTTGTCGCCGGATCTTTGCCCATCGAAAAGCCCAAGGGAACCGGCGCCACGGATCAACCGGCTGCGCTGCACCAGCCTCCGCCAATTCCGCCACCGCCGCCGATCACGCTCAAGTTTTTTGGGTTTGCCAACCGGCCGGGAGAGACGAAGAGAGTGTTCTTGTCCCAGGGCGAAGACGTTTTTATCGCCGCCGAGGGTGACATTGTCGACCGGCGCTATCGCATCTTGCGCATTTCGCCGAACGCGGTGGACGTGGAAGATGTGATCAACAACAACCGCCAGAGCCTGCCCTTGACCCAGGGATGAAATTGATTTGCGATTGGTAATTTGTAATCGGTAATTGGAAGGCGAGTGAGATTTTATGCGGCGTCGCGATTTTACATCGGCCAAATTACAAATTACAAATTACAAATTACAAATTCGCCAGCGCGGCTACATGATGATCACGCTCATGTTGGCCCTGGCCATGATCGCGATTGCGCTGCTCACCGTCCTCCCCGAAATTGGCCAGCAGATCAAACGCGACCGCGAAGAGGAGATGAGACGCCGGGGCACGGCCTACATGCGCGCGATTCAACATTACTACAGGAAGTACAACACCTATCCAACGAGCATCGCGCAGCTGGAAGATACCAACCACCTCCGTTTCCTCCGCAAGCGCTATACCGATCCGATGAACCGGGACCCAAAGACGGGCAAGGAGAGAGACTTCAAAATTCTGCATCAGACCGATGTCATGCTGAACAACGGACCGGTATTGGGACAAATTCCCGGGCAAAGTGGGCCGCAGGGCGGACTCGCCGGCGCCCCTCAGGGCGGATTGAACGCGTTACAAGGGGGACTTGCCGCTTTGGGAGCGCAGACGGGCGGGTTGCAACCGACGGTCACGCCGAATCCCGCAACTGGCGACGCTCCACCCGATGCGGAGGGAAATTCGGATTCGGCTGAATCGTCCCCTTCTAATTCGATTGCGAAGTCCGGCTCCAGTTCCGGTTTCAACGGGCCGACGTTCGGCGGCGGGCCAATCGTCGGGGTTGCCAGCATGAGCAAGGAGAAGCCCATTCGCGTGTTCTACGGAAAAAACCACTACAAGGACTGGCTCTTTATTTATGCGCCGCAGTTCGACCAAGTCCAAGGCGGCCTGCTGAAAGGGCCGGTGAATCCTGGCATGCCCACTCCGAACTTGAACGGCGGCAATCTGAATCCGGCGGCAAATACCGGTGGTTTCGGAGCGAGCGCCACTCCCTCCCAAGGCCTTTCGAACTCGGCGCCTCAAACCCCTGCGCAAACACCACCGCAACAGTAGATTTCACTCTCCCCCAGCAATTCCCATCCGACGGAAAAGCGGAACCACAAAAGCGCCAACAGAAAAGCCCCGCATCAAAAGCGGGGCTTGACCTGATACCGAAAACTCTTCAACGCAAACGTTTAAACATTAAATGAGGAGCCGCAGCCGCAGGTGCTCTTCACGTTCGGGTTTTCGAACTTGAAACCGGCGCCTTCCAGGGTCTCGACGTAATCGACATGCGCTCCGCCAAGATACATCAGGGACGTCGCGTCGACGTAAACTTTCAGACCGTTGAACTCGAAAACCTTGTCCATCATGCCCGCTCCGTTCTCAAAGGCCATGGAGTACTGAAAGCCGGAGCAACCGCCGCCGACTACGGACAACCGCAATCCCGACGGGATCGGATTCTGGGCAGCCATAATCTCTTTGACTTTGGCAATCGCGGAGGGGGTCAGGACGGGCGCGGTTGTAGGTTGAACGTTGGGTGCAGTGGTGGTCGCCATTCGGTTGATCTCCTTGGTAATAGCTGATTATAACAAAGGCCGAAACCGGCCCGGCAAGGGCTTTTCCGGACTTGGTCCCTTTTCCCGAGCCTGCCTTTTAGATGCTTCGGCCAGGCAAGAAGTCGCGCCCCCTCTTGCCAATGGGTCTATAATCGTGCCGAGTAGGAGCCGGTTCCCGAACGCCAGCGGATGCCATGACGGATTTCGCTGGGGCTGAAGGCGGCAACTTCGGGATGGGCTCGATCTCAGCTCCGAGGTGGCGTATGTCTCCTATGTACGGGCTGCTTGTCGCGTGGGGTATTCTGACGGGGGTTCTCATCATCCTCCTGATCTATCGCAGCACCCTCACCATGCACGAGGACGATTCGATCTTCCTCCATGAAACCGAATCCCAGATGCACAAAGATCAAACGGAAGTGATCTCCAAGATGCAAAAGATCACACCGATCGTCAAGGTGCTCGGCGCCTTGTCGGGGGTGATGATCCTGGTCATCGCGGGATTGTTCATCTACCAGGGTCTGAACATCGCCACCACGCCGCAGTAACCGGGGAGGCCGCGGCGGATTCGCGGGAGTCCTTGCCAGGAGTCCTAGCTAACCCCGGCTCGGGGAGAACTTCGCCAGCGCAGCGGCGGTGTGCAGCTGCTCGCTGGCGAACCTGTTTCCTGCGCGGAAAAATCCGTGATCAGAATATGAGGGCGCAACGCCCCATTGCGATTGTCGGAGGCGGTCCGGCTGGCGCTCTGGCCGGTGCCCGGTTGGCGGCGGAGGGCAGAGACGTCGTTCTCTTTGACGAAACGCTTGCCTGGGAAAAGCCTTGCGGCGGCGGACTCACGCACAAAGCTTTGCAGCGATATCCGTTCTTGGCGGATGCCGGCGGCGAAAGCAATCCGGTCAAACAGTGCGAGTTGATCAGTCCGTCGGGGCGCCGGGTACGTTTGCACCTGCGGCACCCGGTCGCGATCTTCTCGCGCTTGGCGCTGAATCGATTGTTGCTGGAGCGAGCCCGGCGCAGCGGCGTCGAACTGCACCAGGAGCGCGTGACGCGGATTGCGCGAACCGGCAACGGCAAAGACTGGCAACTGGTCACGCCCCAACATGAATACCAAGCGTCGTACGTGATGCTGGCAGCCGGCGCGCGCAATTCGTTCCGCTCTCAGTTTCTTTCTCCGATTTCCCCGCACGACTTGATGGTCACCGCCGGTTACTTCATTCCCGGCCGCAGTTCCCTGATGCAAATTCAGTTTCTGAAAGGGATCACCGGCTACCTCTGGGTCTTTCCTCGCGTGGATCACGTTTCCGCCGGGATCGCGGGCAAGATGGGCGAAACCTCTACGTTGGAGCTGCGCCGCACACTGGAGCATTGGCTCGAAGCAGAATGGCTCAAAGAGCACGGCCTCCGTCTTAACGGCGCCCGTTTTTACTCGCACATTCTTCCATCCTTGCGTCCGCAGACTTTCGAAACACTCGAAGTCTGCGGGAAAGATTGGGCCATGATCGGCGACAGCGCGGGTCTGGTGGACCCGATTACCGGAGAAGGTCTCTACTACGCCCTGCGATCGGCGGAGTTGTGCGCCGGCGCACTGTTGGCCGGACGACCGGAAGATTACCGGGCGCTTCTTCAAGAAGAGGTGCTTCCCGAATTGAAGCTGGCCGCGCGCGTCTCCGAGCGCTTCTACCGAGGACAGGTATTCGGCGACAGCGTCCTCGAGCAGATGGTATCGCTAACCGCAAGAAGCGCCAGCTTCCGCGATCTGATGAGCGACCTTTTTGCCGGGATTCAAGGCTACCGCGACTTGCGCGCGCGCCTGTACCGGATACTGCCCGCGGTGATGGCCGAGGGCCTGGCTGGAACGCTGAGCTTGCCTTGGAGTAGCGGCAGATCGGCGTTCGCCACCGACCCGGTATCGGAACACTTACCCCCTGCATCGTAGAGACGCGGCTTGCCGCGTTCCCTACCCAACGATTTGTCATCCTGACCCTGAGCGTAGCCGAAGGGGAAGGACCTACTGTCTCTTGCACCGGCAAAAAGCAGGTCCTTCGCTTCGCTCAGAGTTTGTGACTTTTTTGAATTTGCGGTTATTTTGTCGTCGTAACTGCTTTGCTTGCAGCATCGATTTTTGACGACATTAAAGAAGTCACAAACTCTCAGGATGACAAGCTCTTCCGACTTTCCTCTAAGGAAAGTCTGATAAAGTCCCGGGGGGGCCTCCGTGCACCCCTGTGTACCCCGTGGTTCAAGGTTTTCGAGGGTACTTAATCAGAGCTTCTTTAAGCAGCCTTCGCCTGCAACGCCGCGATATCGCCAAGCAGCACTCTCTCGTGACCTTCGGGGCTCACTTTTTCGTACACCTTGCGGATCACGCCCTTGGGATCGACCACGAAGCTGGTGCGCTCCCAGAACTTCATCCCCTTCGATTCCGCCTGGCCGATGCCGAGCGACTTCATCAGGCGGGCATCGGTATCGGCAAGCAACTCGATGGTAAAGGCGAACTTGTTGGAGAAATTCTTGTGCGAGGCCACGTCGTCGGCGCTTACGCCGATGACCTTGATCCCGGCGGCGTCGAAATCCGCCTTGGCCGCCGTAAACGACTTGCCCTGGATGGTGCAGCCCGGCGTGTCGTCTTTCGGATAAAAATAGACGACCAGCCAGTGTCCGGCGAAGTCGGAAAGGTTGATGGTTTTGCCGTCTTGATTGGGAAGCGAAAAATTCGGGAAGGGATTGCCAGCGGAAAGCATGGAAGTGTCCTTTCTAGGTTAGTGCTGTCAATGAGAGGTCAGAGGTTCAAGGTCAGATTGCAGAGGTGAAAACCCGTGAAACAACAGTTCTTACCTCTGCAATCTGACCTCTCACCTCTGACCTGTTATTAAGCGGCTTTCATCATTTTCCGGGCACGTTCCTCCAACTCTTGCGGCGACACGTCTTCCTTGTGAGTCGCGATACCCCAGAGATGTCCGAACGGGTCCTGGATGAATCCGGAGCGATCGCCGTAGAACTGGTCTTCGACCGGCTTCAGGATTTTTGCTCCCTCGGCAACCGCTTTGGCGACAACTTGGTCGCAATCGGGGAGGTACACGAGCAGGCTCACCGGAGACGCGCCGATGGTTTCAGCGCTGCGATGGCCCATCTTCGGATTCTCGTCCGCCAGCATGATGCGCGAGTCGCCGATCTGCAACTCGGCGTGGCCGACCTGGCCGTCGGGCGCATCCATCCGCACGTGCACGGTCGCTCCGAAAACCTTCTTGTAGTAGTCGATCGCTTTCGCCGCACCCTTGATGATCAGGTAGGGCGTGACGGAATTGTAGCCTTTGGGAATGTAGTGGACTTTGTTCATAATTTTCTCCTCTGATGTTCCGCTCATGGTGTTCCTCGAAGATGAGGTTGAGGGTTGAGGTTGAGGCGCGTACGCGGTCCCCCACGGTCCGCGCTGATGCTGATAAGCATATGAGAACACAAGTTGGGTGGACGCTCAAGTCGAGGCCGGCAACGCGGGCCTGAAGGCCAACTCTTCCATAAGAATCGCGCACAAGAACGGCCATCCGCCGGGTTTACGGTTTGACGGAGAAGGTCACATTTACGTGGGTGCCGTCATCCTCGGTTCCGAGGGTTACCATGACGGCGCGCTTGTTGGCTTTGTCTTCACCGGAGACCATGCCTCCGACTTTTCCATCGGAGTTGCTGGTCATGTTGGACACGGTAAAGCCCGCCGCTTTCAGAGTGTCACCATAGAAGGATATGACCTTGTCGGCCGCGTCCGTGGTGACAAACGTGTAGGAACCGGTTTGCTCCGCGCCGCTGCTGGCTGAGAATGTGTTTTGCGGAGAAGATCCCGGATACACCGGCACCCAATCGGGCGCTTTGTCGGAGCCGGTGCCGATCTTCATGGTGCCTTCGGAACTTTTCATCTCCATGCTGGCGTTTGCCCCCTCACCCGCCATTGTCATGGAGGTCGTTTTGCCGTTCTCGTCGGTAATCACCATGGCCTTCTTCTGCGGGTCGAACTTCATGGTTACGACCTTGCCGGTTTTCTTGTCGCGGACGACGATGGTTCCGGCATTGTCGTCGCTCGAAACGATCTCCGCGTCAGGGCTCATGGCGACGGCCATCTTCGCGGTGGCAAGACCGGGGTTCTTCTTCATCAAATTGGAATCGAAGCCGGCCTGCTTCACCTTGTGCATGGCATAGAAGCCGAGTACGGCGCAACTGGCAAAAGAAATCAGGATGAGCCCCACAACGATGCCGACAACCCACAGAAGTACTTTGGTTCCTGAACCCTTCTGGGGCGCGGGCGGGACGCCGCCGGGTGTTTGCGGACTGGACGGAGTACTGGACATGGGAGTCTCCTCTGCTTGGAAAATGGCTTGCAAGCCGCGACGGACGGAAGAAAAGCCGCGCGTCTAAAGACCGCGCCATTATACGCGCAGGGAGCAGTACCCAGTCGCCAAAACTGGATGTCGCGCTCGGGATCGATGTGGTTCAGCACTTTCAGGTGACGTCGGCTAAATCCTCTGGCTTGGTTGACAGTGCTTGTCATATATGACAACATTGCGAGGATAGGAGAGGATAGGAAACGAAGTGGCGGACAGCCAATGACCCGGAAGACACGACCCGTCTCATGGATCAGGGCGGCACTGAGGGAATTCGAGACGTTCCCGGAAGGGGCCAGGTCGATCTGTCTTACGGCCTTGACGATCGCTGCCGAGGGTGGGAAGTCCGATATTGCGAAACCGATGCACGGCCTGGGACCGGGGATTTTCGAGATTGCGCTGCCGTTCCGGGGTGATGCATTCCGCGTCGTTTACGCGTTGCAAATCGCCGAGGAAATCTGGGTGGTCGATGCGTTCCAAAAGAAGTCGACGCAGGGTATCAAGACTCCGAAACGCGAGATTGATGTGATTAAGGACCGTCTGAAGAGATTGAAGGAGATGTTGCGATGAAAGGTGAAAAGCTGGAAGTGGTGCGCGGAAGCGGGAATGTGTTCCGCGATATGGGGCACAAGAGCGCGGATGTCGAGCAGTTCAAAGCAATCCTCGCGGCCGAAATCATCAAGGCGCTCGACCGGGAGGGCCTGAGCGTGCGGGCTGCGCACGGGCGCACCGGGATTGCGGCAGCCGATTTCTCGCGCATCCGCAATGCGGACCTGGGACGGTTTACGGTTGACCGGCTGATGTCAATCATCAACCGGCTGGGGTCGCGCGTCGAGGTGAAAATACGGGTGCGGCGGGCAGAGGCGGTCGGACGCGCGGCCACGGCGTGAGGAAGAGGCACCGCCGGATTGCGACAAACCCACTCATCGCACAGAAACGCGATGAGTGGCGCACCCGGCTAACTCTTTGATTCTATAATACTTTACTAGTAAGTCCTTATTCCTCAAAGACCTGGCTGGGAATTATCGCAAGAATTGAGCAAACGACTAAGCTAACTCTTTGATTCTATAATACTTTACTAGTAAGTCCTTGTTCCTCAAAGACATGGCGTGAATATTTCCTAAGTCATTGATTCCAAAAGACCGCTGAGGAGGGGGTCTACAGCACTAATCAGTGAACGAGCAGCAACCACCAAATATGTTCTGAGGTCATTGTGCGAGCTAGCGACCGAGAAACGGAAGACTCGGTTTGCTCGTAGCTCGAAGCCGTTTTCAACGGGAACCCTCACTCCATTCCTAACTCTTTCGCCAGCGCCTTCCACTTTCCATCCACCAGCGCCCGAGTCTTCGCGTCCATCACGATCTCGTCTGGCCANNCCCATCGTGAACTGGATGTCGCGTTCGGGATCGATGTGGTTCAGCACTTTCAAGGTGACGTCGGCTACGTCCTGCACGTCCACGTCTTCATCGACTACGATGATGCACTTCGTGAACATGGCTTGGCCCAGCGACCAGATGGCATTCATCACTTTGCGCGCTTGTCCGGGATAGGACTTGCGGATGGAGACTAGCATCAGGTTGTGGAACACGCCTTCTATGGGCAGATTGATGTCCACCAGTTCGGGTATGGTCAGCTTCATCAGCGGGAGGAAGATGCGCTCGACTGCTTTGCCCATCCAGGCGTCTTCTTGCGGCGGCTTGCCTACTACGGTCGTTGCGTAGATCGGGTCTTTTCTGTGGGTCATGCAGGTGACGTGGAAGACCGGGTATTCGTCTTCCAGCGAGTAGAAGCCGGTGTGATCGCCGAAGGGGCCTTCGGTGCGGAGTTCGTCCAGGTTCACGTACCCTTCGAGGATGATCTCGGCGTTGGCGGGAACTTCCAGGTCCACGGTCTCGCACTTCACTAGCTCAACCGGCTTCTGGCGGAGGAATCCGGCGATGATGAACTCTTCTACGTCCGGCGGCGCGGGGACGATGGCGGAGAAGGTTAGGGCGGGCTCGGTGCCTATGGCTACGGCTACTTCCATCTTGCCGGAGGGGCGGTCGCCGGCGGCTAACGATGCGCCTCCGGATGACCTTGCCATTATGTCTACCGCTGCGGCTGCCGGGCTTTGCCCTGCCGGACAGCCGAGGGCGGCTGTCCCTACGTGGTTCTTGACTCCCACGGCTTGGCGCATGTGGTCGCGGTAGTGTTCGGCGGCTACTTTTTGCCTTTGCCAGTGCATGCCGGTGGTGCGCTCGTCGTAGACTTGCATGCGATACATGCCTACGTTGCGTTTGCCGGTTTTCGGATCGCGCGTGATCACGCAGGGCAGGGTGACGAAGCGTCCGCCATCTTTGGGCCAGCATTGCAGGATGGGAAAATCGAGGAGCGAGAAATTGTCGCGCTTGATTACTTCTTTGCACGGGCCGGTGGCTACGGTCTTGGGAAAGAATTTGCCCATCTCGGCGAGCATGGGCAGCATCTTCACTTTGTCGAGAAAACCTTGCGGAGACTTCACGTCCATGAAGCCGCGGATGCGGCCGGCGATCTCGTCCAGGGAATCGACTTCCAGCGCTAGTCTCATGCGGCGCGCGGAACCGAACTGGTTGATGAGAAGATGCGAGCCGGGATAGCCCTTCAGGTTCTCGAACAGCAGAGCTTTCCCGCCGACCGTTCCCTGCTGGTCTTTATCTTTATCTTTGCTCTTCGAAACGCGGTCGGCAATTTCCGCAATCTCTAGAATTGGGTCCGCTTCGGTGCGGATACGCCGGAGTTCTCCGGCGCGGTCGAGGGCTTGGATCCAGTCCCGCAGATCGTCGTAGGCCAAAATTCCTCCGCGAATGACAGACGATTATATGACGACACCGACGAAAACCTTTAACCACAGGGAACACAGGGGATCACAGAGGAGTGCCACACGGCTCACTGCAATCGCCGCTTCCACTCTTCCACATTTCGCGCACTGCGACTAGGATATGGAAATCAATTTTGCAGCCTCCGTAGTTGACCGAGGGACGAATGATCCGTTTTAAGGTAAACGGGCAGGAAAAGACGTTTGACGGCGATCCCGACATGCCGCTGCTTTGGTACTTGCGCGACGTGGCCGGGCTCACGGGAACCAAGTTCGGGTGTGGCATGGCGTTGTGCGGCGCATGTACCGTGCACAAGAATGGCGCGGCCATACGCTCCTGCAGCACACCCATGAAGGCGGTCGGCGGCTCCGAGATCACTACCATCGAAGGCATCGCGCCTGTGCATCCGGTGCAGGCGGCGTGGATGGAGATTCGGGTGCCGCAATGCGGCTACTGTCAAAGCGGTCAGATCATGCAGGCCATCGCGCTGCTGAAGAAGAACAAGAATCCGAGCGACCAGGAGATTGACACGGCCATGTCGGGGAATCTCTGCCGTTGCGGAACGTATCAACGGATTCGGGCGGCCATCCATCAAGCAGCGAAGCATCAAGCTGCGAAGCATCCGGGTGCAAAGGAGACGCCATGAAGTTGATTGAAAATGTCAGCCGTCGCGGATTCCTTGAGGGCACTCTCGCCACCGGAGTATTCATACTCGGCGCCCGATTGATCCCCGAACCGCTGTGGGCTTCGGAAGGCGAAACGGCTCCCGCGCCTCTTCAGCCCAGTTTGTGGATGGCGATTGCGCCCGACGGCACGGTCACTATTGTTGCGCACCGCACGGAGATGGGAAATGGGATCAAGACTTCACTTCCGATCGTGCTGGCGGATGAACTCGGCGCCGCCTGGAGCCGGGTAAAGGTAGAGCAAGCGCTTGGCGATCCAAAGTATGGGGACCAGGAAACCGATACTTCGCACTCAGTCCGCGATTTTTTTGACTTGATGCGGCAAACCGGGGCGGCGGGACGGTTGATGCTGATCCGCGCCGCCGCTGCCCATTGGGGAGTGCCGGCCGCGGAGTGTAATACCCGAGAGCCGCACTTTGTTCGGCATCACCGCAGCGGCCGCAAGCTGGGCTTCGGTGAACTGGCCGAGGCAGCCGCCAAACAGCCGGTACCCAACCGGGAAGAATTAAAGCTCAACCCGCGAAGCGCGTGGCGATATATCGGCAAAGAGAATCACCATCTCTACGATTTGCCCGACATGATCAACGGCAAGGCGCAATATGGAATCGATCAGACGGTTGCAGGAATGGTGTACGCCGCCGTCGCGCGTCCGGCGGTGCTGGGCGCCAGCGTCAAAGCGCATGACGATAAGGATGCGCTCAAAGTTCCAGGCGTCAAACAAACCGTTGTCCTCGAAACCTTCAAACCTCCTCATGGCCATCAGCCGATGGGCGGGGTGGCAGTAATCGCCGACAACACCTGGGCCGCGTTCCAGGGCCGGAGGAAGCTGAAGGTCGAATGGGACAACGGTTCGCACGTGGGGTACAACTCCGAAGAATTCCGCAAGACTGCTACCGAGACTGCGAGAAAGCCTGGGCAGTTGGTCCGCAACATCGGTGACGTGGACGCCGCCTTTCGGAATGGCGGAACCATTCTTGAGGCCGAGTACTACACTCCACATCTCGCGCATGCGCCAATGGAGCCGCCCGTCGCGGTGGTCGATGTCCGGGACGGAAAGGCATACTGCTGGGCGCCGACGCAAGATCCTCAGCAGCTTCAGAAGACGCTCGCCGACCTTCTCGGAATCAAGCCGGAAGACGTCATCTGCCATGTCACTTTGCTGGGCGGAGGCTTCGGGCGCAAGTCGTTTCAGGATTTCGTCGCCGAAGCCGCGGTGCTTTCGCAGAAGTTGCATAAGCCGGTGAAGATCGTCTGGAGCCGCGAAGATGACATTCGCTTCTGCTACTACCACCCTTCGGCGGCGATGTATCTGAAGGCGGCGGTCGGCCCCGGCGGCAAGCCGTCGGCATGGCTGCAACGCTCGGTGTTTCAAGGAAGCGCATCTATGACGGATGCGGAAGTCCTCTACCCCGGCCAGGACGAAATCGACAANNCCGGCGCGGGCCAATGTCCGCATCGGATGGGTGCGCAGCGTAACCAATATATTTCATGCCTTCGGCGTGCAATCGTTTGCCGATGAACTGGCGCACGCCGCCAAGAAGGACCCGGTTCAGTATCAGCTTGCTTTGATTGGTCCCGACCGAAAGATCGACTTCACCGGCACCAAGTACCAGAACTACGGCGCTTCTTTAGATCAATTCCCTTATGACACGGCGCGACTGAAGCACGTGATCGAAATTGCGGCTGAGAAATCGGGCTGGGGCAAGCGATCGACTGCCCTGGGCAAAGGACGCGGGCTGGGTATCGCCGCGCACCGGAGCTTTCTGACCTATGTTGCGACCGTGGTTGAGGTCGAAGTCGACAGCCGGGGACAGGTGCATATCCCGAATGTGTGGACGGCTGTAGACGCGGGCACCGTGGTGAGTCCCGACAACGTCCGGTACCAGATCGAGGGAGCGGCGGTGTTTGGAGCCAGCCTGGCTCTGTTCGGTGAGATTACGGCAACCAACGGCGCCATCAACCAGAGCAACTTCAACAACTACCAGATCGCGCGCATGAACCGCGCGCCGCGGCACGTCGAGGTGCACATCGTGGAGAGCGAAGCGCCGCCAGCCGGAGTGGGCGAGCCCGGCGTGCCGCCTTTTGCGCCCGCTCTGTGCAACGCGGTGTTTGCGGCCACGGGCAAACGGGTGCGGGAGTTGCCGTTGTCGAAGACGAAACTGGTGTAAGGGGAATGGCGTCGTGTCCCATAGATTCGCGGGTTGTCATCCTGAGCGAAGCGAAGGACCTATGCATTCCGCGGCTGCAAGCAAATGCATGGGTCCTTTCCCTTCGTCTAGCTCAGAGTCACGATGACAATGGAGATTTATGGCTGCGAGCCTGCGAGAGAGCACGCTATTTGTCCGCGATGAGCAAGTTGCTGGCGCTATTACTTCTGTTCACCGGAACACTCGCCACCGCGCAGGAGATCATCGTGGCTGCGGCGGCGGATATGAATGCTGCTCTTCCGCAGATCGTCGAGGCCTACACGAAAGAGACCGGGCAGGCGGTGAAAATCTCATTTGGTTCGTCCGGCAATCTGACCAATCAGATACGTAACGGCGCGCCGTTCGATATCTTTTTCTCCGCCGACGAAGAGTACCCTAAACAGTTGATCGCCGAGGGACTGGCATCGAAAGACACGCTTTATCGTTATGCGGTCGGCCGTCTTGCACTGTGGGTACCGAGCAACTCGCCGCTGAACGTATCGAAGCTCGGCATACTGGCTCTACTCGACCCTTCAGTCAAGAAGATTTCGATCGCGAATCCTGCTCACGCGCCATACGGGCGCGCTGCCGAGGCGGCGCTGCGGCACTTTGGAATTTACGATCAAGTTTCCAGCCGGCTGGTTCTGGGAGAAAACGTGGCGCAGGCTGCGAGTTTCGTCAATTCGGGCAACGCCCAGGCAGGACTCATCGCACTCTCGCAAGCGCTCTTGGCTAAAAAGAGAAGCCTCTATTGGGAGGTTCCGCTCGATGCCTATCCAGCGCTGAACCAGGCGGCCGTCGTGCTCTCGCGATCTAAGCAGCGGGATGCGGCCCGCAAGTTTCTGGAATTCTTGCGCAGTCCCGAAGCTACTTCCCTGCTCGGCAGCTACGGGTTCAGCGTGCCGGTGGAGAAGCATTGAAACGGGAAAGCAATCGAGACACGGCTGAGAGTATGGGTGAGGACTGGGCCGTCCCTCCGGGACTTGAATCGTGCGGTCCACTTTTCCCAGCGCTGAAGCGCTGGGCTAAATTCGTTCGCCCCTCCGGGGCTGGATTCTTGGACAGTGTGAGTTTATGCCACGACTCATGGGACACAACGCCAGGTATGGAGAAACAGTGAAATGAACTGGGAGGCCTTCTGGTTGACGGTGCGTCTGGCAGCCATCGTCTCGACGCTGCTGATGGCCATCGGAATTCCCATCGCCTACTGGCTCACCCACTCGCGCTGGCGCTGGAAATTCCTGGTCGAAGCCGCGGTCGCACTTCCCATTGTCTTGCCACCCACGGTGCTGGGTTTTTATGTGCTGGTGGCACTCGGTTCGCGAAGTCCGCTCGGCCGCTGGTGGGAGTCGCTTACCGGTCACACCCTGGCCTTCACTTTCGAAGGGCTGGTGATCGGGTCTTTGTTATACAGTCTGCCGTTCGCTGTACAACCGTTCGCTGCGTCATTCGGCGCGGTCGATTCCAAGCTGCTTCGCGCCTCGGCTTCGCTGGGTCATTCTCCGGCGCAGACCTTTCGGCGCATCGTGCTTCCCCTCTCGAAAGCGGGGCTGGTCACGGGATTTGCGCTCAGCTTCGCGCACACACTGGGCGAGTTTGGCGTCGTGTTGATGGTCGGAGGCAACATCCCGGGCGTGACGCGCACGATCTCAATTGATATTTACGATCAGGTGCAGATGGCGAATTATTCCAGCGCGAACCAGACGGCGCTGGTGCTGCTGATACTCTCGTTCCTCGTATTGTCGATTGTGTACGGTTTGAACCGGCGTCCGTGGGCGGTGGGTCCGTGGAAATGAAGACCGCTCCCGCGCCACAAACCGCGCTACCAATATCGGCGCAGGCAATCTCTTCCGAACTCGAAGTCCGCATCCGCAAACGCTTTCCGAATCCCGAGGGCAGCTTCAATCTGAATGTCCACTTTCGCGCGCTGGCCGGATTCACGATTCTGTTCGGCGCGTCGGGCGCGGGGAAGACGACGCTGCTGGATTGCATTGCAGGGCTGAGCGATCCCGACGACGGGCGCGTTGCGGTGGGCGGCGAAGACCTTTACGACTCGGAGAAGAAGCGGAACGTCGCCGCCTGGAAGCGGCGCATCGGGTATGTACATCAGGACCTGGCGCTGTTCCCTCACCTGACCGCCGGGGAGAACGTCGCTTATGGTCTGCGCACGCTGAGCGCGGCCGAGCGTCAGTCGCGCAGCCGCGAGATCCTGGAGGCGTTCCGCATCGATAGCTTACGCGACCGGCGGCCGGCGCAAATCTCCGGAGGCGAGCGGCAACGTGTCGCGCTGGCGCGCGCGCTGGTGACCGACCCCCGCGCGTTGCTGCTCGATGAACCACTGGCTGCGCTGGACCGTTCGACAAAATCGTCTCTGGTTGGCGATCTGCGGCAGTGGAACCAGCATCACCGCGTTCCGATTCTTTTTGTCACGCACAATGGCGAGGAAGTGTTTGCCCTGGGCGATGAGGTTATTGTGCTGGACGCGGGGAGGATCGTGGCGCAGGGGCGGCCGCATGAAGTGATGCGCGCTCCGCGACTGGAAACCGTTGCGAACCTGTCAGGCTTCGAAAACATCTTCGACGCAACTGTGTTGGCGCTGCACGAGGATCGCGGTAGCATGATCTGCCGCTTGGGAAGCGGTCCGGTGGATTTAGTGACGCCGCTGGTTGGGGCGGAGGTTGGCTCGCGGCTGCGGGTGGGCGTTCGCGCCGGCGATCTGCTGCTGGCAACGGAAAAACCGCATGGGCTGAGCGCTCGTAACGTTGTGCCGGGAAAGATTCAGCGGCTGGAACAGAGAGACGTCACCGTCTCGGCGATGGTGGATTGCGGCGGCACGGAGTTCGAGGTGCACATAACGCTGGCGGCGCGCGACGCTCTGGGACTCGGCCCCGGCAAAGCGGTCTGGGTCGTGGTCAAGACGTACTCCTGCCACTTGATGGGGATGTGAAGTCGACCGTGTGGGAGCGGGGCTCCGCCCCGCTTGGAGCCCCGTCGCCACACAGGAAGGCTCAGCGCTCGACCGCAATCACCGCGACCCACTGCCCGTTCCGTTCTTTGCGATAGACAACCGTTCCGCCTAGCCGTCGGGCGATATCTTCTGGCAGCAAGTCGCGATGGTAGCCGAAGAATTCTTCTTTGATGCGCCGCCACGCATCCCAGTTCTCAATTCCCAAGAGTGGATGCGGCGGCTGGTACTTCGTGGAGAAGACCAGGGCCACGTCGAAGCGGTCGCGAGCCCGGGCCGCGAGGTCGATTTGGGAGACGGAGAAATCTTCGATACGCACGACGCGGAAAGGCTGACTGGCGTTGGCGTTGACATAGCCGAGCCATGGCCGGGTGAGTTCGTCCGACGCGGGCCATGCAGTCAGAACCCGCTCGCCGGGATATCGCATCGCCAGGAAACGACTGGCTTCGGCATGCATCACGATGTAGTCGCGATAGGCCAGATTATCTTCGAGAGTGAATCCATAGGGCGGATTGCTGAACAGACCCGCGACAAATGCAATCGCAACCGCGCCCACAACCAGTTTCCAATATCGCACGCGCCTCCACAAGGTCGAGACCAGCGCCAGAATTACAAGCGGGACAACCGGCAACATGTAGCGAGCCAGCACCGCCCCACCCACGGCCGACATAAAAACAAGATAGGCGAGCAGCACGGAGAGAAATGCGGACTGAATCCAGAACGGAATTCGCGGACGGGCAACCTCGTCCGTTCTTTGCGGCGGACGAAGCAGGGCCAGCAATCCCGCCAGCGTGAGCAGATAGAGACCGAAATATCCGAAGAGTTGCCAGAGGCGCATTCCCAACGCCAGCGGGATGCGCAGAGGATTGAGGGTGGCGGCAACGTTGTAGCGAAAGAATTCGGGGTTGCCCAGCAGGAAGCCCGTCTTCGCGTAGTGGTAGGCGTACCAGGCGGCCAGGGGCACGACGGGAAGCGAGAGATAGAGCAGGTGAAGGCGCCGGCCGCTAGCAGGGTGCGGAAAAAGTCGTTCCTGGGCGGGGACCGTGCCCTCGGCGGCTAAAGCCGTACTCGAACCAATGCAGTCATCGCAGCGGTGAACCGCTGCGCCACCCAAAATCAAGGGCGACACCGACTTCTTCCGCAGCCTGCCAGGCGAAAGAATTTCCTCCCAGCGCGGGCGAATCAGTTCACCGAACAACTCCCAAGCCAATAGCGCCAGGGGAGCCAGGATCGCGGTCTCTTTCGCCAAGGCCGCCAGCGAGAACCAGAGTGCTTGCTTCCACGGACGGTCTTCCAGATACGCGGCCAACGCCCAGAACGTAAACCCGGCGGCCGGCAAGTCGACCTGTGCCATGGAACTCTGCGTGAAGTACACCGGATAGAGTGCGACCAGCGCGGTTGTCGCCCAGGCCACGGGCAAATTGGCGGCGAGTCGTGAAAGTCGAAACCATCCCAGCAGCGAGAATGCAGACAGCGCCAGCATGGCGGTGCGCGTGACCAGCGGGGAGTATCCGGCGACGCGCCAGGCCAGCGCCAACCATGCCATCACCAGTGGAGGATGCGCGTTCGACGGCGTCGATTGCGGAATGAACGTGCCGGTCAGAAACAGATCACGCGCGGCTGGAACGTAGTAGCCGGCTTCATCCCAGAAATAAGGAAGGCGTAGAAGGGGCGCGTGCAGGAGCAGGAGTCCGGCAAAGAACAGCGCGAAGAGTAGAAACTGCTGCGCCCATGCGGATGGCGCCGGTTGAGATTTCGTTTTCAGATCGGAAGGCGCCAACCGCCGCGCCGCCATCGTTGAACGCTGCATCAGTGAATTTGTCCACCCGGAGCGCGTGGGTCAAGCTTGATCTCGCCGAACGCGGCCTCGTAGTTTGACACGTTCTGCTGCAAGAGCGCCATGAGCGCCTTGGCCTGTTGCGGACTGAGATAGATCCCCTGAAAATTTCGCAATTCCACCTGCGTCTCCGAGCTTTGCTGCATGGTGCCGAATACCAGGAAGAAGTCCCACACATTCACGCGGATCTGTACGCTGTTGGAGTAGGCGTCGCGGTAATCGGGAGTTTGCACAAACTTCACATTCGGTTGATTCGCTGTATTCATGTCTCGCAGTGTAACGCCGCGGCAGATCACAGAGCAAAGACCCGAGCAAAGGTGGTCACACGATCAGGAAAAGCGACGCAAACCCCATCTCGACGAAACAATGCAGTGTGCGCGAGAACTCGGTCGTCCCTCCGGGACTTGAAACATTTGCTCCACTTTTCCCAGCGCTGAAGCGCTGGGCTAAGTTAGGTCGCCCCTCCGGGGCTCAAGAGAATTCCGGGCCCAGTGGTACGATGGAAATCTGAGCGGGGCTGGCGGAACTGGCAGACGCGCTGGCCTTAGGAGCCAGTGGCCGCAAGGCCGTGCAGGTTCAAGTCCTGTGCCCCGCACCAAATCCTTCCTCGATCTTGCGGGCGGTTTTGCGGATTGCGGTGTGGCGCTCAGATTTCTTTTGTCGTTTCTTTTCTCGCTACCAACTCCGCGGTCGCTTTTTTTGCCACCCTTTCCTGGTAATGCAATACGCGCAGCCCGCTTGCCAGTTGTAAAAGTTCGCCCGGCTCCAGCAAGTACGCCGGGTTCTTGGGGCCGCCCGGCAGTTTGGCCTGCGCCAGGGTATGCATCTTATAGATGAGCAGGCCGCCGGGTCGCACCGCCCGCACTATCTCCGAAAAGACCTTTCGGTCGAGATAGAAGAACGCCATCACCACCTCGAAGGTTGCGGTTTGCGAAGCCTGGAAGCGGGTGAGATCATCTACTACAAAGTGAATGTGGGGGGCGAGGGGTCCGGCATTCTGCCTCGCCTGTTCGACTCCGGTCTCGGAGATATCGATGAGCGTGACTTTCCAACCCTGTTTTGCCAGCCAGATGGCGTGGCGTCCGGCTCCTCCCGCGAGGTCGAGCGCGCTTCCTCCGTGTCGAAAGTGCGGCAGGATGTATTGGGAAAACGCCCGCTCCAGGAAGAGATCGGGGATCAGCCATGCTTCGGGCGCTTCGCGATACTTCCGGTTCCAGCGCCGACGTTCATCATCGGGAATTTTGTAATTTGGCAATCGGGTAATTGTGTAATCTAAGATCGTCCGGCTCTAAGTTCTTAATTTACCAAATTACCCGATTACAAAATTACCAAATCACCCATGAAGAATTCCATCGGCCCCAATCCCGGCCGGCGAAGCGAGCGGTTTAGATGCCGCGCGTGACACCCATCTCGACGCGCCGTTTCGGCCACAACGGCTCCTCGCTCCCGCCCCGCACCGGTGGCGGCGGACGCGGACGCGACGGCGGTGATGGCATGCCGGACTCGATTCCGGACTCGATTCCGAATTATGGCGAGCGCTTGCGCCGCGCCCGGATGGGACTGGCCGTCGCCATGACGCCCGTCTTCATGCTCTTCCTATCTTTCACGGCGGTGTATCTGGTTCGGCGCGGATTCGTTAGCGTCAATGTGGACGACGCGGCCTACATCCGAAGCTGGGTTCCGGTGCGATTGCCCTGGATGTTATTGTTGGCCAACACAGCCGTCCTGATCGCGAGCAGCATCACGATCGACTTGGCGCGGCGCGAAATTACGCGAGCAGCCGCGCTTGCCCCGGTGCAATCGATTCCCGGCATTTCGCTCGGCGAGGAGCGCCATTTCCCTTGGCTTGGCCTGACCACCGTTCTCGGCCTGCTATTTCTTGCCGGGCAGCTTTTTGTTTGGAGCACGCTTTCCGCGGGAGGCTTTCACCTGGCCGGCGGCACCAGCAGTTCGTTCGTTTACATTCTTACCGCGATGCACGGGCTTCATCTAGCCGGCGGTGTGCTTGCCCTATTGCTCGCCCATGGCGCGGCGGTTCTGCATCGTCCGATCGAAACGCGCCGCATCGTCGTCGATATTACTTCGTGGTACTGGCATTGCATGACCGGGCTGTGGATTTACATCCTTGTGTTGTTCTCGTTGGCCGCGGGGTGAGGCGGTCGTTGGTCGTTAGTCGATGGTCGTTAGTCGATGGTCTTTGGTCTTTGGCGCGGCACCCACCCATTCAATCGCAAGGGATGCGAATAAGTGGAGCCTCCGAAGCCGCCTTGGGCTACTTAGTCGCATCTTTGGGGTAACTAAAGTGCATTGACCGCACCCGCCAAACGGTCTTTATTTGCTTTACCGGACAAATCCCAAGGGCGAAAAAGGGACTTGCGATTAAAGGGCGACCTTTTGGAGGGCGTTTGGGAAGTTCACTTTACAATAGGAGAGCAATCATGAACCTTCCGAAAGTGAGAATTGCACGCAATTGCCGCACGCTGGATATGAATACAAAACGGGCTGGCCCTGCGCGGCTTGGCGTTCTGTTAGGTGTTCTGCTTCTGGTAAGCGGCGCTTTGGGTGCATAGCCTTGGAGGGGCATGGCTTCAGCCATGCTGTTAGAACCCGCCACACAAGCGACTTTACGGGCTGCGGAAAAATGACTCAAGTTGGTAATCCGAGCATTTTCTCGAACCAAGGCTCAACACTTACAGGGGTGTTTTCGACTCAAAAAGCCCCGCAATTACTACCTTGGTTCATTTTTCCGCAGCTTGTGAAGTCGTGCCCTTCCCGAAACCTGCGCGAATCGAAATCTCTCAGCAGCCAGCAGCGCCTAAACAGGCTGCGGAAGAAGTCGACAGTCGCCGCCCAGCCCCTAAAGGGGCGTTTGATTTCGAACGACTTGCGGTATCGCTGAAGCGATACCCTGATACGAGGCTTGAGTTTTTCCGCAGCCTGTAAAGCCGACTCTGAAAGCTAGCCACTTATCGCAGCGGTGAACCGCTGCGCCACCCAAAATCAAGGTTTCAGCGCGGCTTGCAAATCGGCGATCAAGTCTTCCGTGTCTTCAATGCCAACCGAGTAACGGATCAGCGCTTCGGGGATGCCGCTGGCCTTGCGCTCCTCGGGCGTGGACTCTACGTGGCTGGTGGTGGCGGGAGGGCCGGCGATGGTTTCGACCGCTCCGAGGTTGGCGGCGAGATGGGCGTAGCGCAGGCGGGGAAGCAGTTTCTTGACCGCCGCGAAACCGCCCTTCAGAACGAAACTGAGGACGCCACCATACCCGCTCATCTGGCGGCGCGCGATGTCATGATTTTTGTGCGACTCCAGGCCGGGATAAAACACGGATGCGACCTGCGGTTGCGTTTGCAGGAAACGGGCGATCTTGAGCGCGCTTTGGTTCTGCTGGCGAATGCGGAGGTGCAGGGTCTTCATTCCGCGCAGCAGCAGGTAGGCGGCCATGGGGTCGAGGCAAGCTCCCGTAATTTCGCGGAAATGGTAAATGCGGCTCACCAAGTCACGGCGACCACAGACCACTCCGCCTAGAGCATCGGCGTGTCCGCCGAGAAACTTGGTGGCGCTGTGAACGACAAGGTCGGCGCCGAGTTTCAGCGGCTGCTGATTGATCGGCGTGGCGAACGTGTTATCGACTACGACCAGAGCACCATGGCGATGGGCGGCGGCCGTCAGGCGAGCGAGGTCGACGACTTTGTTGGTCGGGTTGGTCGGACTCTCCAGATACACAACCTTGCAGCCTCGGGCGATGGCGGACTCAATCGCCTTGTGATCGCTGGTATCGCAAAGGGTCACGCCGATCTGAAACCGTGGCAGAAATTCGATGAAAAGTTTGTTCGTGCCTCCGTAGGTGTCGTTCACCGATACCAAACGGTCGCCGGGCGAGAGCAGCGTGAACAGCGTATTGCTGATCGCCGCCATGCCGCTGGCGAAGCTGGTTGCGGCTTCGGCGCCTTCCAGGGTCTTTACCTTCTCCTCGAACGCGGCTACGGTGGGATTGGTATTGCGGCCGTAAATGTGTCCGGGTTTCTTGCCTTGCGCGACCTTCAGCCATTCGTCAATATTCTTGTAGCCAAACGAGACGCCGTGCGCCACCGGGACTTGGGTGGAGCCCATCCAGTGAACGGTTTGCTCTCCTGCCCAGACCGCGAGCGTTCCCTGTCCTGGTGCAGCGTTGGGATTGTTGTGGGATGAGATGTGAGTGCTCTTTTTCATTTCGCGCAAGTGTCTCACAAACCTGCTTGAAGCGCAGTCCTTCAGCGGTCTGAGACGGGGTTGCCTCGTCTCGACACACCTGCCGAACCTATCCGCCGACTCACCACGATTTATAATAGAAAGATTCGGTTGCGGGTTTTGATCCGTCTGTAGTGCCAGGGGACGATGTCGACAGAAAGCATTGTGGTTCGCGGGGCCCGGGTTCACAACCTCAAGAACATTGATTTTGAGATCGAGCACAACCGTCTGACCGTCGTCACTGGCGTCTCCGGTTCGGGCAAGTCGTCGCTTGCCTTCGACACCATCTATGCCGAGGGACAGCGACGCTACGTGGAGTCGCTGTCGGCATACGCGCGGCAGTTTCTGGAGCGGATTGAGAAGCCCGATGTCGATCTGATCGACGGGATCGCGCCCGCGGTTGCCATTAAGCAGAAGAACTCCACGCGCAATCCGCGCTCGACGGTTGCAACGGCCACTGAGATTTTCGATTACCTGCGGCTGCTCTTCGCCCGCGTCGGACGCACTTATTGCCTGCTCTGCGGCCAGGAAGTGAAGAAAGATACGGTGGACGAAGTGGCTGACCGCCTGCTCGCACTGGGCGACGGCACTCGCTTGCATGTGTTCTTTCCGATTCAAGCGCATGTACCAACGCCGGAAGAGAGAAGCGCTAAGAAGTCTGGTGCGAAGAAAAAGGCGGCCAAGCCTAATCTGCCGTCCAGCGCGATATCGGACGCCATGAGGGCGCGTCTCTTTGACTTGCGCAAACGCGGCTTCAACCGGCTCTTTCAGAACGGGCGGGTTTTCGAGTTTTCGACTCCGGAATCGCTGCTCGATGTCAATTTTTCCGAACCTGTCTTTGGGCTGGTGGATCGCCTGGTCGTTTCCGCCGAGCAGCGCTCGCGCATCGTCGATGCGGTCGAGATTGGCTATCGGGAAGCGGGCGAGGTTATTTTTGAAACCGCAAGCCGGAACGGGGATGGCGATGGCGAAACCCCTCGGCGCATGCGATTTTCCCAGCGCTTCGAGTGCAAGAACGACGGCAGCCGGTACGACGAGCCCGAACCGCGGCTGTTTTCATTCAACAATCCTTATGGGGCCTGCCCGCGTTGCCAGGGCTTCGGCAACACCATCGACATCGATCTTGACCTCGTCATCCCGGACAAAGGCAAGACCCTGAATGAAGGTGCGATTGAGCCCTGGACGAAGCCAAAATACAGGCCGCTGTGCACCGAGCTTAAGCGTTTCGCGCGGCAAGCGGAAATTCCGCTGGACGTGCCCTGGTATGAACTGGACGCCGAGCAGCAGAAGATGATTGTCGATGGTGCCCGCAGTTTCGGCGGCGTCCGCGGCTTCTTCCAGCATCTGGAGCGCAAGAAGTACAAGCTGCACGTCCGCGTGTTTCTCAGCCGCTATCGCGGCTACTCGCTTTGCTCGACGTGTGGCGGAACCCGCCTGCGCGCGGAAGCTCGCCAGGTAAAAATCGATGGCAAGAACATCTGCCAGGTGTGCAGCATGACGGTGGAAGAGGCGGCCCGCTTCTTCTGTCAACTCAGGCTCTCGACGGAACAAGCCGCGATTGCCGACAGGCTGCTTGTCGAACTTCGAGAGCGCCTGCGTTTCCTTAACGAAGTCGGCCTTGAGTATTTGACCCTTGACCGTCTTGCCTCGACGCTCTCGGGCGGCGAAGCCCAGCGCATACAGCTCGCTACTTCTCTCGGTTCGCGTCTGGTCGGCACGCTGTATGTGCTCGACGAACCTTCCATCGGCCTGCACAGCCGCGATACGCATCGACTCATCAAGATCCTGCACGACCTGCGCGATCTGGGAAATACGATCCTGGTGGTCGAGCATGATCCCGACATCATGCGGGCCGCCGATCGGATTCTCGACCTTGGTCCGGGCGCCGGGGAGAATGGCGGAAAAGTCGTCGGCGCGGGCACCTACGACGAGATCGTCAACATGCCGCACTCGCTCACCGGACGCTATCTCGCCGACGAACTTCGCATCCAGATTCCCGCGCGACGGCGGCAACCCGGATCCCACAAACTCCGCATCACCGGCGCGCGGGCGCACAACCTGAAGCGCATCGATCTGGAAATTCCGCTGGGCATGCTGGTGGCGATTACGGGCGTTTCCGGCTCGGGAAAATCCTCGTTGCTGCATGACGTTCTCTATCAGGCGCTGGCCACGGCCAAGCGGCAGATTAGTGGCGCCGCCGCGGCCAAATTGTGGGACAACATCGAAGGCGACGAGTTTCTCGACGAAGTCGTCCTGGTCGATCAATCGCCCATCGGCCGCACTCCGCGCTCGAATCCGGTCACCTACATCAAGGCGTTTGACATCATCCGCGAACTGTTTGCTTCGCTGCCGGAAGCGCAAAAGCGCGGCTTCCCTGCCGGATACTTTTCCTTCAACGTGCCCGGCGGGCGTTGCGATAACTGCCAGGGCGACGGCACTGTCACTGTCGAAATGCAGTTTCTGGCCGATGTGGAATTGATCTGCGATGAATGCAAGGGGGCGCGCTACAAGCCGCAGGTGCTCGAAATTCATTACAAAGGCAAGAGCATCCACGAAGTGCTGAACCTCACCATTCGCGAAGCGCTCAAGTTCTTTGCCGAGGTTCCGCGGCTCACGGACAAATTGCGCGTGCTGGACGAAGTGGGCCTCGGCTATCTGCGGCTTGGGCAGTCGGCCACGACGCTCTCGGGAGGCGAGGCGCAGCGCATGAAGCTGGCGGCGCATCTTCAGCCTGGAGCTCGTCCGGTTAGCCGCGTCGCAGAGGGCGTGGCTAAACGCAAGCGGCACTTACTTTACATTTTCGATGAACCTACTACCGGGCTGCATTTCGACGATGTCAGCAAACTCCTTTCCGCGTTTCGCCGTCTAATCGAGGCGGGAGGGTCGATTGTCGTCATCGAGCACAATCTCGAGGTCATTAAGACCGCGGACTGGGTTATCGACCTTGGGCCGGAAGGGGGCGATCGGGGCGGAAAGGTGGTTGGATTCGGGCCGCCGGAAGCGATCGCGGAGTTGAAGAACTCTTACACTGGACAGTATCTGAAGCGGGTGTTGAATGGAAACTACGCGCGGAATGGCGAGCAGTAGAATCACAAGTTTTCAGAGAGGGAAAGTGAAGGTTCCTCGGGAGCGCGAGAACTGTTCTTTCGCCCCTCTGGGGCTTGTTGGTTCCCGACTTTTCCCACGGCTTACGCCGTGGGCTGCATTCTTACGCCGCTTCGCGGCTGAAAGCGTGGAGGTTTGTTCTCAGTCGGATGCGCGAAGACGAGTTCTCATGCACACGCTGAAACGTTGGGCTAAGTTCGGTTGGCCCTCCGGGGCTGGATACTCCCGCGCATGAACCGCAGGTTTACCAACGCGGTCCTCGTCCTTCTTGCGGCTTGGGTTCTTACGGCCTGCCTCGCGGTTAGCGCCCTTGCTCAGCAGACCCATACTACCGTCCGCCATTACAAGGAACGCATTGACAACACACCTCCGGAAATCGCGCAGGCCGAAGATGCGATTCAGAAGAACGATTTTGCTGCGGCGGAGACGCTGCTGAAAAAGGCGATCGACAAAGATCCCAAGAACTATCAGGCGTGGTTCGATCTCGGATTTGTTCTGAACCGCGTGGGCCGCACCGAGGAGTCGATCCACGCCTACCGGCAGTCGGTCGCCGCCAAGCCCGACGTTTTTGAATCGAACCTCAACCTGGGCTTGATGCTGGTGCGCGTGAATAATCCCGACGGCGAGCAATTCCTGCGCGCCGCAACCGGCCTGAAACCCACAGCTCACGTCGAAGAAGGTCAGGCCCGCGCCTGGCTCGCTCTGGCGCATCTGCTCGAAAACACAAAGCCGGAGGACGCACTGCGGGCTTACCGCAAGGCTTCCGAGCTCACGCCGAAGGACCCTGAGCCGCATCTCTCGGCGGCATTGCTGCATGAGCGGCGAAAAGAATTCTCGGACGCCGAAGCCGAATACAAACAAGCGCTGACGCTCGATCCGCGCTCCGCCGATTCCCACGACAACGATCCGCAGAAGAATGATCCGCACAACCATGACTCGCACACCAATGATCCGGCCACCACGGAAGCCGCCATCGGCCTCACCAACATCTATATGAAGTCCAACCGCCTCGGCGACGCTGAACCCTTGCTGCGTAAGCTGGCCGCCGAGCGTGCCGATGATTCCGGGATTCATCTACAACTCGGGCGCGTGCTGGAGGCGGAAGGAAAGAAGGATGAGGCAATCGCGGAGTTCCAGACTGTAGTGAAACTCGCTCCCGCGGACTCCGACGCGCAGCGTGAACTGGCCGACCTGTATTCGAGCGCGGGAAAAAACGATCTCGCGGAAACCGCGTATCGCGCTCTGGTCGCTGCCCAGCCGAAAGACCCGGAATTGCATCGCGGGCTGGGGAGGGCTCTGTTGTTGCAAAAGAAATTCCCGGAAGCCGAACAGGAGTTTCTGACCACGGTCCGGCTGAAGCGCGATTGGCCGGAGGTTTACGTCGATCTGGCATTTGCGGCTAGCGAAAATAAGAATTACGACCTCACGATCCGAGCGCTCAATGGGCGCGCTTTATTGAATGCGGAGATGCCCGCGATTTGTTTTTTTCTTCGGGCCTCCGCCTATGACCACTTGCGCGACTACAAACAGGCCACGCTCGATTATCATCAATTTTTGGATGTTGCTAACGGAAGGTATCCGGATCAGGAGTGGCAGGCTCGACACCGCCTGATCGCGATTGAACCGAAGAAGCGTTAACTGCCATGCGCCGACTTGCCTTGTATCTGCTTCTGCTCGCACTCGGGTCCGCCTACGGCGCCGCCAAAGACGCCACCGTGGCGGAACTGAAAGCGCGCCTGGAAAGCGCGCGTACCGAAGACCGCCCCGAACTCTCCATGCAGATCGCGCGGGGTCAGTTGCGCAGCGCCGACACGCTGTACCAGGATGGCAACGTCGCGCAGGCCGCTGCCGCCGTCGACGACGTCGTTGCCTACTCCGAACAAGCGCGCGACGCCGCCACGCAGACGAAGAAGCACCTCAAGAATGTCGAGATCGATGTGCGAAAAATGGCGGAGAAGCTGCGGGACATCAAGCGCACTCTCGCCTTCGAGGACCAGCTTCCGGTAGAACGGGCCATCCGCCGCCTGGAAGACGTCCGCACCGCACTGCTGCAGGAGATGTTCGCCAAGGACAAGAAGAAGGAGAAGAAATGAGGGCGGGCGTCTACTGGCGCTGGCGTCGGCGAACCATGCTCGGTCGCACGATGCTCGGGCACACCATGCTCGGGCTGGCCCTGTTGCTGACGCTCGCGGTCTGCTTGCCAGTTTGCTCGCCGCTTTGGGCCCAGCGCCGACGCGACCCGCTCAATCCGCTGGAGATCGACCAGCTTCGCGACGCCATGCTCGACCCGGACCAGCGCTTAAAGCTTTACGTGAAGTTTTCCCGGGATCGCATGATCAAGCTTGAGCAAATGCGCAGCGATCCGAAGACGACCGAGCGCGCGCGGCAGACCCATGACATGCTGGAAGATTTCCTTGCCGTCTACGACGAACTGAACGACAACATCGATATGTACGTTAGCCGCAAGGACGATATTCGCAAGCCGCTGAAACTCATCATCGAGGCCGACACCGAATTTCAGGCGAAGCTGCGCGCCATCAAGAACTCCGCGAACACGAATGTCGACGAAGCTAAGCAGTACGAATTCTTGCTGACCGACGCGCTCGATACCGTTGACTCCAGCGCCGACGACCACCGCAAAACCGTCGCCGAAGTTGAGGCCTACATGAAGCGCAAGAAGAAGAACTAGGGCGGCTCCATCCGCAGCGAACTTCTTTACCACAGGGTACACAGAGGAACACGGGGGAAAGCGTAGGGATTTCCTGTGTTTCTCTGAGTTCTTCCGCAGCCTGTTGAGCAGGGCGCACTGGGTACTGGCTGCCGCCTCGTGCTAACCTTCCTTCAACGTGTCCCCAAAACTCGCCGAAATCTTTCACGAAGCCTATCGCGAACTTCGCCCGCGCACGCCCGCGCCGACCATGCACATTCGTTTTTATCCTTTCGTTTCCATCAACAACACTATCCGGCTGCGCCAGGGAGAGCTCTACATTCGCCTTTCCGATCTGCTGGAAGGCGCGCCCGAGGCCGTGCTGCAGTCGATCGCCCACATCCTGCTCGCCAAGCTTTATCGCAAGCCGGTCGATCGCGTGCACAGCGCCCGTTATCGCCGCTATGTTGCCGGCCACGACGTGGCCGCCAAGGCGCGACTCGTCCGGCAGATGCGCGGACGCAAGCACATCCGCTCCGCCCGCGGACACCACTACCATCTGGAAGAGATCTTTGACGACCTCAACTGCCGCTTCTTCCACGGACTCCTGGGACGCCCGCAACTTACCTGGAGCCAGAACCACGCCCGCAGCAGCCTTGGCCACTACGACCCGGCACATAACGCCATCGTCATCAGCCGCGTTTTCGACCACCCACGCGTGCCGCGCTACGCCGTCGAATACATTCTGTTTCACGAGATGCTGCATTTGAAGCATCCGGTTAGACTGCGGGGGAGCCGGAGATGCGTGCACTCGCGGGAGTTTCTGGCGGAAGAAAACCTTTTTCCCGAAATCGCCCACGCAAAGAAGTTCTTGCGGATTATCTGAGCTTTCAGGCTGCTCCAGGCGTTCAAGCAGGAGCGTGGAAAAAAGAAGAAGACCCGAGCCGCGCGGGTTCGGGTCTCGGGAGCTTACTTAGCCTGTCCAGCTACAACGATTATCGCCAGCGCATATCTCAGTGTCAACATTACCAAGGGGACTCCCTGTCCTGAGTCCCCAGATCAGTCCCCCTACCCACCCTGGGAGACTGTGGACCCGACGGGATTCGAACCCGCACCTTCTAGCTGGACGGGCCAACGTGCTCCCATTACACCACGGGCCCTGCACCCAGCTTGGTAGCCGTTAGCGTTGGCAGGCAAGTGCGTGCATCACACAACGATCGTGACAAATCCATGGCGTTCCCGCTAACTACCGTTCAATGCGCGTTTTCCCCGTGTGATGCAAATCACGTCCATAGGTGATGCATTGCGTTGACCGGGCCCCGCTCCAACCCGTATCCTATTAATATTGAAATTGAAATTCATTTTCACTTAGAAAGCGACTGATTGTTCCATGCTCCAGGCATTCATCATTACGCTCCGCGAAGGCGTCGAAGCCGCGCTCATCGTCGGCATTGCCCTGACGTACCTAACCAAAGACCGGCCGCGACCATCTGCGCAAATCCGTCGACGCCGCGCTGGCAGAGCCGGTTGCGCGGGTCCGAATGGAGAACGAAAGCGAGTAGGACCAGAAATGCCCGAGCTACGGGTCGCGCTCACCGATCTTGAAGTGGGCGAAGCCGCGACGATCGACCATATCTCCCTGCCTCCGGCCGAGCAGCAATTTCTGATGCGCGTCGGTTTTGTTCCAGGCGTGCAGGTCGGGTTTTCCCGCCGCGCGCCCTTGGGCGACCCAAGCGTCTATTCGGTAGACGGGACCGAGATTGCTCTGCGGGCGGAGACCGCATGCCACATCATTGTCAAGCGAGGGGGGGCTACGCCTTTGGGTGACTTGCCGTGACGTCGATTCTGAATGGCCGATGTGGTTGCGATACTTCTACCGAGCCCTTGTTCGCCATCGGTGAAAAAGTTCCGGACGTTCCGGGCCGTGAAATCCGGACGGTGGCCCTGATCGGCCCACCCAATTCGGGGAAGTCGACGCTCTTCAATCGTCTGACCCGCCTGCGTCAAAAGGTCGGCAATTACCCAGGCGTGACGGTCGAGCAACGCGTGGGCGTACTGGCGGGCAGCGGACACGAGATCAGGATCGTCGATCTGCCGGGTGTGTACAGCCTGACGCCTTATTCCGACGATGAACGCGTTGCCGTCGAGGTGCTGACCGGTCAAATGGACGGCCTGCCTCGCCCAGATGCGGTTTTGCTGGTGTTGGATGTAACCCATCTCTCACGGCAACTCGTATTGGCAAAGCCTGTGATCGCTTTAGGGCTGCCTACACTCGTGCTCCTGAATATGGCGGATGTTTTTGCCAAGGGAGGTGGGTCGCTGGACGTTCTCAAACTTGCCGAGGAACTGGGTGCGCCGGTTGCCATGGTGAGTGCGACGTTGGGGACGGGATTGGACACCGTGGACCGCTTCCTCAGACAGGAACACGACCCGCTTCCAGAGGCATTGCTCCCAGTTCTGCAAGATCTTCCGCAGTGCCGGAAGTGGGCAAGCCAGGTTGGGCGGCGAATCGATTACCAGCGGCATGTTCCCAGCGTATGGAGCCGCCGGCTGGACGATGTGTTCCTGCACAAGATATGGGGACCAGTAATTTTTGTGGTCGTCGTAGGCGCTGTTTTCCAAACCGTGTTCGGGCTGGGCCAGCCCCTGAGCACAGCTTTTCAGGATCTGCTCACAAAGCTGGGGCAGCAAGCTGCGCCCTTGGTTCCCGATGGTCTCGTCCGATCGCTTCTTCTGGATGGCCTCTGGAAGGGCGTGAGTTCCGTGCTGGTGTTCCTGCCTCAGATCCTTCTGCTGTTCTTGTTTATAGGATTTCTGGAAGACTCCGGCTATCTGGCGCGAGCGGCGCTGATTGCGGACCGCACCATGCGGGGCGTGGGATTGAACGGGAAGGCATTCATTCCTCTTTTGTCCGCCTATGCGTGCGCGGTGCCGGCAATCATGGCGACGCGCACCATCGAAAACAAGCGGGACCGGATCGCGACGATTCTTATCGCCCCTTTCATGACCTGTTCGGCCCGGTTGCCAATCTACACCCTGCTGATCGCGGCATTTATTCCCAATCGCCCGGTCGTTGGCGTACTGCTCAGCGCTCGGGCTTGTGCCATGCTTTCGCTGTACCTGCTGGGATTTCTTGCAGCCATAGTTACGGCGAAGATACTGAAGTCGTCGGTGCTCAGATCCGCTGCCGCTCCGTTCGTTCTGGAACTTCCCGAGTATCGGTGGCCGACCTGGCAGTCGATTGGCCTTCGCCTGTTTGATCGCGCACGGGTCTTCCTGCGGCAGGCGGGCACATACATTTTGGGAGTCTCTCTGCTGGTTTGGGTCCTGACTCACCTTCCACTGCACGGTGGCCATGCTCCACAGCTGGAGCAGAGCGCGATCGCTTACCTCGGGCATGGAATTGAACCGCTCATCCGGCCTCTCGGCTTCAATTGGAAAATCGGGATCGGACTGCTGACATCCGTGATCGCGCGCGAAGTGATCGTCGGAACCCTGGGCACGATTTATGGGACCGACCCGGCAACGCACTCGATGACGCTGCAGAATGCGCTAAGGCAAGATCTCGCTCCCGCTGGGGCGATGGCGCTGCTGGTCTTCTTTGCGTTTGCCATGCAGTGCACGTCAACGCTGGCAGTGGTGCGCCGAGAAACCAACAGCTGGAAGTGGCCGGTCGTCCAGTTTGTCTACATGACCATAGTTGCGTACGCTGCGGCATTCGCGGTCAACCAGGTTCTTTCCACGCTGCTCCACTGACGAACAGCCGCGAATTCTGGGTGGGGCGTAGGTTGTCTCCCGAAGAAGGCGGGCGGAACCGAGGCAGACCGCGACTTCGTTATCCCATCAAGGGTGGTGGAGTGTAGAGACGGGGCTTGCCCCGTCTCCTTGGACGTGAGAGACGCGGCAAGCCGCGTCTCTACAGGAAATGCGCTCGCTACTTCTTCCCTAAGAACTTCCCAAATCCCAACCGCACTTGCACGGTATTCACTCCCGGGTTCGGGACGGTCAGGCCGGCATTCGAAATATGCATGTAGCGGACATCCACCGACCACGCGCGCTCTCCCAGAAAATGCAGCCCGAAGGCTGCTCCCGAGGTGAAATTGATCGTCGATGTTCCCGTTGGCACCTCATGCGTCGTAAACAGCGTTCCGCCATTTAACTCGAGGTAGGGAGCAACATGTCCGCGGGTGGCGAAAATCCATTTCAGCCCCACGGGATTCACTCCCGCACCGTACGCGGTGTTTGCTCGCTGGAACACAACAAACGCCGGGACCGCGTCCACTGCATACTCGAATCGTCCGTTGAGAAAACCGGGGCCGTGCGGAGCGGTCAGAATCCATCCATAGCGGAGTCCCGCGTTCCACACGCTGGTATCTTTGGTGCCGCCCGGAACTGAGCGGCCGCCGCCAGTCCACACCTGGAGTTCATGACCGCCCTCCTCGGGGCGATCCTGGGCGACGGCGAGAGAAGCTGCCAGGAAGAGAGCCAGAAAGAACGTGAGGGGAACAGAGACCGCATTCCGAATGGATGGTGTCATAAGTGTGGTGAAAGTCGAAAAAAGGAACGATACGCGAACAGAAGCCAGGAAACAAATCTCTGGAGCCGAGGTAAGACTCCAATCTCCGGTCCGGCGTCTCGCAGAGCGCTGAAAAGTACTTGTGGAGCAGCACCCTGACCGCAGCGGCTAAAGCCGGCACCGAAAACGGGCTCGTTACCGCAGCGCTGAAGCGCTGCGCCACCCAAAATCAAGTGCGAGAACGAGCCTACTAGAGTCCCAGCCCGCCATCCACCGCCAGCACTTGCCCGGTAATAAAGTGCGGGGAGGCGGCGAAGAACATGACCGCCGCGACAATGTCCGCCGCCGTTCCCGCGCGCTGCATGGGCGTTTGTTTCGACATCTTCTTCATGAACGCTGCCGCCGATTTCTCGCCTAACTCAATCATCCCCGGAGCCACGGCATTCACCGCAATCCGCGGCGCCAGGGCCTTCGCCATCACCTTGGTCAGCATGTGTACGGCCGCCTTGGACGAACAATAATGCGCATGCGTCGCCCAGGGACGGAGGCCGCCCAGCGAGCCCATATTCACGATGCGTCCTCTGCGCTTTCTCAAATAGGGGAGCGCCGCACGCGACACCAGAAACGGCCCTCGCGTGTTCGACGCAAACATCGCATCCCACTGCGCTAGCGTGATCTTCTCAAACTCGACGGTGTCGTAATTGGCGGCGTTGTTCACCAACACGTCGATTCCGCCCAATTCGCTTGCCACTTCCTTCACCATCTCCTGGACATTCTTTTCATCGGTCACATCGCAGCGCACGGCCAGTGCCTGCACGTCATGCCTCGCCAACTCTCCCACCACCGCCCGGGCTTCGCGCGCCGAGTCGCGATACGTAATCGCCACGTCAGCGCCGTTTTCGGCCGCGGCCAGGGCAATCGCGCGCCCCAGTCGTTTCGCCGCTCCCGTGACCAGCAGCGTCCTGCCAGAAAGCGGCCTTGCGTTTGTCGTCATCGTCATCCTGAGCGTCGTCATCATCAGGAAATTCTACGCCCGTCTTTGTCTCGGATCCCGCATCTTGGAGAGCCTGCATCGAAACTGCTACACTCCTTCGAATGACGCAGTTGGGTGAAGTCGTCGTTTACACCCGCAAGGGATGTCATCTCTGCGAAATCGTCAAGGAGAGCCTCGACAAGCTGCACAAGCGGGGCGGCTTCACCTGGCGGGAAATCGACGTCGACTCCGACGCCGAGATCCGACGCCTCTATAACGACGAAGTCCCCGTAGTCTTCATCAACGGCCGCAAAGCTTTTAAGTACCGCATGGACGAACAGGAATTCCTGCGCAAACTGAGCGCGTGAGCTTGGCTGGATTCCATTTGCGCTCCTTGCCGTCCTTGGTGGTTCCGACAGGAGCGCAAACCACGAAGGACACGAAGGTACGCGAAGGCTAGCACCGCAATCTTGTTCTTAACTTGCTTTTAACTTCTGCCATCTCCTACTACAATCACCCCCGATGCTTCGCACCCAACTCTACGCTGATCCGGCCGGCTGCTTCGTTCACGAGGTTGTCCTCCAGAGCTGCCATCATAACAACCAAAAGACAGCACTGATTGACACTTCCTGCGATCACCGTTTCACTTTCGCTGAATATGGCAGCCTGGTCGAATCCCTTGCCCGCGGCCTCATCTCCGCCGGACTCGCTCCCGGAGAAGTGGTTGCGATCTTTCTCCCCAACTCCTGGGAGTTCGCCATCAGTTATCACGCGGCCACACTCGCTGGAGGCATCCCCACACTGCTCA
>PKXK01000252.1 GCA_003132325.1 Acidobacteriaceae bacterium
GCGGTCAACGTGGCGTGATGCCAGCCGCGCTCGCGGATGCCCGGAAACGCTGCCTCGCACAAGCGCATTTCGAATTCATGTCCGAGCACAAGTCCAACAATCAATTCCTTGCCATTGCTCCTGGCGCGCTCACAACACGCCATCGCTGCCGGAAAAATATCCGAAGGATGCGACGGATCCTGCTTCCAGTAAATGTCGTTGTAATCCATGCAGCGGATCATCAGTGCGTTCGCCAGCGAAGCCGAAACCGCGTCCATCTTCTGTCCCGTCCCGATCACGGTCGCCGGCCCGCGCCCGGCAATCTCGTTCAGCACTTCGAGCGCGAGGATCACGTCATGCTGCCGATATCCACCGAGCGCGCAGCCCACCGAATCAAGCAAAAAGCGCTTGGCCTGGTACACCGCGTCCTGCGAAAGATGTTTGTATTCCAGCCCCGCCGCCCAGCGCGACATGGTCGCGGTGATGGTTTCTTCGCTGGTAGTGAGTTGTGTCGACAAGGGCATCTCCTCTATGAAGTGCAGCTGTCAGCTCTCGGCTCTCAGCTATCAGTAGAATCTTACGACCTAAGACCTAACACCTAAGACCTAAGACCTGACCTTCACGTTCTTCGGATTCTTAAACGGCAGGAACGCCATGAAGTCGGCGTGATGCACAATGAACGCCTCGGTCGTGCGCTTCACCAGATCGCCTTCGGCTGCGTGCGCGGCGATGATGTGGCACACGGCATCCGGCACGCCGCACTCCATCGCCAGCGCGACCCCGGTAAACGGATGCCGCAACGCTTCTCCGCGCTCGCTCTGCCGGCTCTTGCCGTCCGGGCCGATTTCATATTCCAGCAACTTGCCGACGTCCGCCAGAATCGCGCCGGCAATCACCACGTCGGCGTCGATCGGCAGCGCTCGACCCATAAAGTCGGTCATCGCCTTCGCGCTGTCGCGTGCAATGTGCACCACGCAACGCTTGTGCTCCATGAACGTGATCGGACAATTCGGAACCAGCAGGGTAAAAGGAATCTGATTCAAGTCCTCGGGCTTCAGCGGACTTCGCTCGAGCGCCTTGATCCAGGCCTGCGTTACCTGCTCCCGAAGCTTGGCATCCTTGATCCACTGAATTTCCGGCCACAGTCGTTCGACGGCCTCCCGCATGGGCAGGGCCTCCTTACGGAACTCACTAGATTATCGGAGTCCATGCGGATGCGTCGAGCGGAGACCGCACGCGCTCGTGTGACTTGAAATGTGACTGGCAATCAATGAAGATTCGCTACGAAGATTACTTCTCGATCGGCAGCAGTTCAATACTGCAACCAGGCGCGGTGCAACTCACCACTCCCCGCCGAACGATTTTCACCGACGACACATCCGGAAATCTCACGGGAAAGTCCTTCTCGCGCAGTTGCTCGCCCGCTGAGCGCAGGCTTTCGTCGCCGTCGACAAACTCGGCGCGCTCGGGACGAGGCGAGCTGTCGAACACGAGGTTGAACCGCGCCGAAACTGGCTTGCTACTAATTATGACCGGATCAAGCTTAAAATTCACCGTTCGCGCCTGCACTAACTCTGCCGGCGCCTGCGCGATATCTTTCTCCGCCGCAGCCGGATCGCCCGCCAGCTTCGCCAATCGCGCCCGCGAATCCGGCACGTCGCTTCCACCCGCCGCCACGGCCAAGGCAAACATGTGACGCGCCTTCTCCGGCTGCCCTTGCTTTTCGAGCACCTGCCCCAGCCGGTTGGCCACCGTCCCCGACTGGCTCAATTGCCACGCCGACGTCAGAAACTGCATCGCTGCCAAATTTTCGCCGCGCTGATATTTTGCCCATCCCATCCGCGCCCACGCCAGAGCCACTAATCGCATCGACGAAAATGCCGACGGCCCCAGCCGCTCCAACTCGCCCGAGTCGAACTGATCTCCAATGTCGTAGAGAACCTTCTGCGCATCGGTCTCGGTCTGCGCTGGGTCTATGTCGGGTCTCAGCGCCGACGCATAAACATCCCCGCCCGAATCCGCGCCCGTGCTGCCCGTCAGTCCCTTCATCAATTCCTGCGCTTGTGTCTTCTCTCCTAATCGCCCGTACACCTGCGCCAATGCCATCTTCGTTTCCGAATCATCCGGTGGTATCGCGGCGGCCGCTTCCAGTTCCGTGCGCGCGTCAGCATCGCGTCCCAACTGCGCCAGCAACAAGCCAAGGTTCTTGTGCGCCGCTTTCTCGTACGGAGCCGTCTCCAGTTGCTTGCGATACGCCGCGATCGCCTCGTCGTTCTTTCCCGTTTGCTGCAGCTCCATCGCCAGGTCGCCATTCGCGTGCTTATGATTCGGATCAAGTTCGAGCTGCTTGCGGAACGCCGCGATCGCCTCCGCGTGGTGGTTGGCTCCGGCGTAGGCCAGCCCCAGGTCATACCAGCCGTCTTTCATTCCCGAACCTGCCAGCGATGAGTCCCCGTCCACCGCGCGCTTCAGCAGGTCAATCGCCGTGCGATAATCCTTGCTCTGCAGCGCTTTTTCTCCCGCCTTATGCAGTTCCGCCGGAGTTCCTTCCATCTTCGAAGCCGTCTGCGCCCCCTGCCCCGACGGCGTCACGATCGTGCACGACAACAGCTGGTCCTGATCGTTTTGCGTCGCATTGCGAAACGATTCATAGTCCGCGCGCCGCGCCGCCGCCACTTCGTTCACCTTCACCACAAGCTTGCGCTCGCCTTCCAGAACGCCCTTGCTCTGCGAATACGTTGACGAATAGTCGCCGTAATCTCGCGACATTTTCACCGGAGTCGGCGTGTGCACCGTGTAGTTGGAAGGAAACTGCAAGCGCACGCGGTAGTCCATGTCACCCGCGGGGCCGATGTCCAGGGGCTCCTTGCTCTTTTCCGATGCTCGAATTGCGGGCATTCCCAGCGGCGGAATCGCACGGAAATTCACGCTCGCCGATGGCACCACAAAATAGCCGTCCTGGTGCAGGCGATACTTCAGATGAAACGGCTTGCTCGTGTCCTCGATGGGATCGATCTGCACGTCATCGACGTCGCCCGGCAGACCCCAGCTCGCGGAAAGCGCTTTCACAAAGTCCTTCCACTGCGCCTGCGACGATCGCCGAAAGGCGGCGCGCATTGGCCAGTCGCGATCTCCCTGGGCCGTGACTTCAAGCGTCGCATCGAGCGCGCCGAACTCGCTGAATTTGCCGTCGAGGGTGAAGTGCATGAAGGTCTTGACCGGCGAATCCGCGGGCGTCCGCTGCAAGCCTCCCTCGCTGTCGTCCGACGCCACCACCGCTTGTTTGTTGCGCAACTGATAAAGAATCAGCCCAAAGGGCGTCACTTCGGGAGTCGTATCCAGCCAAGTGAGCGCCGTCCCCGTCCCCAGTCGAGCCGCCGTAATCACGTGATCGAACTGTGCCGGCGAGGGAACGTCCGCATCCAGTTTGCGATCGCTGCCGATCAGCACCGGATAACTCTGAATTCCCTCCGCCCGCAGCAACGCGGAAAACAACGTGTGTTTATCTTTGCAATCGCCGTATCCATTCTGCAGAACGTCGGAGGCCGCGTGCGGCTGATAGCGCCCGACTCCGAGCGAGATGCTGACGTAACGCACCGACCGCGCCACGAAATCGTAGAGCCGCCGCGCCTTCTCGGTGGGAGTGTCGGCTCCCTTGGTGAGTTCGTGGGCTTTTTGGCGCACGCTGTCGTCCACCATCATGCGCTCGCCTTGCAGCTTCGCATACCATTGCGCAATCTGCTTCCAGTCAGTGAAAGTCGTCAACTGCACATCCGGACCGGTTGCTTCGTCCATCTCATCTTTATCTTTGTCGCGCTCGGGACGAATATCCTTCACCACCCAGGTGTAAGTACGGCGGTCGCCAGTGTCCTGAATCTCCGGCTGGCGCGTTGGCGTCTTGAGCTTCACCTCGCGCGCCTTCGGGATGTCAATCTCCAGCCGGTCTTCAGCGACCGCGACGCCCTTCGGAAACGTGTATTCGTACCAGAAGTTTCCCGCGGCCAGCGGCGTCAGAACCCGCGTCACCGTGCGGTATTCCAGCGTGTCCCCCGGTTCGAGCGCCGCCACGGAAATATGCCGCTGCCGGTAGTCGCTGTACATGGGAGCTTCTCGCAGCACATCGGGAGCGAAATCCTGCGCCGTCGACTCCGGCGTCCCCACCACCCGCCCATCGGGCTTGCGCACCCGCACATATTCGACCTCCAACTTCTCGGTCGCTGATGAGTATCCGAAAACCAACTGGCCGAAGCCTTCCACGCCCGCCTGGCTTTGAATCCGAATCACGGCCTCGGTCTCGCTCACTTCGGTTCCGTCATTTTCAAAGCGCACACGATTGAAAATGCGCTCAAAGACCGCAGCCTCTTCGGCGTTAGCCGTTTTCGGCTTGGAGGGAGCTGGAGCCTGCGCCAGACCGTCCGCGCTCATCAAGCAGACGAGCGACCAGACGAGTAAGAAGGCAACGAGAGCGTGCGACCACGACCAACGATAAGACATATGGCAGTCTTTTACGCCCTGCCCAGCGTAAAATCAAACGAACCGGGATGAATTTCCTCAAGATCAGTCGACTCACAGCGATCCTGATTTGTTTCTGCGGTCTGCTGGCCGCGCAGGCTCCCCCACTGGCTGTTGTGGACGAAGCTCTGCCCCCGCTCGACGCAGGCGTGGAATTCCACATGCTTCTGCACGCCAGCGGCGGCGTTCCACTCTACGTCTGGAGCGTGGCCAGCGGCGACCTTCCCGAGGGAATCACGCTCACCCCGGAAGGTCTGCTGGCCGGCCGCCCCGCCAAGCCTGGGGCTTCCATATTTACCTTGAAGGTCGAAGATTCCGGCCATCCCGCGCACACCATTAACAAAGAGTTCAAGGCTGTGGTCATCGCGTCTCTGCTGATCGAGTGGCTTCAACCTCCAAAGGTCCGCGACAACCGGATTGATGGCGTCGTCCAACTCTCCAACGGTTCCAAGGACGACTTCGATCTGACGGTCATCATCGTGGCTGTCGCCGACAACGGGCGAGCGACGGCAATCGGCTACGAGCATTTTCCCCTGAAATCCGGCGCTGCCAGCGTTCAACTTCCCTTTGGCAACACACTACCCCACGGCGCTTACGTGATCCACGCCGATGCCATTGCTGAAATCCCCACCCGGAAAGCCATCCTTCGCCAGAGACTCCAAACACCCCAGCCTTTGCAGATCGTGCAGGGTCCGTAGCGACTCTTTAGCCCGTGTAGGGCGGACGCCCTCGTCCGCCAGCCGAGCGAAGCTCGGCAGTCGCCAGCAGCCACAGCAACTCTGGATTCGCTATAGCGCCCGCGCAAAGCCAAAGCATCGCAAATTACAAACTCCTCTTGAAGTGCTCCCACCCCCCGGCCTGGAGCCGGTGCTTTTTCCCATCCAGCCCGATCAGCCGCATTCCCGCGGATGAGGTGGTGTGGCCGATCCGCGTCACTCGAACTCCCGCGACCCGGTTGGGGACCGCGGCCGAGGACGTGAACAGCAGTTCATAATCGTCGCCGCCGTGCAACGCCAATTCAAGCGCGACCCGCTTTTTGCCCGTCCCAACCCGCGCGCGCGGAATCGCCTCCGCTTCGATCTCCGCGCCCACGTGGCTTTCCTGGCAGATGTGATCGAGGTCGGTAGAAAGCCCGTCACTCAAGTCGATCATGGCCGTAGCCACCTTGTGCTGGCGCAGCCACTGGCCGACGGCCACCCGCGCTTGCGGCACGCCGAGCCGACGAGATTGCCCAGAAAAACGCCAAAGGTGCCGGAGAGACTCCGCGCCCACGGGCTTGGCTTCCGCCAACCGCGCCAGCGCCGCCGCCGACCCGCCCAACTCCCCGGTCACATAAATCCCTTCGCCCGCTTTCGCCCCCGACCGCAGCACTGCCTTTCCCTTCGGCACCGAGCCCACCACCACAATGTCTGCCTGTATGCCGCTCGCCGACTGCGCCGTGTCCCCACCTGCCAGCGGAACCTTGAATTCTTCCGCCAGATCCAGCAGGCCCTTCAAAAAGCGGTTCACCCACTTCTGCGGAACGTCGCCCGGAACGGCCAGCGACAAGAATGCCGCCCGCGGCTCGCCACCCATCGCCGCGATATCGCTCAACCCGCGCGTCAGGCACCGCCGCCCCACCAGTTCTGGACGATGCCAATCGCGCCGGAAATGCACCTTTTCGAGGGTGAAATCGGTGGTCACCAGCAGTTCGTGTCCCGAAGGAACCCTCAGCACCGCGCAGTCATCGCCGATGCCCCTCACCACCGACTCGCCTCCGCGGGCAGAACGGCGGATTTGCTCAATCAGCTTCTTCTCGGCAAGCGGCATGTCGATCACTATACCCCGGTGCCCAACGGAACGAGCCAGTCGCCGCCAAACGCCCCACTTCTGGAACAGCGCGAGGAGGGGACACCCTGAACCCTGGAGACGCCCTTACCACGGTAATTTGGCCGGTTGGGCACCGCAGATTACCCTGCCTTGGTAACCTTCCCAAGGGGCGTATCGCGGTTGACAATGGGGAATCAAGTTTGTTACGTTTAAGTGCCGTTCACAGTTAATTTGCCGGACCAAGTGCCGCAGCGTGAATCAGTTGCGGCAAATTTGGATTACGGCCTGCCTGGTTCTGGATTGCCAGCCTGCTCCTGACGCGGCTGGTGGAATCAGGATTCCGAGCCCGAGCATGACAGTACCGCTCCGGCAGGATTCCGAACAAGAATCTTTATTGGGAAGTAGCCATATTGCGTAAACGTTTCTACATCTTTTTCGTAGCTCGCGACGAAGCTGGACAGCTTCGCAAAATCTCCATTCCCGTCCAGTACGCCTACGTCCTTGTGGCCGGGTTGGTAATCGGCGCGCTCTGCCTGACGGGGATCGCCAGTTCTTATGGCAGGATGCTGCAAAAGATCGCCCGCTACAACCAGCTGCGCACTGACCACGCCCAACTCAAGGACCGCTATTCGCGTCTGGAACTGGTCGCCAAGGAACGTGACATTCAGGTAGCCTCTCTCGGCTCCCTGGCCAGCGAGGTTTCCGCGCTTTACGGGCTCAAGTCCGACCCGGCGATGGTGGCCGCCTCGACCGAACAGATTCAGGAAGCGCAGGTGCACTCGTCGCTCGACCAGCTTTACGCCCTGAAGCACACCGCGCTGACCGGTGCCGCCAGCGTCGGCATTTCACTTGGCCTCACCAGAAACTCGACCACCGCCGACTGGATCAGGGCCAATTCCGCTCCGAACCTATGGCCGGTCGAAGGCCAGATTACCGGCTCCTTCGGCGAGCGCATCGACCCGTTTAACGGAGAAGGCGCCTTCCACTCCGGTGTCGATATCTCCTCTTATGTTGGCTCGCCCGTGATGGCTCCCGCCGACGGCCTGGTGACCTTCGCCGACTTCCTGGGCGGCTACGGACGCGCCGTCATCGTCGACCACGGACACGGCATCTCGACGCGCTACGGACATCTGTCCAGCTTCGCCGTTACCGCCGGACAGCACATCCAGCGTGGCGACACCATCGGCTATGTCGGCCTAAGCGGCCGCTCGACGGGGCCGCATCTCCACTATGAAGTCCGCATCAACGACGTCCCGGTAAATCCCTACAAGTATCTCCGGCTGACCGTGGCGCATCTCGGCGGCTTTGCGGCGGGTTCGTAAGCCTCCAGTCGTTCAGTCCAATCCCTTCAAGAAATTGTCATCCTGAGCGAAGCGAAGGACCTGCTCTTCGTGTGGCGCGGATACTCTAGTCCACGCAATTCATGCGACGCAGTGGAATAAAGCTCTGCGCCTTCAGCCGCGAAGCGGCGCCAGAATGCAGCCCACGGCGCAAGCCGTGGGGAAAAGTGAGAAACCGACAAGCCCGGGGGGGCGAAAGAGCAGTTCTCGCGCCCACGCTAAAGGGGCCATTTGATTTTGGAGATTTCGGCATCGCGAAAGCGATGCCCTGATCCGAACCGAGTTCCCTTGAAACCTTGAAACTCTGAAACCTGCTCTACCCCTTCGCCTTCTTCACTTCCTCAATCAGCGCTGGCACGATGTCGAACAAGTTCCCTACGATGGCACAGTCCGCAATCTCAAAAATCGGCGCCTCGGAATCCTTGTTAATGGCCACGATGCTCTTCGAACCCTTCATGCCGACCAGATGCTGGATCGCGCCCGAAATTCCCAGCGCCAGATAGAGCTTCGGAGCGACCGTCTGCCCCGACGATCCGACCTGCCGGTCCATCGGCAACCATCCGTTATCGCAGATCGGACGCGACGCCGCGAGCTCACCGCCCAGCGCAT
>PKXK01000296.1 GCA_003132325.1 Acidobacteriaceae bacterium
GCCGCAATGGGATGCACTTTCACGGCCCGGCGCAGAGTGTTGACGCTGGCTTCCGACAAACCAATATGGCGGATCTTGCCTTCCTTGACCAATTCCGCCAAGGCGCCAACCGTTTCCTCAATCGGCGTATTCGGATCGACGCGGTGCTGGTAGTAGAGGTCGATGAACTCGACGCCTAGCCGCTTCAAACTTGCTTCGCAGGATTTCTTCACATAGTCGGGCTTCCCGCTGACGCCGCGGATATCGGGGTTGCTGGGATCGCGGACGATGCCGAACTTTGTTGCCAGAACAATCTGGTCGCGCTTGCCCTTGATCGCGCGGCCGACAAGCTCTTCGTTCTTCAGCGGTCCGTAGACATCGGCGGTGTCGAAAAAGGTGATGCCAAGTTCGAGCGCCCGATGAATGGTCGCGATCGATTCCGCGTCATCGCGTCCAGAGTAGAACTCCGACATGCCCATGCAGCCCAGGCCAAGGGCGGAAACTTTGAGACCGGAACGTCCAAGATTGCGAGTTTTCATGAGGTCCTTTCGCATGAACAAAGAAGGTGGCTGAAGATTTGAAAATCAATAGTCCGCGATTGGGTATATAGATGCAAATAGCCGCAGCGAGGGTTCCGGCAACTGGAAGCGTGCCACGAATTGCGTCGCTTTCGCTTGCTTGGGCATCTTGTCGGAAGACATCATTTTGATTCGCCTGCAGCCATGAATCGACCGCCGATCTGGTTTGAACGGAAGTTTGACTTCACGTTTCCGGTGGAGCAGCATCCGAACCTATGCGCGCGTTTGCGAGGCACGCCGGCCCGGCTGGAAGAAATCGCCCGCGGCGCTGATCGCGACGTCCTGGTTAGGAAACCGCGTGAAAATGACAAGTGGTCGGCCCAGGAACATGCCGGGCACCTGCTGGACCTCGAACCCCTGTGGATGGCGCGGGTCAATGACTACATAACCGAAGCTTCAAAGCTTACCGTGGCTTACCTGAGCAATCGCAAGACCTGCGAAGCGCAGCACAACCAGCGCCCAATCGATGAGATACTGGCCGAATTCCGAAGCGCGCGCTTAAGACTGGTGAGCCGAGTGGAGACGATCGACCCTGCAATTTTTGCCCGCGCCATTCTCCATCCGCGGCTGAAAACACCCATGCGGCTGGTGGACCATTTGTACTTTGCGGCAGAGCACGATGACCACCACCTGGCCCACATCTGGGGACTGATCAACGTTGGTTAGCGGGAACGCACCAATCAAGAAGCGACTCGGATCAAAGGTTTCGCGCGCGGTAACACCTGGCCGATTTCGACGGCGGGAACCCCGGCAGCTTGCAGCGCTCGTGTGAGCGTGCCAGCATCTTCGGAGGAAACCGAGATCAGCAGGCCGCCGGCGGTTTGCGGGTCGAACAGAAGCGTGCGGATGTCCGCGGGAACCGACGGATCGTATTCAACCAGGCACTCGGCAAAGTCACGATTCGCCTTGAGTCCGCCGGGAATGTATCCGGCATGGATGCAATCGAGCGCGCCTTCGAGCACAGCAATGCTCGCTGAATGAAAGACGAGGCTGACGTCCGATGCGAGCGCCATCTCGCGAGCGTGGCCGATCAGTCCGAAACCGGTGACGTCGGTGAGGCCGTGCACAGACCACGTAGGGACAGCCGCCCTCGGCTGTCCAGCGGAGCGAAGCTCCGCCCGGACGGGCGAGACGCCCGTCCCCACACGCCCGGTGGTGATTACCTCGGCGGCGGCCTTGTTCAGCGTTGTCATCGACTTCACCGCGGCGTCAATCCACTCCTGCTTCGCGACGCCTTTCTTGATCGCCGTAGAAATGACCCCCGTGCCCAGCGCCTTGGTGAACAGCAACCGGTCGCCGGGTTGCGCACCCTGATTCGCCAGCACGCGCTGGGGATGAATCACGCCGGTAACCGAATATCCAAATTTCGTTTCCTCATCGCGGATGCTGTGGCCGCCCACCACCGTGCATCCGGCCTCGATCATCTTCGACAAGCCACCGGCCAGAATGCGCTCCAGAATTTCGAGATCGCCTTTGTCCGGAAAACAGACAAGGGCCAGCGAGGTCAACGGCTTTCCACCCATGGCGTAAACGTCACTGAGCGCGTTGGTGGCGGCGATCTGGCCGAAGGTGTAGGGATCGTCCACGATGGGCGTGAAAAAATCCACCGTCTGGACGAGCGCCATCTCGGGCGTGAGTAGATACACGCCGGCGTCGTCGGCGTGATCGAAGCCGACTAGCACATTCGGGTCCTGTTGCCGGGCTAATTTCCCAAGCACCGTGTCCAGCGCCGCCGGACTCAGCTTGGACGCTCAACCCGCGGCTTTTACGGACTCCGTGAGACGGAATGGTTTTTCGTCAGGCACGAGGCCATTGTAACGGAGGGGCCAAGAACCGGATGCCAGCCGGTTCCCTCGCGCAAAAAGTCATTTGCTTCTGATACTCTGCATACACGTATGCGCCTTCAACAGAGCCTATTTCTCTTTCTCCTAGTCGCCATAGCGGGTTCCGTCCTCGCCCAAAACGTCAAACCAGTTGCCGATCGCCTCGCCGCCCAGAACGCCCTTTTCGAAGAGCAGTACGAGTCCGATCTCCGCAACTTCCCCGAGCGCGCCACCGCCTTCGGCGACTACCGCTACAACGACAAACTCGCCGAGCATTCACTCGCAGCCATCGCCCAGCGCCACAAGATCGACGAGGCCTTTCTTACCCGGCTTGAAGCCATCCCGACCACAGGCTTCTCCGACCAGGACCATCTCTCTCACGACCTCCTCGTTCGTGTCCTCGAGCAGCGCATCGCCGACTTCGATCTCAAAGAGTACGAGATGCCCATCAACCAGCAGAATGGCGTCCATACCGGACTCGCGGATCTGCCGCTGTCCGTCCCCTTCGACTCGGTGAAACACTACGAGGATTACATCGCCCGTCTTCACCAGATCCCGCGCGTCCTCAGCCAGACCACCGAAGTCCTGCGCGCCGGCATGAAGGACAAGCTCATGCCCGTCCGGTTTCTCCTGGAGAAGCTCCCCGTCCAGTGTCAGGGCATCATCGACGCCGACCCGTTTCTACGGCCGACAAAGAAGTACCCTGCGAGCATCTCTCCCGAAGATCAGAAGCGTTTAACCCAGCAGATCACGGACGCGATCAACACTGAAGTCATCCCGGCCTACAAGACCTTCGCCGCCTTCCTCCGCACGGAATACGCGCCTGAAGGCCGTACGACTCTGTCAATCACCTCGTTGCCCGACGGCCAGAAACGCTACGAAAACGACATCTACGCCCGGACCACCACCCGCATGACGCCGGACGAGATTCATCAACTCGGCCTCCGCGAGATCGAACGCATCCAGGCCGAGATGACTGCGATCGCCAAGAAGGAGGGCTTCGCCGATCTGGCCTCTTTCCGGGCCTCACTCAAAACCAATCCCAAATACATTCCCACTTCGTCGGAGCAAATCCTCGAAGATTTCCGCCACTACATCGCTCAGATGGAGCCGAAACTCCCGCAGCTCTTCACGCTTCTTCCGAAGTCGCCGGTCACGGTCGAGGCCATACCGGCCTTCCAGTCCGCCGCTGCCACCCACTACGTCACCGGCACCCCGGACGGCAAGCACCCCGGCCGCGTCGTCGTCGCCACCTCCAACTTCGCCGAGCGCTCGCTCATTGACGACGAGGCGACCGCCTACCACGAAGGCATCCCCGGACATCACATGCAGCTATCCGTGCAGCAGCAACTGACCGACTTGCCGAAGTTCCGCCTCCACAGCCTCGGCTTCAACGCATACATCGAAGGCTGGGCCCTGTACGCAGAGCAACTCGGCAAAGAGGTCGGCTTCTACCAGGATCCCGTCTCCGATTACGGCCGCCTCTCCTCTGAGCTCTTTCGCGCTGTTCGCCTGGTCGTCGATACCGGAATCCATTCGAAAGGATGGACCCGCGAGCAAGTCGTGGACTTCATGCGGAAGTCCGGCGCGGTTGATGAGCCCACCATCCAATCCGAGACCGACCGCTACATCGCGTGGCCCGCGCAGGCCCTCAGTTATAAACTCGGCCAGCTCAAGATCCGCGAGCTTCGCGCACGCGCTCAGAAAGAATTGGGCCCCAAGTTTGACATCCGCGCCTTCCACGACGAGATGCTCGACGGCGGAACCCTCCCGCTCGATCTTCTGGATGCCCGCACCGACAAGTGGATTGCACAACAGAAATCAAAGTGACGGGTACGCGAAAACCGCCGCGCAGCCGAAGGGGACCATTGCAGAGGTCAGAGGTCAGAGGTCAGATTGCAGAAGTAAAAACCATCGGGTTCACCTCTGCAATCTGACCTGATACCTCTGACCTTTACTTGCT
>PKXK01000090.1:0-23912 GCA_003132325.1 Acidobacteriaceae bacterium
ACCCCTGTGTACCCCGTGGTTCCAGGTTCTCGTTGGCACAGCAGTAACAATCACGCCGTCGCTCCACTAGAATAGCGGCAGCATGCGAGCGATTTTTCAGTGGAAGCTGGACCGCCGAGTCCTGGAGTTGGGACGGCGCACTCTGATCATGGGCATCGTGAATGTGACTCCCGACTCGTTTTCCGACGGCGGACTCTATATCGACGCCGAAAAGGCCGTGGTCCGCGCCGAGCAGTTACTCGACGACGGGGCGGCCATCATCGACGTGGGTGGGGAGTCGACGCGGCCCGGCGCGGCGGAACCGGTGTCCGAAGAAGAAGAGCGCAGGCGGGTGCTGCCGGTGATTCGGGATTTGAAGCGCCGGCGTCCGGATGCGGTCGTAAGCGTCGATACCAGCAAGGCAAGCGTAGCGCGGGCGGCGGTGGATCTCGGGGCGGAAGTTGTGAACGACGTCAGTGGGTTCCGTTGGGACCCAAAGATGGCTAAGACACTGGCCGAACTCAAAGTGGGAGCCGTGCTGATGCACACCCGCGGACGGCCGGAGGAATGGCGGACGCTGCCGCCGATTGGCGATCCGGTGCTGCTGGTGAAGCGGGAATTGCGGCAATGGGCGGAGACGGCGGTGCTGGCGGGCATCAAGCGCGATCGCCTGGTGCTGGATCCGGGATTCGGTTTCGGAAAAAGCTTTGAGGAGAACTATCCGCTGCTGGCGCACTTCGCGGAACTGCAGCAGATGGGATTCCCGCTGCTGGCAGGAGTGTCGCGCAAGTCATTTATCGGGCGAACCCTGGCGCGCGCTGGCAAGGATCAAGATAAAGATAAGAACAGAGATGTGGAGGCGGCCCAGCGCCTTTACGGGACGCTGGCCGCGGAAACCGCGTTGATCCTGAAGGGAGCGCACATCATTCGAACCCACGACGTGCGCTTTGCGGTAGAGGCCGCGAGCGTGGCGGATGCGATCGTGGCCAGTGGAGGTTAGTGTAGGGACAGCCGAGGGCGGCTGTCCGCGGTCAAAGGCACGTCCCACTCCTAAGTGCACAGAGGTGGGTGCGAAACCCGGGGCGAGCTGCGCTCGCCTGGACAGCCGAGGGCGGCTGTCCCTACGCGCAAGGCTCAGACCCGAGCCGCCTCGGCGAAGGGCGCGGTCGTTCTGAGGACGGGCAGCCGGATTTCAAACGCAGCCCCGCCTTCGGGCCGGTTGTAGCAGGTGATTTGTCCCTTGTGGTCCTGGATCACACCATACGTCGCGCTCAGTCCGAGACCGGTGCCTTTGCCGACCGGCTTGGTGGTGTAGAAGGGATCGAAGACACGCTCGGGATCGCGCAGGCCGGGGCCGTTGTCGGCGAATTGCACGACCACTTCGTTGCCCTCGCGCCACAGGCAAACCTGGAGACGCCCGCCGCCGGTTTCCTGTAATGCCTCCACGGCGTTTTCGACAATCTGAAGAAAGGCCTGCAAGAGTTGGTTGGAGTTGCCGAGGACGCGAGGCAGCGCGTCTTTGGAATTGGAACTGGAACCGGAGTTGGAACTGCTTTCCACGGTCAGGCTGATCCGCTTGTTTTCAAGCTTGAATCCTTCCATTTGCACCGCGCGCTGCAAAAGCGGCTTCAGTTCGACAGGGCTTTTTTCTCCTGGAGTCTGCTGCGCGAAGCTGAGCAGATCGCCGACCAGTTCGCGAGTGCGCCGCGCCTGCTGTCCGATTTTCTGCGCGTTCGCGAGTTGCTCGCGGCTCAGGTTGCTGCTGGCGGCCATGCGTTCCGAGTTGGCGAGAATGGCCGCGAGCGGGAACTCCAGTTCGCCGGCAGCCAGCGCAATCAGTTCTCCGAGCGAAGCCAGCTTGGCTTGTTGGATCACTCGTCCCTGCAGACGCTGCAGGCTGTCGAAGCTCCGGCGCGAATGCTTGAGCAGCCGCAGCAGCCTCTGGTCGAGCAGGTGTTGCTTGAGGAAAACCAAAAAGGCCAGCAGCGCGACACCGCCCATGGCCACCGCAAAACGGATCTGGCGCACATAAGGCTGGTCGTGGCTCAGGAACAGCGCCCAATAGGCCATGACGGGCAGAGAAAGCAGGGCGAGTTTCGCAAGCTGAGGAGCGAGCAATCGACCGGCACCCGTGAGCGAAGGCATCATCTGGGTATCGCGAAGGCAATGCCGCCCGGCGATGGCGACCCAGAGGAAGCCCAGCAGAGCGGCGAGGAGCGGGAGATCGTAGATTCCGCCAGTCCTGTAGGTGCCGCGCTCGATAGCACCATTCATGGCTTCCCAAGAGAATGTGTAGAGAACGCTGGCAAGAAACAGGTTGCGATAGAGTTCGCGCCACGATCCGGAACTGGTGAAGAATGCCGATGCCGACACGGCAATCAGCATCGCTCCTTCAACGCTATACACGAGATCCCAGCGCAGGTTGTACACCGGGATATTAGGGACGATGTATTCCTCGGGAAAAACGAAGAAGGCGTAAACCACGACCCACCACACCAGCACCATGAGGACATTCAGCGTGCTCGGCAACAGCCCCTCGCGTTCATCGGCCCGATGGGGGCGGATGGCTACGGCCGCCATGATCGGGACCACGTGCAGGAACAACACGATATGCCCTTGGAAGGGCTCGGGCAGCGGCTTGCGGACCACCACTTCAAACCACGTCCAGCAGGCTTGGTTGAAACCCCACATGACCAAGCCCGTCGTCATAAGACTCCAGAACAGGCGGGTATGCCCACGGCTGTCGAAGGCGTTCTTGGCGGAGGGGATGCAAGCAGCCGCGATCACCAGCAGCGGGATCAGGTCACCCATGGCGGTGCGAAAGAAGGGGCTGGGAAACACTGCGGGGGCCAGAGCAAAGGCCAGCAGCAGGCCAACTCCACAGAGGATCGCCGGGATGGGACGCAGAGACACCACTTTCCATAATACGACGATCGCCACGATACGTTGAGATGACGGATCGGTGACGGGGAGGTCACTACGGTAACGCTCTCCGTCCCCGCGGATGCGCGCATTGCCGCATCCGAGGAGACGGGGGAAGCCCCGTCTCTACCGGTCTTTTTGAAGAGCGGGAACCGGTTTTTGTCGAAGCGATTCAGGCGGCGGCTGCTAGAATTGCCTGCTATGGCATTCCCCACCAACCGCCTGCGCCGCTTGCGCCGCACTGAAACCCTGCGCACCCTGGTCCGCGAGACCCGGCTCACGCCCGAATGTTTCGTGTATCCACTGTTCATTTGCCCCGGAACGGGAATCCGGAAAGAAGTGCGCTCCATGCCCGGCGTCTTCAACCTTTCGGTAGACGAAGCCGTGAAGGAAGTGCGCGAGACGCGTGCTCTGGGAGTGTCTTCCATCATTTTGTTCGGACTGCCGGAGAAGAAGGACGAAGTGGCCACCGGCGCCTGGGCCGAGGATGGCATCGTGCAGAGGGCGGCGCGCGCCATCAAGAGTGAAGTGCGAGACGTGCTGGTGATGGCCGACGTTTGCTTGTGCGAGTACATGTCGCATGGGCACTGCGGCATCGTCGCGCAGGCCGGCAGGCCGCAGTCGCTGGGCGCAGCTGCAAGAGATGTGTCCAAGACGATGGCGAAAGCGGTCACGAGTCCCGCGAAAAAAGAAAACGTTATCGAACGGGTGGCTGCGGCTGCGACCCACACGGCTACGGAAGAGTACGAGATCCTCAACGACGCGAGCCTGGAATTGCTGGCGCGCACGTCGGTTTCCCTGGCGCGGTCCGGCGTCGACATCATCGCGCCCTCCGACATGATGGATGGACGGGTGGGCGCGATTCGCGCCGCGCTCGACAAAGCGGGCTTCGAAAATACTCCGATTCTTGCCTATGCCGCGAAGTACGCTTCCGGCTTCTTCGGTCCGTTCCGCGAGGCGGCGGATTCCGCGCCGCAGTTTGGCGACCGGCGCTCTTACCAGATGGATCCGGCGAACGTTCGCGAGGCCATGCGCGAGATCGAGTTGGACATTGAAGAGGGCGCGGACATGATCATGGTGAAGCCGGCCCTGCCGTACTTGGATGTGATTGCCGCCGCCCGCGACCGTTTCGACCTGCCGCTCGCCGCCTATCAGGTATCGGGCGAGTACGCGATGATCGAGGCCGCCGCCCGCAACCAGTGGATCGACCGCGACCGCGTGATGATGGAATCGCTCACCTCGATTCGCCGCGCAGGCGCCAGCATCATTCTGACTTACTACGCCAAGGAAGCGGCGAAGCTGCTGGCCTAGTCCGGATTAATTCACGGCGAGTCCGGTTTCGGCTTCAGCCGCTGAGGGTGGAAGCTTGACGCGCTACGCGAAGTTCTCGTCGACAAAACTAGTCGCAGCCTGCGCGGGCTCGAAAGACGAGCGGGCGTGGGCAGAGTTCGTCCGGCGATTCCATGGGGTGATCGCCGCCGCCGCGCTGCGCACCGCCCGCCGCTGGGGCGAACCCTCCCGCCCTCAACTGGACGACTTGATCCAGGACACCTACCTGAAGCTCTGCGAGAACCATTGCCGTTTGTTGCGTTCGTTCCAGCCTTACCACGAAGATTCCATTTACGGGTTTCTGAAGGTGGTTGCGGCCAACGTCGTCCACGATCATTTCAAGGCGGCGCTGGCCGCAAAGCGGGGCGCGGGGCAAACCGAAGCGCTGATGGAGCAAGTCCCGATCGACCCGAAAACCGCGAGCACCGACTGCTGGGATGCGGTAGGCCAGCGCCTGCAGCTCGCGCAGGTCGACAGGATCCTGACCCAGCTTACGGCGGGCAAGGATCAGGAAAGAAAGCGCACGATTTTTTGGCTTCGCCACCGCCAAGGCCTTACCGCCAGCGAGATCGCAGCCATCCCCTCGATCGGACTGACCACCGAGGGAGTGGAAAGCGTGCTCATGCGCCTGGTGGCCATGATTCGCAGTCACGTGATCCATTCGAGTCCGCAACCGCGAAGTGAAGGTTTTGGCTAGACAAAGTCGTTCTAAGGTATTAGGAGTTAATATTTGGATAAGAACCCCAACGGGCATCTGGAAGCGGCGGACCTGGCGAAACTCCTGGAGGAATCTCGTCAGCGCGCGGAATCCGCCGTGCAGGCGTCGGATCTGCACGCTCATCTTGCCGCCTGTCCGGCCTGCCGGAAGCAATTTGAGGAACTGGCGTCGCTGCATTGCCACCTAAGTCGCCAAATGAAGGGCGAGAGAGCGGCCGAGTCCGCCCCCCACAACGGCGATTGTCCGCACGATTGTCCGCACGGGGCGGTCTGGCGTGAGATTGCCGGCGGGCTGACCCCCACCAACGAGACGCTTGTCCACATCGAACACGCCAGCCGCTGTGATTCTTGTGGCCCGCTGTTGCGCGAAGCCGTCGCCGAATTGACCGATTTGAACCGCGAGACCACCGCGGCGGAACGGCAACATATCGCGGCCCTCCAGAGTGCGAGCGCGGAATGGCAGCAGCGACTGGCCCAGCGAATTGCCGGGACGCCGCATTCCAGTCTGGATCGGCAATCGACGCCGTGGTGGCGACGGGGGCGGGCGGTTCCGCGCCTCACAACCGCAATGACAATGACAATGAAATTGTCGGCGGCGTTTCTTCTGGCCGCCGTGGTTGGCGTGGGATCGTGGGTTGTCGTCCAACGCAACCAGCCCGCCAGAGCCACCCATCTCCTCGCCCGCGCGTACACCGAGCAGCGCACCCTCGAACTCAGAATCGCGGGCGCCGATTATGCACCCCTGCGCATCTCCCGCGGACCGGCAGCCTCCTTTACCAGCCGTTCGGAGGCGCTGTTAAGGGCGGAAGATCTGATAGCCGGCCAACTCGAATCCCATCCCTCCGACCCCTCCTGGCTGCAAGCGCAGGCGCAGGCCGACTTGCTGGAAGGCAAGTACGACGCGGCCGTGGAGGCTTTGCGCCGCGCTCTGGAGTTAGAGCCGCACTCATCCGCTCTGATGACTGATCTCGCCACCGCTTACTTCCAGCGTGCCCAGCAGGAAGACCACAAGGACGATCTCGGCGCGGCGTACGAGTACCTGAGCCAGGCTCTGAGACTGCGGCCCGACGATCCGGTTGCGCTCTTTAATCGCGCCTTGGTCGCGGAACGCCAGTTCTTGTATCAACAGGCGCTCGATGACTGGGAGCATTACCTGCGCGTCGATCCGGGCTCGCCGTGGGCGGAAGAAGGCCGCAACCACGCCAACGCCGTGCGCGAAATCTTGAAAAAGCACGAGAGCGACGCAAAGCCGCTGCTCTCTCCTGCCCAAGTGGCGGACGCGGGCAGCAGCGCTGGTCTACGCGCTGAAGTCGACCAGCGTGTCGAAGAATATCTACAGGAAGCGGTCCGCTCCTGGTTGCCCCAGGCTTTCCCCGAAGCCAGAGCCCATGCCAAAGCCGACCCGCAAGCCGCCCAGGCGCTTTTTTTTTTGGCGGACCTGACCCGCCGGCAACACGGCGACCTCTGGCTGGCTGATCTTCTTCGCGGCTCCTCCGCTCCAAGTTTTCCGCCAGCCGTAAGCGCGCTCGCCCGCGCGGTCCAAGGTAATGACGCCGGCGAGTACGGCGTCTCTCGCCAACAGGCGGATCGTGCCGAACAATTACTTCACGCGTCCGGCAACACGGCGGGCGTGCTGCGCGCACAGTTCGAGCGGACTTTTGCGGCACAGTTCGAGCGGCACAGCGAAGAGTGCCGGCGACAGGCGACGACCGCATTAGCGGAGTCCGAAAAATATTCTTATCCCTGGTTGCAGATTCAACTCGGGCTGGAGAAGAGCGTCTGTTCCTCTCTGATGGGTGATATCGGCGCGGACGAAAAGACTACGGCTCGTGCTATGGATCGTGCCCTGAAGAGCGGATACTGGGGCCTCTCTCTCCGCGCGATCTTTTTCGAGGCGGATGATGAGCGGGCTATTGGCAATCAAGCCGGGGCTTCAAAGCTGGCCAGCGCGGGCTTGGAACGCTATTGGTCAGGGCAGTTTGCCCCGAGGCGGGGCTACAACCTTTACTACCTTCTCGGCTCGACCGCCGAAGTTGCCGACCAGCCGCACCTTGAGCTGGCGGTCTGGCGCGAGGCTGCGGGGCTGATTGATTCCGATGGGACTCTGCTGCAACGCGCCTGGGCGTACAAATACATGGCCAACGCCGCGATGGCGGCCCATCAGCCCGTGATCGCTGCCCGGCAGTATGCCGAAGCGGCTCGGCTCGTTGCACTGGCCCCACGAACCGACGCCAGCCGCAGCTACGCCCTCGAGACCGAGATCCTAATCGCTCAAGTGGAGGCACGGCTCGGTCGCTTTGACACCGCCATCGTGAGACTGGCCTCCATACAGGACCAGATCCGCCCGCTCTCGAACAACTACCTCGTGCAGATGTTTTATTCCACCCTTGGCGAGCTGCAACTCCGCCGGCATCGTGAGGCGGAAGCGGAGCAGGCCCTGCAGCCAGCGCTGGCTCTGGCAGAGCACAATCTCGCAACCCTCAGGTCTGAGTCGGAACGTACGAATTGGAGCAAGGACGCAGCCCCGGCGTATCTCGCACTGGTCGAGGCAGAACTAGCGCAGGGTCGTTCGCAGGATGCGCTCGAGACGTATGAGTGGTACCTGGGAGCTCCCCAGCGCACGGCCGCCGATTCCCGCCCCCACCGATCTGTGGCTAATCCGCCGATGCCGAGTCCGTCCCCGATGGGCTCTCGCCTTCCGCTCCTCGCCAAAGAGACCGTGCTCGCCTATGCCGTGCTGCCCGACGGCCTTGCGATTTGGGCCTATGACAACCGCGGTATCAACGCGCGCTGGATTCAGAAACCCACCGACAGCCTGCGGGAGTTGGCGGAAAGGTTTCAGGACTTAGCGTCCGACCCCAAGTCGGAGCTGACCGCGTTGCGGCGGGACGCTCGCAGCCTGTACGAGGCGCTGGTCGCTCCTGTGGAACAACATCTCGCGCCGGGACGAACGCTGGTAATCGAAGCGGATGGATGGATGGCGCACGTCCCCTTCGAAGCCCTGCTGGATTCGAACGATCGCTATGTGATCGAGCGTGCACCCGTTGCTCATTCGCTGGGTCAGGATTCACAGGCGCGTCTGCGCAGCGACACCGGTATTTCAAAAGACTTGCCCGCCCTGGTGGTGGGCAGTACCGCTTCATCGTCGGCGGACGGACTCATTCCTCTGCCCGATGTGTCGGCGGAAGCGGACGCTGTTGCCAGCGGCTTTCATTCCGTGCACGTACTCAGAGGTGAAGAAGCCACCCTCGGCGCAGTCCGGAACGAACTCCCCATGGCTGCAGTTTTCCACTTTGCCGGACATTCTCTCGCCGCTCCCCAAAGCACGGGTTTGCTGTTGGAAAGAGACGGAAAAGCAAATGCCCCCCGCCTGTTGGACGCAGCCGCGCTACGGCAGCTTCGCCTGCAACGTCTGCAGTTGGCCGTGCTCTCGGCCTGCAGCACTGCCTCCGGCAGCGGCGGCTCTAACGGATTCAACAGCGTTACCGATGCTCTTCTGCGTGCCGGCGTGCCCCACGTGGTCGCCAGCCGGTGGGCAGTGGACTCGGTCGAGACCCGAGGGTTTGTCGAAGACTTTTACCATAACGCACTATCCGGCCAGCCCGTTTCCGGCGCGCTCCGCCAGACCGCGCTGAAAATGCTGGCCAACCCGCGCACCGCGCACCCTTATTACTGGTCGGCATTTTCGGCGTACGGACGACCCTAATTTCTAAGCTGGTTTCATAAATCCGTTTTGGGTCGGGCATTTTATAAAACCATTTCCAACACAGGAGAGCCCGATGCGAACCAAACGCTGCTTCGCGACTCCCATGGTTGCGCTGGCCAGCGCTGTCCTGGCCACGCTCTTCCTCATCGCCTGTCAACAAACCCAGCAACCAGCTCCAGCGGCTGAGTCCAAGGCTGCCAGCACCGAGAAAGTTTTCGTGGTCTTCGAAGGTCCGTGGGCCATCGTGGATGACCCCAAAGACCCCAACACCGTCCTGGCTCTCGCGCCGAAGACGAAACTTCACCGCGATCTCTACGTGGCCGCATCCAATGACTCGGTGCTGGCCGCGGGGACCTACGACCTTTCCGTCCCAGCCCATGCAGCCGCCTTTTCCGGGGCGCTGGACCCCAGCTTCGCCCAGGCCAAGATCGACGCCAAGAGCCTGCAACATGCACTCGATGACAAGTCCGGGCGCTACGTGATTCGCCTGCCCAAGCCCGAAGCCTACGTGGCTGCCAAGAGATTCCGTAGTCGGGTTGGCGCTACGTACGTCCCCGAAGCTACGACCGAGCAGAACTACGCCACCCAGGTGTCGTTTCGTTACACCGTCAGCACTCTGAACGGTTTCTCCTTGGCGGGCACACCGGACACCGGCACCTTCAACCCGCTCCTTCTCCAGCTTGAGACGCCAGCCATTCGCTTCGCGATTGAACCAGCTGTGCCTGAGAGTCCCACGGATATGTGCCACACCCACTCCCGTGAGGCTTTCCGCGATACGGTGAAGTTCTTGGGCTTGACTCTGTATGTCGATTTCCCAAACGACTCGGCAGGCTGCCACAAGACCGACGTGCAGATTCCTCGAGAAGCGGTCCAATCTGCGCCCTTCGAACGGATGTTCGCGCTTTTGGGTCGCGACCTTACCGATGTGCAGGCGGCGAGCGTAGTTGGCCCCGCTGTGCCTGACAAACTGACATCTCTTGCGCAGAGGGGAACTGGGAACACTGTGTGGGATCTGATGGGTGCGGTGTATTTCTTTCATACTGGCGGAGGAGCCTGCATGGCGCCGATCCTGTTCCTCACGACTGCCCCATAAAGCCTTTCACGCGGTTGACCGCAGCAGGTATAAATAGAACTTACTCGAACTAGGGTATCCGGGTATCCGAGTTTCGTATCCGTGTATCGCTTCTGCGATATCGTGAAGTTCGCCAATTCTCCTGCCCCATTAGGGGCTGACAGGAATCCGCTTTGAAACCTGAAATGCGCATCGGCTACGGTTGGGACTCGCACGAATTCAAGCCCGGCATTCCGCTAAGAATCGGAGGCGTGACGCTGCCGCACGATCAAGGCCTCGGCGGCCATTCCGACGGCGACGTCCTGCTGCACGCCATCACCGACGCGCTGCTCGGCGCCATTGCCGGCCCCGACATTGGAGCGCTGTTTCCGCCCTCCGATGCGCAATGGGAAAACGCCGACTCCGCCGTGTTTCTGCGCGAGGCGTTGCAGCGCGTCAAACGCGCGGGCTACGAACTGGTGAACCTGGATTCCACCCTGATCCTGTCCACTCCAAAGATCGGCCCTCACGCCGACGCAATTCGCAAACACGTCGCCGAGTTGTGCGGAATTCCCGCGGACTGCGTGGGGATCAAAGCAAAAACGCCGGAAGGCATGGGCACCGAAAATGCCGCGATTGCGAATGTAGCGGTGCTGCTGAAACGCAGTTAGCGATCTTCCAATCTCCACTAAGGAAACGCTGATTCAGTACCGTCGAAAACCTTGAACCACAGGGTACACAGGGGTGCACGGAGGAACCCGGGTACTCAATCAGACTTTCCCTAAGCAAAATTATGTAAGGTGTTGTTCTAACTCCTTTGCCAACTCCGCATGCTTGGTCCGCGCCGCCTCAATAAACGCGCGGAAAATTGCACGCGCGGATTCCGCCAGCTCCGATCCATCGTTCACGCTCCGCTCCGGATGCCACTGCACCGCCAGCACAAAATGTCCGGGAGCGGTTCCTTCCAGAGCTTCGACGACTCCGTCTTCCGCCGAACGCGCCACCACGCGCAATCCATCGCCCGCTCGGTCCGCCGCCTGGTGATGCGAAGAATTGACCGCCATCGTCTTCGCTGCGCCAACCGCAGCGCCCACAATCTCCGCCAGCCGCGACTCGGGCTCGATCTCGACCGTGTGCGCGTTCGCTACTGCCCGTCCCGCGCTGTGGTTGATCTTCGAATGGATGTTCGCGGACTCGATGTGCTGCACCAGCGATCCCGACCGATACACATTCAACGATTGCAGTCCGTAACAGATGCCCAGCACCGGCTTGCGCAGGTTGTAGGCATCGCGCAGCAGCAGGTCGTCCACCATGTCTCGCTTGGCGTCGGGGGGCGCCGTCTTCTCGTGGCGATCGGCGCCGTACTTTTGCGGATCGAGGTCGGCCTTGCTGCCCGGCAGCAGAACCGCGTCGCAGCGCTCGATCTGCTTCCTTACCTCAGCCGGTGTCCGATCCAGTTCGATGCGCACTGGCTCTCCTCCGGCCCCGCGCACGGCTTCTTCATACTGCGGCAGAGCCCGCTCGGCGTACTCGCGGTCGTTCTCGCAATCCACCGAATGCGGCACGGGAATGGCAATCCGCGGCGCGCTAGTCTTTGGCTCGCTCATCTTCAACTTACCCGTTCGATCCCTTCCAGCGTCTTGCGCTGCCGGTAGTTCCGAATTTCCATCCCGAGCGACAGCACCAGCACGATCGCCCCCACGGTGATNNACTTGCGAGTACACCATCGTTCCCAGGATGCTCAACAGCAGCGCAACCGCGAACGACAGCAGGGTGAACAGGAACGTCATCGCGAATGCACGCACCGGAATCCCAATCCAGCGCAGCCCATTCGAACCAGTTTTGCCCATGCTTCTAAGCTACACCATCGGTCCAGGGCGTAGTGACGCGGACGCGACGCGGTGGCTTTGGGCAAGATTTCGGGGCATACTTATGTGCGCTTTTCGTATACTCTCCAGGGCACAGCCCGAGGCCTAGATGCTCAACTACAAGCTGCAACGGCCACCGACCAACTATGCCGCGCGGGCTTCCGGTCGCGCCGCGAAACGAGGCGGCCCTGGCGCCTTCATCCTGCTCATACTTCTTTTGGCGGGCGCAGCTTTTTTGTTCAGAGGCCGCCTTTCCTGGTTCGCCCATGTTCTCACTCTCGAACCGACGACTGTGACCGAGAACCCATCGGAGGTTGAGAAACCTCAACCGCCGGTCCCGCAACCGAAACTCAAGCCCCGGAAACTCGCTGAGGCGGAGCGTCCGTCGTCGCCCAACTCCGCAACCAATGAGCGGGTCACTCGCCCTATCATCTCCGTCGAGGTCATGTATCCCGGAGGTCAGCGTCGGACGATTTACCCGCACGGTACCACGGTCAACTTGGATTTAGGAGGCTCGAAGCCGCGAACATCGCCCCCGGCGCAAGCTGCGGCCGTAGCCACGACCGTTGGGAAAGCCGCCGAACCTGAACCGGTTTCCGCCGACTCCCCCGAGGTCCTCTATCATCCTTCGGATCCGGTCTATCCACGCCTGGCGGAGCAGATGAAGATCCAGGGATCTGTGACGCTTCAGGTGAATATCGATAAGACTGGAAACATCGTCGGTACTCAAGTGCTAAGTGGTCCCCCAATTCTGGCCGCCCGCCGCTCAAGAAGCGGTTCGACAGTGGCGCTTTCGGCCGCGTTACAAAAATGGCGCAGCCATCGATACGGAAGCTCATGTCGTAGTGAACTTCACGATCTCTACGCGGTAGGCTTTCACCGGGCCCACGTCGAAGGCAAGGGAAAATCTCTCGCCGCGAGGATTGAATCTCGGAGCGGTTCACGTGATGGTGTAGAGTGCGCGCCCTCAGCGGCTGAAGCCGGAACCCATTACGACTCCTGGCGGCACGGCTGAAGCCGTGCCCTACCCGTTCATGGCTTCCCCATTCCGCAACTCGAGAACTGCCCTGGTTGCGGAGTGAGCGAGGCTTCCGGGCCACACGACTACGCTACAATACCGTCATGTCGCAAACCGCTACCGCGATCACCCGCAGCCCCGCGGAGATCGTGCAAAACAGCCCGGTTTCACAGGCGCCGAATGGCATCTGCTATGCCCGCTCGGGCGAGATCGCGATTGCCGACAACGATCTCGAACGCATGACTGCCGCCGTGCCCGTGCCGATCGCCGCCGCGCTCAGCCGCAAGGCGTACTACTTCGTGCCGCTCACCGTGACCCAGGGCGACGAGACCGTAATTGCCGACCGCTACGACGTTGCCCTCAGCGACAACGCAGTGTGCCATCGCAACCTGAATCTCGGCGACGCGCAGTGCGTGTTCATCTCGACCCGCTTGATGGAAGACAAATTTTCGGTGGCGTTCGAGTTCTACATCAATGTCGGTCACGCCCTGGTCGAACGCGCGGGCGTGGCACAGAATTTTGCCGACCTGGCCTGGCAGCAAGTCGAGTCCGGTGTGCGCGGCGAGACTTCGCTCGATGCCTGGGAGGCGCGCAAATTCGCCACCGCCCACGGTCCGGATGCGGAGAAATTCAAGAACGACTATCTTACCGCCAGCTTCGCGGATGCGATTTCCATTTACCTGCTCTCGCTCTATCTCGATGTCGATTACCACGATCTGCGCGAGCGCGACTATCCGCTGCTGGCGCCCGCTCCAATGGCCGAACGGCTGCGCAAGATCGCCGAAATATTCCCGCCGAATCCCGGATTCGAATTCAACATCTACTATCGGCGCCGGTCGTGAGGCGAATGTTCTTTGTTCTGAGTGTAATCGCCTGCTTACGTCAACTAGCCCTCTTGCAACGGCTTTGCGCCGTATGGCTTCCCTTTGAACGTGTAGAGCACAGCGTCGTTACCCGCAGGGTCCAACTTGAACACCGTTCCACGGCCGCCCTTGCCGCCTGCCATCGTTGTGCCGTACAAATTGCCCGCCCCATCTCGGATCAACCCGGCGTTCTCTTACACGCAGGCCGCAGTGGAGCGGGCGGTGAAAGTACAGGAAGTAATTCTGCGGGTGCTGGCCAAGAAAATGGCATGGTCGGCAAGCGGCCGAGATCATTGGGATCAGCGACCGGCAGATACGACGCCGGCGAGAGCGCTATGAAGAGTTCGGTTTCCGCGGTTTGTTCGACCGGCGGCGCGGGAAGCCGTCGCCCAAGCGCGTGCCGGTGGTGGAGAAAGTCCTGCGGCTGTATCGGCCTGAAGGCGTGCCCTGATACGAATCGCACTTGCACTACGGGCTGCTAGATGCGCATTCTCCGACGTACTACACCGGCCAGAATTACCAGTCCACTCCCCATTAAGCTTATGGTGCCAGGCTCTGGAACAGTGGTCGTCCCGCCGCAACCTTTAGTGATGGCGTTAGTATCCATCGTCACTGCACCAGTTTGCGCCAAGGCACTCCCGCAAGTAATACTTGCGCCGGTAGTCAGGGTGATGCTGGTGAGCGCGAGAATGTTTCCCTCGAACTTGGTGTTTGTACCGAGAGTCGCGGAGCTGCCAACCACCCAATAAATGTGCGGGTCATTCATCGGCTTCTTGGTTAGACTGTTGATAAAAATAACAGACGAGTTGCTTAAGGTCGTGAGCGTAGTACCTATCTGAAAAACGAACACTGCACCGGGTTTACCCGTAAGATACAGTACCCCCCCGGAAAGCTGAGCAGAACTAGAAAAAAAATATACGCCCTTCGTGAGATTCAGTCCACCCAAGTCCTGACCAGTCAAGTCGCGAGTTTTGGACAGGCCCATTCCCTGGTTGAACGCTGTGGTCAGATCACGCTGAGCATGAGCCGCGGCGGCGTTACATTTGTTGGTCTGTCCGTGCACGATCCCCGGAGGAAAGCCGGTTACCGCGCAACCTGCGCTGACACCTAGGTTTCCGTTGATGACGCTATAGCCGGTATTCGTCACAGTCGAGCCAGCCAGCACTGCATAGCTGCCGGCGGTTCCCATATTGATCGTGTCGGCATAAGCGCCGAGTACCAACAACGGAAGAAGCAAGAACGAGAGGGCAATTAGACGAATGCGGCGAGGTCTCATATCTTTATCCTACCTTCCTATTTTCCAAGTCTTCGGCCAACGAGAGTAGAGCACTTTACCCACCAATGCGCTCCCCACCCCGGGGAGCGTTGATAAGTGTTCTCGCTTCAGAAACTTAGGCCCCCCGAGAGACTTGCAAAAAACAAGAACGCGTTGCGCAAAACCGTAATTACTTGCAGCTTAGGTGCAACGTGAACTCTCCGACGCGCTGGGCATCATTGACGCCGATGATCGACGCGGGCGAGAAGTCGCTCGGGCCTAAGCCAAAATGCCAGACCACGTTGCCCCGATGGTCGACTTCAATTACACGATTGTTGAATTGGTCGGCAATGAGGTAACGGTCAGCTGCCGCAGCAGGAACAGTCGAAGCCAGCACAACTGCGAACAGCGCGGCGAAACAAATCGTCTTGCCGGGAAATTTCATGGGCATCCTCCAGTGAAAGGCGGGCCGTTGTCTCTCGAACCCCACCGGCTCCGCATAGCGAGAAATCTAGGCTCCAGCCCCTGGCTAGTTGTCAGAGAGCTGTCGGAGAATTGTCACTTTCTTGTCAAATTTCGCTCTCTGGCCAAGCTGATAACCAGGTTTCGCCGCCGGCGAAAAGAATCGGCGGTTGTCAGGGACGGAAGACAATTCGGATAACGGAAGACGAGAGGGAGGAGTCCACGGGCAGCGATCCGCTATTCACGATTCACTCGGCAGGTCCACAGTCCCGACGCATTCTCGCGCACCTTAGTGCCCTTGGCGGTTCCAGAGGCGACGGCTTATGCTGAAACTAGATTGAAAGGTTTAGGTTTCGCTTTGCCAATGATTTCGCTTCGTCTCTACACCCTTGCGCTGGGCACGATTGGCCTGGCCGTCGCCAGCTATGCCCTGCTGCGCCGCAAACCCAAAACCGCGAGCGAGGTCGAGCGCGAACGCCGTATCTGGCTGAATACGGTCGGGCGCATCACCGATGGCACCGTCATTGATGTCCAGGAAATCGCGGTTGACCCCGGCCACCCCGCCACCATGCTGATTTACCAGTACGACGTGGCCGGCGTTTCCTACGAGGCCTCGCAGGATGTCACCTATCTTCGGCAGTGGATCAATCTGCATTCCTGCCGCCTCGGCCTGCCGACCTCGGTGAAGTACGATGCTCGCAACCCCGGAAATTCCATGGTGATTGCCGAAGGCTGGATGGGGCTACGGCAGTGATACAAGGTCAGAGGTTAGAGGTCAGATTGCAGAGGTAAAAACCCATTGCGCAAACGGCACCGGCAATCGTGGGATTTTCACCTCTGCAATCTGACCTCTGACCTCTTTCACACTTTCCCCAACGCCATGGCAACCATGTAGAGAATTTGTGCTGTCGCCAGCCCGACCCAGATGCGCTGCCGAATCCGCGAACGCCGGATGTCGCGCAGCAAGTCCCCGGTAGTAGGTTCGGCGACCAGAGCCTCCCGACGTTCCGCTGGCATCGCCACCGGTTGCAGAATGGCTGGCCGCGCCGCGTCGGCCGGCTTCGGCTTGTCGGGATAAAACACCTTCGGCGTGTCCACGACTTCCGACCACAACGGCAGCAGGATCCATGACTTCGGAATGATGTCCAAAATCGGCTTGGAAGTAAGGTTGAGAGCCGGCTCGGCTTCGGGCGAAACGCGATCGGCCAAATTCCGCAACAGCGAACCCCACCAAAAATGGCTGAGGCGATCGGTAAGGAGTTCACCAACATCGATGGGTTGCGATTCCAGTTCCAGGGGCGGCAGGGTTTCCGGCGAGAGCACGTCCCCGAGGTTGGTGAACACGGTGCGAAACCAAGGCAGGCGCAGACGGTCGCCAAGCAGCAGGCCCACGTTCAGGGGCCGCGACGTGAGTACGAGCGGCGGCAACTTCTCCGGCGCGAAGGTATCGCGCAGGTTGCCGGCGAGCGACCTCCAAAGCGGCTGGGTCAGGCTCGGCGGCGGCAGCAAATCCAGCGGAATCTGCGGCGGGAGCGCCGCAGATTGCGGCGCGGGATCCCAAGCTTCAGCGGCATTTGCGCGGTAAGACATAAGAATTTAGATTACTCCAGCGCAGCTCCGTCAGCGCGACCCCAGAAGCCAACCTCGATGTTAGATGCTGCCCGAGCGTCTGTCACGCGCCTTTACGCAGCTTTACGAGCGGGCCTGCCCAATCGGGTCATCTGACCATCGGGTCATCGAAAGTCAAAGTCAAACGGCATTTGAACTTAGATCACGCGATCACCCGATGACCCGATCCTCCTTGGGCCTTGCGCTGAAGCACAATCGTAGGTTAGGTTTCAAAGGAATATCTGAAACGGAGAACCGCGATTGAGCGACCACAAACCAAGCGCCGCCAAAACTCAGCCTGTGCAGCGGCGTTTCTCCCGTAGTCGCTTCGACGCGCGCATCCAGGTGTCGGTGTTTCGCGAAGGCGTTACCACCAACTTCTGGGGCCGAACCAGCGAACTCAGTTTGGACGGCATCGGCGCGACCCTCAGCGGCGAGTTGCGGGTCGGCGAAGTTGTTTCCCTGGAGTTTCCCATCCCTCTCCCCCCTCACATCATCAAGGTGCGAGCCGTCGTGCGTTATAACGACGGCTTGCGCTGCGGACTCCAGTTCCTGGTCGTGACCGACGAGCAAAGGCTTCTGTTGCGCGAAGTCTGCGTGGTGTTGGCCAGCGCCTCCTGAGCCCCGCGGTCTTCGAAATCAGCCGCCGATTGTAGCGCGGCCGTCTCGGCGGCTGTCCGGTGGGCGCTACTTTCAGAAGCCTTGATTACGGTGGTAACTATCGGCGGATGGCCCTAGCCGCTTAACATCGCTCTATCGTCAGAGGACTCGGGGGAGGACTCGATGGGTGAGAAAATCGCCCCGGCCGCGGCTTCGGCCGAACTGCCGCGGATGGAAACGCCGCGGGAGGCCCTCGCGCAGGGTGTGTCGCCGGCCCCCATCCGCGCCGCCTCCACTCCAACCCCGGCCACTTCCCCTGCCAACGGCCACGCCGCCGCGATCGCACCCACCGAAGTCCCGCCCACGGTTGAGAAAGCCTACTCCGAACAGATCATTGAGAACGCTCCGGAAGCGATCAGCATCATCGACCTGGACCTGAAGATTGTGCGGATCAACGCGGAGTTCACCAACTTGTTCGGCTTTACCGCGGCTGAGGCTGTGGGAAAACGGCTCGACCGGCTCATCGTGCCGCCCGATCGCTATGCGGAAACCGCATGGATTACCCAGACCATCAAGGCGCAAAACAAGCTTAGACTGGAAACCCGCCGCCAGCGGAAAGATGGCGCCCTGGTTGAGGTGCTCCTTTCCGCCTCGCCGGTCACGGCGAACGGCAAACCCGTGGGTTCCTACGCCTCCTATAGCGACATCACCGAGCAGAAGCGCGCTGAGGAATTGAATGCCGCCTTGTACGCCATTGCCGCGCGCAGCCAATCCGCCGAGGATCTGCAACAGTTTTTCGCCGCCATTCACAACATCGTCGGTCAGTTGATGAATGCCCGCAACTTTTATATCGCCCTCTACGACCCGCAGTCCCAGTTGTTGAGCTTTCCCTATTTCGTCGATGAACAGGATCCCACCCCCGACCCCAAGCCTTTGGGCCGCGGCCTGACCGAATACGTCCTGCGCTCGGGCGAGCCTCTGCTGGCGACCCCGGCAGTCTTTGAAGAACTGGTGCGCCGCGGCGAAGTGGAATTGATCGGCGCGGAATCGTTGGACTGGCTCGGCGTTCCGCTGAAGAGCGGCACCACCTGCATTGGAGCCCTGGTCGTCCAGAGCTACAACGAGAACGCCCGCTTCGCAGTGCGGGACCGCGAGATTCTGAAATTTGTTTCCCAGCAATTGGCAGCGGCCATTGAGCACAAGCGTTATGAAGAGGCGCTCCGCCGCTCCGAAGCCCGCTCCCGTTCCCTGATCTTGAGCGCGGCGTTCGGTATTTGCCGCTGCACCCTCGGCGGAAGGTTCCTGGACGTGAATCCGGCGCTCATCAACATGCTGGGGCATGCCTCGGTCGAAGACGTTCTCCGTCTGGATGCCAAGCGCGAAGTCTTCGTCAATCCCCTGGAATTGGACCGCCTGGTCGAGGACTATCGCCGCACCGGAAGCCTGAATGGCGTCGAAGTGCAGTGGAGGCGCAAAGACGCCCGCGTCATCATCGTGCGGCTCAGCGGCGGCGCCTCCACCCTCACCGATGAACCCGGAGAAGTCTTGGAGTTGATCGCCGAAGATATCACCGACCGGCGTCAACTCGAAGAACAGCTGCGCCAGGCCCAAAAAATGGATGCCGTCGGCCGCCTCGCCGGTGGCGTCGCCCACGACTTCAACAACCTGTTGATGGTGATCAACGGATACACCGAGGTCTTGCTCGAGCAATTAGAACAAGGCAGCGCCATGCACCAGAAGGTCGAGTCCATCCAGCAGGCCGCCGACCGCGCCGCCACCCTCACCCGCCAGTTGCTGGCCTTCAGTCGAAAACAGCTCCTCGAACTCAAGGTGGTCGACGTCAACACCGTCATCGGCGACATGGAGCGCCTGCTGCGCCCCCTGATCGGCGAAAACATCGAGTTGGTTACCCGCCTCTCCTGTGAAGCCGGACACACCCGCGCCGACGCCGGCCAGCTCGAACAGGTCATCATGAACCTGGTGGTCAACGCCAAAGATTCCATGCCCGAAGGCGGCAAGCTTACCGTGCAGAGCTCCGACGTGACGGTGCGCCAAAACTTCCGCGAACACCGTTTCATCCAGCCCGGACGTTATGCCGTGATCTCGGTCGCCGATACCGGCCACGGCATGGATAAGGAAACCCAATCCCGCATCTTTGAGCCCTTCTTTACCACCAAGGAAAAGGGGAAAGGCACCGGCCTAGGCCTGTCGACCGTCTACGGCATCGTCAAGCAGAGTAACGGATACGTGTTCGTCCAAAGCGAACTGGGAGCCGGAACCACATTCTATGTTTATTTGCCGCGCGTGGAGGATGCCACCGAGGCGCTGAGCCCGGCCCAGTCCCCGCAAAACGAAGCCGGCGGCTGCGAAACCGTTTTACTGGTGGAAGACGAAGAATCGGTCCGCGAACTGGTGCGCGTCACCCTCGTCTCCCGCGGCTACAACGTCCTCGAAGCCGAAAACGGCGAGCGCGGTTTGCATATCGCCGAGTCCTACAAAGAACACATCCATATCCTGATCACCGATGTGGTCATGCCCGGCATCGGCGGCCGCGAATTAGCCAAGCTGCTGCTCGCCCAGCGTCCTGGCATCAGCGTGCTTTATCTCTCGGGCTACACCGAAGATACCGTCGTCACCCAGGGCGCGCTCGGCCCCGGTACCGGATTCCTGCAAAAACCCTTTACCCTGCAGAATCTCGCCAAGAAAGTCCGCGACGTCATTCGCTCCCAGCCCGCCCCGCCGCCTGCTCCCAAATCCACAGCAAAATCGGCCGCGAACTAAACTCGCCTAGAGGTTTTAAGGTTTCCTCCGTGTTCCCCTGTGTACTCTGTGGTTAAAGGTTTTAAGGTTTCCTCCGTGCTACCCCGTGTACTCTGTGGTTAACGCTTTGTATGGACATTGATTAGGACGCGTCCCCGCCGCGTGCAACTTTTCCCCCGTCCCAGAGTCCTATACTGAAGTTAACGAAGTGTGGGGAATTGAACGGTAATCGGGGTGAGCCATGCTGATCAAGAAACCAGACGCGATTCCATCTTCCGAAATTACTCCTAAAACGACTTATCTGAACCGGCGCAACTTCCTGGCCGGCGCAACGATCGCGGGCGCAGCCGCCGTAACCGGTGTTGCCTTTCGCGATCTCGTCATTCCGTCGCTCACCGCTCAAGCCAACGCCAAAATTGACGGCCTCCAGAAAAGCCCTTTCAGCACGACGGAAAAGGAAACGCCNNAAGAAAAAGCAGGTGCTAGACGTCGACGCGATCATCAAAATGGCCGCCCCCGAAGAGCGCATCTACCGCCATCGCTGTGTCGAGGGCTGGTCGATTGTCGTGCCCTGGGTAGGATTTTCGCTCCGCGAACTGATCAAACGCGCCGACCCTCTTCCCAAAGCCAAGTATGTCGAGTTCACCACCTTGTACGATCCCAAACAAATGCCCGGCCAGCGCACCGGCGTATTGCAGTGGCCCTACGTCGAGGGTCTCCGCATGGACGAAGCCATGCATCCGCTGGCCCTGCTTTGTTTCGGCATGTACGGCGAAGTGCTCCCCAATCAAGACGGCGCCCCGCTTCGCATCGTGATTCCATGGAAGTACGGCTTCAAGAGCGCCAAGTCGATCGTCCGCATCCGCTTCACCAGCGACCAACCGATGAACACCTGGCAGCGGTCTGCCGCCAACGAGTATGGTTTCTATTCCAACGTCAATCCCAACGTGGACCATCCGCGCTGGAGCCAGGCCAAAGAACGGCGCCTCGGAGAATTCTTCAAACGCCCAACTCTGATGTTCAACGGTTACGACCAGGTGGCAAGCCTGTATTCCGGGATGGACCTGAAGAAGAACTTTTGAAAGGCATTGCAAAAGTCAGAAGTAAGATTGCAGAAGTGAAATCCGATGGCCGAAAGGACTTTACTTCTGCAATCTGACTTTTGACTTCTACATTCCAATGAACCGCCTACGGCTCACGAAAACGATCATCTTCCTGGCCGCCCTCGTCCCGCTGGAACGCCTGGTCTGGAAGGCCCTTCACGACGGCCTGGGCGCCAATCCCATCGAGGTCATCACCCACTCGACCGGCGACTGGACGCTGATCCTAGTTCTCACCACACTCTCGATCACGCCCCTGCGCCGGATCACCCGCCAGTACTGGCTGATCGGCGTGCGCCGCATGATCGGACTGTTCGCCTTCTTCTACGCCACGCTGCACTTCCTGACCTACATCTGGCTCGACAAATTCTTCAACCTCCACGAGATGGTGAAAGACGTTGCCAAGCGCCCCTTCATCACCGTCGGCTTCTCCGCCTTCGTCCTCCTGATTCCCCTGGCCCTGACCTCGACCAAGGGATGGATTGGCCGCCTGGGCGGCAAGAACTGGCAGCGCCTGCACCGCCTCATCTATTTCACGGGAATCCTGGCGGTGGTGCATTACACCTGGCTGGTAAAAGCCGACCTCCGCAAACCCATCGAATACGGAGTAGTGCTAAGCCTCCTGCTTCTCTACCGCGCAGGAGTCTGGTTCTCCGAAAAGGCGTCTGAAAAGGCATCCGAAAAGAGCAAGCACCCCGCCATCCCAGCCCCAGCCCGAAATCCCCTGTAGAGACGGGGCTCGCCCCGTCTCCCTCCGGCCGCTGAAAGAACTCAGTTTTTGACCTTGTCTCGAATGTGCGCGCCTTCTCAGCCTGCAAAAGAACTCAGGGTTCCGCCCTTGTCTTGAAGGGGCGGGGCTTCAGCCGCGCCGTAGGCTCTTCAAAATCAGATGCCCCTTTAGGGGCAGGCCATCGACATCCACCTCTTTCGCCCCCTGCCCATGAAACTCCCCCGCCAATTTTTTCCACCGAAACTTTCTTCTACAATCCGGGTTAGCGCATCCTAAGAAGAGACAGGAGTGTCTTATGAATCCCCTTGCGTCCTCCAAGTGTGCCCGGCGCCTGCTCATGGCTCTGGCAGCGATCTCAGGCATCTTTTTGACCGCCGGTTGCGGCAGCAGCGGGTCAATCCAGTCCCTGGGCGGCGGCTTCAGCAATTCCAGCCTGAATGGTCAGTATGTGATCTCGCAGACCGGGATCGGGATCAACCAGGCGCTGACCTCCAACGACCCATTCTCCGAGACGATCGTCTTCACAGCCGACGGAGGTGGTCACCTGACTATCCCTGTCGATGACTTCAATCAGGATGGCACGCCTTATGGTCTGACATCGTCCTTGACCGGCACCTACAGCATCGCCAGCGACGGCACGGGATCCTTGCTCTTTAACAGCTCAAACTATGCCATCACCATGATCGACGACAGTCATTTCTATGTGATTGAGCAGGACACGTTCGCCACCGCCTCAGGTTTCGGCGAAAAGCAGGATACCACCACCTTCACCGCTGCTCCCTCGGGCACTTTCGTATTCAAGGCACATAACCTTCAGACCAGCTCGCGGGTGGGAGGAATCACCATTACCAGCGGCGCCATCAGCGGCACCGAGGACCTTCTCAATCTGGGCGCACTGTCCTCGAGTGTCGCCATCACGAGCTCGGTTGCCATGAGCGCGCCGGACTCAAACGGGCTCGGCACATTCAAACTGAGCGACGGTACATCGTTTGGCTATTCCGTCGTAAATGCGGGCAAGTTCCATATCATGTCGAGCTCCGGCACGCTCGAAATCGGACAAGCGGAAGCGCAGGTCGCTCCGGCCGGCGGATTCTCTCTAGCCACTCTCCCCGCTGCCGCCTCGTACGTCTTCGGCAGCTCCGGCGACACCAGTGTGAGTGGGACGGCGGGCATTCACTCCGCCGGCGTCTTTACCACCGACGGCGCTGGCAATATCGAAGCTGGCAGCAGCACCGTCCCGGGCGCCGTGGATTATGTGCAGGATTCAACCGTGAACTCCAATCTCGCGGTCTCGGGCGGCACCTACACGCTGGACGCGAGCGGGGACGGCAACGGAACCATCAATCTTGCTTTGAGTGGCGGCACGATCAGCCCACAGATTTTCTGGATGGTGAACGGAAGCCGCGCCTACTTCCTCGCCAACAACACCGCCGCAGTCGAGGATGGCACCTTCTCCCAACAAACAGGCGGACCCTTTACCGCACTCACCAGCCAAGCCGCCTTCGTCATGGACGGCTTCGATGTCGCCTACAAGGATCGTGTAGGAGCCTTTAAGCCCACCGCCACCAGCTTTAGCTGGAACCAGGCCGACAACTCTTTCGACCCCACCGTGTCTAATGGCGGCCTTCCGTCGGCAATCGGAACCAATGGCACCTATCAGGTGAGTTCGAACGGACGCGCCACCGTGACGGTCAATAACGTAGACAACGCCATCGTCTTTTACCTGAGTTCCGCCAACTCTGGATTCATGGTGCAGGAAGATGCCGACATCGGAGGAGCCTTCAGCCAGCAAGCAAGCCAGTAAGAAACCTTCCACCAGTGAAACGCCGGGCATGGCCGCCCGGCGTTTTCAGTGCTGGACAGCTAGAAGCCCGGCTGAGCGGTGATTCCTTTTGCTTCCACGCACTCGTAGGCCCGGCCGGCGGCGAGGTTCTTGTATTCTTC
>PKXK01000090.1:23942-26837 GCA_003132325.1 Acidobacteriaceae bacterium
TCCATTCGACGATCCGTAGAAGATTTTCACCGCCGCCCCAATGGCGTCGCGATTGGACTTCGTTCCGACGAGGTGAATCCGGATGCTTCGGTTGCCGGTCGTCTGGTCGTTGCGGTAAAGATAGGCGGGACCCTTGTTGGTGGTAACCAGGAGATCAAGATCGCCGTCGCGATCGAAATCGCCGTAGGCAAGGCCGCGTCCGACCTTGGGTTGACTGAAGCCTCCGCCGATGGCCGCGGCCACGTCGACAAACGTTCCCTTGCCGCGGTTCAGGAAAAGTTGCGGAGGCTGCGCATAACCGACGCCGCTGACATTGCGTACGGTGTCGTCGATGTGCCCGTTCACGACCGCAAGATCGAGTGCGCCATCTAAGTCGGCATCGAGAAACACGCATCCGAATCCTAACTTGTCTTTCGACGCCAGCCCCACTCCACTCTGCATCGCCACATCAACATAATTCCCGCCCTCGGAGAGCCGGTAGAGGCCCGTCATTTCGTTGTCGAAATTGGTGATGGCGACGCCCGCGTATCCTGAATTGTCGAAGTCGGCCACGTCAACGCCCATGCCGGCGCGGGCACGGCCCTCGGCGGAAAAAGCGATGCCGGCTTCCACCGCTGCGTCCTTAAACGTGCCATTGCGCTGGTTTCGATAAAGTTTATTGGGCTGGGTGTCATTGGTCACCAGCAAATCGGGCCAGCCATCGCGATCGTAGTCGAGCATGGCTACGCCCAAGGACTTCGAGCTGCTGTCGAAAATTCCGCTGGTGGCAGTGACATCCTCAAAGGTGCCGTTGCCGCGGTTACGAAACAGCCAGCAGGTCTCTCCGCGGTAGGCTTCGGGCGTGCAATACGACTTATGCTTGCCGTCGAGGCTGCAAAATACATCGTGCTCGGGAGACCACTTGACGCAGACAAACAGATCCAGCAGTCCATCGCGGTCGAAATCAAACCATAAAGCGGACGTGCTCATCGCTTGGCGGCTACCCAGGCCGCTCGACTTAGTAACATCGATAAAGGTTCCCTTGCCGGTGTTTTTAAACAAGCGATTCTGGCCGACGCAGGTAATAAGGATGTCGGGATAACCGTCGTTGTCGTAGTCTCCGACGGCAACCCCCATGCCGTACATCTCGACGTCGAGCCCGGCGCTGCGGGTCACGTCGGAAAATGTTCCGTTGCGATTGTTGCGATAGAGCCTGAGCGTGCTGGGCTCCGACTTAAAGCCGCGCTTATGTCCGGGCCAATCGGCGCCGTTCACCAGAAGAATGTCTTGCCAGCCGTCGCGGTCGTAGTCGAGGAAGGCACAACCGGAGCCGAGCGTTTCGGGCAGCAGCTTGCCGCCGTAGGCGCCGTTGTTGTGCAGGAAGCGAATTCCAGACTGGGCAGTCACGTCCACCAGCCGGAAACCGGGATCGGGCGCGGGAGAGACGCGGCGAATGCGTCGAGTCGCAAGCCGGACGTCGCCGCCAAGCCTGCCATTCCCCAGAGAAACGACCGGCGGTTCAGGGCAGGGCCGCTCACGGCAAGGCTTTTCACGGAAGATCAACCAGCCCGTTGCGGATCGCGTAGACCACCAACTCGGCGGTCTTGTGGGTTCCCAAAGCGTCCATCATGTTGGCGCGATGGACAGCGACGGTATTGGCGCTGAGGTCGAGCGCGGACGGAATCTGTTTATTGGACTTGCCATCCACGATCATTTGCAGAACTTCGAGTTCCCGAGGAGTGAGCCCGGCGTTGCGACTGCCTTTGAGTGCAGCCGGACGTTTGAGTTGGGAGTCGAGCACCGTCTCGCCGTTCGCGACTCGCCGGATGGCGGCGCCCAGCTCCAGGTCAACCGCATTTTTCAGTACATAGCCGCGCGCACCGGCCTCGAGCGCCTGCCGCACCAACGTCTCCTCCGGATGCATGCTGAGCATAAGCACCAAGGCCTGCGGATGCTTGCGAAGAATCTGGCGCGTGGCTTCGAGTCCGTTCATCCCGGGCATGGCGCAATCCATGACAATCACTTTCGGACGAAGCTCATCCGCGAGCCGGATTGCTTCCGAGCCGTCGCCCGCCTCGCCGGCAACGACGATGTCCGGCTCGTCTTCCAGAATGCGCCGGAACCCTCGCCGCACCAGGTTATGGTCGTCCACCAGCAAAACTGAAATTTTCTCCGGCATGCGCATTAACCTTCCAGCTTCTTTCTGGGGACTCGCAATCGAACCAGGGTTCCTTTTCCACCCGCGGCGTGGGCGGGCCGCAAAAACTCAACCGTGCCGCCCATCAACTCCGCGCGCTCCCGCATCGCTACCAGGCCAATTCCCTGCCTGGCGGCCTGCGCGTCGAAGCCCCGGCCGTGATCTTCCACTTCGACTTCCAAAGCCTGCGGAAGAAAGCGCAGACGGAGCCACGCTTCCTTGGCTCCCGAATGCCGAGTCAAGTTATTCAAGGCTTCCTGCACGACGCGGTACACATGAATGGCGGCGTTGCCGTCTACAGGAAAGGGTTCACCCGATTTCTCATAGAATACGTGAACGCCAGCCTGCCTTTCCACCACCGGCAAATACCAGTCGAGGGTGCTCTCCAATCCGGTTTCTTCGAGCATCACCGGATGCAAGGCCTGTGACAAGCTGCGCACTTTGTCCAGCGCGCTTTGCGTAATCTCGCAGACTTCATGCAATTCAGCGCGCTGCTCTGAATTTTCCGGAGCATGTTTTTCGGCCCGCGTCAGCATCGCGCCCACCGCCGTCAGGATCTGTCCGAACTCATCGTGCAATTCGCGCGAGATGTGACGCAAGGTGGATTCCTGGGTGGCAATGAGCTTCTGGGCAAGTTCGCTGCGCTGTTCGGAAAGCGCCGCGAGTTGGCGGAACAATCGCCGATTCGAGCGAATCAGGTAAAGACTGGTGAAGAGAAT
>PKXK01000142.1 GCA_003132325.1 Acidobacteriaceae bacterium
CACAGTTCTATTTACACCCTCAGAGGCGGCGTATCCCAGTGCATCGTCTGATTTCGTGATTGCAGAATGATATTCCCAAAACCTTGTGTCCCAATCGCTGCCCACCCCGGCCAGTGTTGCGGCGAGCCGTATACCTGAGACAAACCTTGCTTCGCATACTGCAAGAGGCTCCCTGCAATCAAGGCGACTGACTTTTGATGTGTCGCAACTCGCTCAGCGGCTGCCTGAACTTCTTCCTCCTTATGGTGCCTGTTTTTATCTACTCCAAAGTACGTGTCCCAATGCAATAGTGTGCTAATGCCGTCGTCGTCATCATCCATCATTGCGATGGCCTCTGCCTGTCGGTAGTCGCGCTCAGTTGCTTGCGCTAATGGCTTCAGTTCCGATTCAAGACGAGCGACCTCTTCTACTTCCTTCCACATAAGATTGATGCTTTCGGTCGCTGCGTACTCAATCTCAGAGAGATATGGGAGCATGTCCATTGCGTAATTCTAACGCGCGGTCATTCTCCGCTTCTGGAAGTGGCAGGACGGGTCGCCCATCCTCTTGACTTTTACTTATCATGGATGTCCCCAGGGTTTGTCCAAAATAAGCAGGGCACAGTGTTGACGGGAGCTTGGAGGAAGTGTAAGGCTATCCTAGTGTCGATGACCACAGTCAGCACCGCAGTTCAACTCCTCCTATCCGCCAGGAAAGCTCTGAACGATGCACGGGAGCACGCCGCCACCTCTAAAGACACTCAGATGAGGCTGCTCATCAACACCGCCTACGACCAGATGGCGGAACTCAAAGAGGCGGTCGCCCGAGTCGTCAGCGAGAATGAAAAACTCACCGAGAGGATCGCCGAACTGCAAGGCCAGCGAGAGGCGGCGCCTGAGCCTAGGCAGGTTGGTCCAAGTGTCTACTACTACGTGGGCGAGAAAGGGCCTTACTGCCAGGTGTGTTTCGACGGCAAAGGAAAGCTCGTCCTTCTGCCACATCCCCACGACTGGAACGGGGGTCTCCGGAGGACGTGTGCAGTCTGCGGAAAGCACTTCTATGACAAGGCCCAAGATAACTTCACACCCGGTTTCGCCGTTGTGCGCTGAAGTCGGCAGCAGCATGCCGGGACGGGTCGCCCACTCAACCCGGTTTTGGCTCGAGTGGGAGTTCACATCCCGTGATCGAAATCCATTGACTTAAGCCCCGCAGCGCGCGACCATAGAGATTCTGATTGGGGCAGTTTCGAGGCGCGTCCGTCCACAAGACGGCCCTCGAAACTGCCCCAAACCCATTTTCAGCGCTCTTTGACAAGTTAAGTCGTTGGTTCTTAAAGANNTAAACCCAAAGACCTGGCGGGAGCCACCTCCTAAGTCTTTGATTCCAAAAGACAGAAAAAGGGGGGGGTAGCCCCACCTATACTAGTTGGTTAGTAATGTTAGAGTAAACATGCAGGGAGAAGAAAGAAGGAATCAATCAGCTTGTTCGAACAGCTTGTTCGAAGCGATTGCCCCTCGCAGGCTGCAATGAGGTGCAGCGAGGGAAGTCCGATTGGCGCAACCCGATCTCGCCAAGTATCATGTCTCGGAACCTCGGCGCGCGTTATCATCTAGAGTTTCCACGCCTTCCAACATGTTGCAGAAACGAATCGACGATCGGCCGTCCATCTCGCGCGAGAACATCCGCGAAGCCGGAGGAATTTTCCTGCAGCATCTTCGTCGCGTCGGCCTGAAGCAGACCGAACAGCGCAACGCCATCCTGCGGACCTTCCTGGAAACTCGCGAACATCTCTCGACCGAAGAATTGCACCAACTGGTCAGGAAGACCGACCCGCGCATCGGCTTCACCACCGTCTACCGCACGCTGAAACTTCTGGCGGGTTGCGGCCTGGCCAGCGAAGTCGCCTTTCATGACGGCATCACCCGCTACGAACACCAGTACAACCGCCGCAGTCATCACCACATGGTGTGCACCGAGTGCGGCGCTTCGGTCGAATTTTTCTCGGAGAAAGTCGGAGAAATCGAACACGAGATCGGACGCAAACACCACTACGTAACCACCCGCCACACGTTCCAGATTTATGGCGTTTGCGAACCCTGCCGCAAGAAGACGAATGGACGCCGAATTGTCTAGCCCGTCGAATAGTCCGGGAAATGTTTCCGGAAATAGCCCGGAGAATCGCCCGGCGAATCCGGCGCAGACTTCGGCAAAGTGTCCGCATTGCGGCACGGCGATGCTGGCGAACGCGGCGTTCTGTCCGGGATGCGGATGGTCGATGGCGCCGCTTCCTCCGGCGGATCGGGCGGCCGCTGCGGTTGCGTATCTCACCTTCGTTCCTGCCGCGGTGCTCCTGTTTCTGCCGGCATTTCGCAAGCACCGTTTTGTCCGCTTTCATGCCTGGCAAAGCGTGTTGCTTTGGGGAGTGTTTTTCGTTTTGACCATTGCCGCGCTTTTGCTTTCGAATGTCACGGCTGCCATGCTGTTTCTTCTGTTCGGAATTTTGGCTTCGCTGGCCATGTTGTTCCTGTGGATCGTTCTGTCGCTCAAGGCATGGCAGGGCGAACGCTTTGAATTGCCGCTGTTCGGGGAGCTGGCGGCGCGCCTGAGGTAGGCAGGTCTTAGGTGTTAGGTCTTAAGGTCTTAGGAAAACCTGCAACGACGATGGAGTGGAATGATTCTGTTTTTCCTAAGACCTAAGACCTAAGACCTAAGACCTAACACCTAAGACCTGACACCTGGTTTTACATTCTCGCCTTCATCGTTGAAAATAGTCAGTTCACCAGGCAGCGCACTTTTATTCCAGGAGACCTCATTGACTCAGCTTCAGCGCGTTAAGATCAGCGCTCTCGGCACCTACGTTCCGCCCCGCCTTCTGACCAACGCCGACCTCGAAAAACTTGTCGACACCAATGATCAATGGATCATGGAGCGCGTCGGCATTCGCGAGCGCCATCTCGTCGACAAGGGGGTTGCGACCAGCGATCTTGCGGTCGAGGCGGCGAAGAAAGCGCTCGCCGAGCGCGGCATCGACGCTTCCGATCTCGACGCGATTATCGTGGGGACGGTTACGCCCGACATGTTTTTCCCCTCGACCGCTTGCCTGGTCCAACACAAGCTCGGCGCGAAAAATGTCTGGGGATTCGATGTCTCGGCTGCCTGTTCCGCGTTTGTTTACGCGTTGCAAGCCGGCGCGCAGTTTGTCGCCACCGGATCCCACAAGAAAGTGCTGGTGATCGGCGCCGATGTGATGTCGTCCATCATCGATTACACCGATCGCGCGACCTGCGTAATCTTTGGCGATGGAGCGGGCGCGGTCTTGCTCGAACCCACGGATGACGATTCGGTCGGGCTCATCGACTTTCTGCACGAAATCGATGGATCGGGCGGCTGCTCGCTCTACATGCCCGGAGGCGGAAGCTTGAATCCCTCGACCCACGAAACCGTCGACAAGAAGATGCACTTCGTTCATCAGGACGGGGCCGCGGTCTTCAAGTTCGCGGTGCGCAGGATGGCGTCGCTCTGCGAGGAAATTCTCCGGCGCAACAACATTAAGGGCAGCGAGATCGACGCCTTCATCCCGCATCAGGCGAATAAGCGCATCATCACCGCGACCGCCGATCGGCTGAAGATGCGTCCCGAAGCCGTGATCCTCAACATCGAGCAGTACGGCAACACCACCGCGGGAACGATTCCGCTGGCCATGGAAACCGCGCGCCAGGAAGGCAAATTGAAAAAGGGAAGCCTGGTGCTGCTGGCCTCGGTCGGCGCTGGATTCACGCTGGGAGCGACGTTGCTCAGGTGGGCGTACTAGCTGCTGACGGAGACGCGGCAAGCCGCGTCTCTACAGTTCATTTTGTCGCCATTGCCCCGACTAATGACTCAAAGACCTTGCACCCATCCACGCCGCCCAGTTCGGGTTCGGCGGCTCGTTCGGGATGGGGCATCATGCCCAGCACGTTGCGTCCCGGGCTGCAGATGCCGGCGATATTCTCCAGCGACCCGTTGGGATTCGCTTCCTGCGTGATTTCGCCTTGCGGGTTCGCGTAGCGGAAGACGATGCGATGGTCGCGCTTTAATTCCGCGAGCGTCGTCTCATCGCAAAAATAATTGCCTTCCATGTGGCCGATGGGGATGGTCAGCACTTCGCCCTGGCGGCAGGCGTTGGTAAACGGCGTCTCGTTGTTCTCGACTCTTACGTGAACCGGCTTGCAGACATATTTCAAGCCAATGTTGCGCATCAGCGCTCCGGGCAGCAACCCCGACTCACACAATATCTGGAAGCCGTTGCAAATGCCGAGCACCAGTCCGCCCCCGGCTGCAAACTTGCGGACAGATTCCATCACGGGCGAAAACTTCGCAATTGCGCCGGTGCGCAGATAGTCGCCGTAGGCGAAGCCTCCCGGCACAATCACCACATCGCAATTTTCAAGGTCATGCGAGTCGTGCCACAGGAGCGTTGCTTCCTGCTTCGCCACCTGCTTAGCCGTCCAGAAAGCGTCGTGATCGCAGTTGGAACCGGGGAAAATTATGACGCCAAACTTCATCGAAAACCTCGCGTGCACTCTATGGTAATACAAGCAAGTTGTGCGCCGAAGATGTTTCAGAAGAAGCGGGTGACGCCTTCTTCGAGGACGAGCACTTTGTCTTTCACGCCGGCCTTGCGGGCCGCGCGCTCCAGCAACTGAAGAGGTTCTTCGAGGGGCTCATGCGAGAGGCGGAACGTTCCATAATGCATGGGCACCATCCAGCGGGCTTTCAGGTCGAGAAAGGCCTGGGTGGCGTCGGCGGGACTGGCGTGGACGTTGCGGAACTGCGGCGGATTGTAGGCGCCGATGGGCAGCAACGCGAGTTCGGGCGACAAGCGGCGTCCGATCTCGCGAAAGCCGTCGAAGTAGGCGGTGTCTCCGGCGTGGTAGACGGAGTGTTTGCCGGCGCGCAGCACGTATCCGCCATAGCCGCGGTGCGAATCTTTGATGACGCGCGCTCCCCAATGGCGCGAGGGGACGTGGGTGATGTCGAGCGCGCCGTGGCGATAGGTGTTCCACCATTCGAGTTCGATAATTTGTTCGAAGCCGAGATCGTCGACCAGGTCGAACAAATGATGCGGGACAACCAGCGTGGGCGCGGTTCCGGTTTGACGCCGGGTTTGGCGCGCGATGGTGCGCAGCGACTGGCGATGCAGGTGATCGAAGTGCGCGTGCGTTACCAGGACAACATCCACCGCAGGCAGGTCGCGCAGGTTCAGTCCCGGCTGGCGCAGGCGTTTGAGAACGAAGAGCCAGCGCGCGAAGTTGGGATCGATGACGACGTTCTGTCCGCCAATTTGCAGAAAAAAGCTGGAGTGTCCGATGAAGGTGACGCCGAGTTCGCCGTTCGTAGCCAGTTGCGGTTTGTGAGTCTCTCCGGTGCGGGGGGTGACCGCGGAATGCCGCACCAGGCGCGTGAACTGACTGGCACGCTTGCGCAGCGCGGCATTTTTTAATGAGGACTTTAACATTGGTTCGAGCCGGATGATCCCGGCGGTCGGCTGGCACCGCAGACCATTTGTCTATTATCGGCTTTGTTGGCTTAAGTCTCTAGAGGATTTAGATGCCGCGGAGCCGGACAGCGACGCAAAGGCGGCGAGATTGCTGCCGCTGCGTTTCCCGGGTGGTTCATTTGTCCAGTGAACAGAATTTTGTTTTTGTTGACCGTTGCTCTGCCGGTCATGTCTAATCCCAATTAATCTCGAAGATTAGGGAACTTCAGAAATTAACGATTTCGGATGTCCGGCCCCTAAAGGGGCGGGCAGTTTCTGTGCACATGTGGTCTCGCGAAAGCGATACCCTAGATACGAAGCCTTTTGGAGGAATCAGCACCGATGCGCGTCGCTTTTTTTGGTTTGGGAATTATGGGACGGTCGATGGCCGCGAACCTGGTCAAAGCCGGACACGAGGTCGCGGTGTGGAATCGGACCGGCGGTAAGGACGTGGAAGGCGCACGCAGCGCGGCTTCTCCCGCGGATGCGGCGGCGGGCGCGGAAGTGGTGTGGATGTGCGTCTCCGACACGAAGGCGGTCGAGGCCGTACTGTTTGGGGTGGGCGGTCTGGAGCCAGTTCTGGCCGCGGGCATGATTATCGCGGACTCGAGCACGATTTCTCCGTCGGCCACGCGGCGTTTTGCCGAGCGCGTGAAGGCGCGCGGCGTCGACTACGTGGACGCTCCGATGACGGGCTCGAAGATCGCCGCCGAAGCGGGCAGCCTGATCTTTATGGCGGGCGGAGACGACGCCGCGCTCGCCCGCTTGCAGCCGCTTTTTCAGGCGATGGGCAAGCAGGTGTTCCACATGGGCGAAACCGGCAAGGGGCAGGCCACGAAGCTGGTCATGAATCTGCAGATTGCGCTCATCTATGAAGGCTTCGCCGAAGCGCTCACGCTGGCCGCCAAGCTGGGCGTGGACGTGGAAAAGCTGTTGCCGCTGGTGCAGGCTTCGATGGTGCGATCGGGAGTGGTGGACTACAAAGCTCCGTTCATTCTGAAGCGCGACTTCTCGCCCAATTTTCCGCTGCGGCTGATGCTGAAAGATATTCGGCTGGCGCTCGAGGCGGCCAAGGAATCGCGCGTGCGCCTGCCCGGACTCGAAGCCGTGGAAGAGGTCTACGACGTTGCGGCCGAGGAAGGGCAGGCGGATCTGGACTATGCGTCGACCCTTACTTTGTTGGAAAAATGGGCGGGGGTGGAAGTGAAGGCTGCGTCCAAGTAGACTGAGACGCCGTATCGAATCCTACAGTTGTTCCGGCCGCCGACAGCTGCCGAGCTTCGCTCGGATTGGACAGCCGAGGGCCGGCTGTCCCTACGCGGACCACACGAGCTATTTCTTGGCGAACGCGCGGACGTAGTTCACCAGATTCCAGATTTCGTCATCTTTGGCGCGGTCGCCTTCGGGGGGCATGTCACCTTTGCCATGGCGGATCGTGTAGAACAGGTCGCCGTCGGTACGGTTTTTCAGCGCGTCCGGGTTGGTGAAATCGGTGACGTTCTTCATGTCCGACGCCATGTCGCCTTTGCCGTCGCCTTTGTCGCCATGACACATCGCGCAGTCGATCACGTACGTCTTCTTGCCCTTGTTGAGCGATTCCTGGGTCGGTTTGACCGGATTTACCCGGGCGGAATCAGCGGGCGAGGCCTTGGCTTCGGGGGCGGGCGCTTTGGCGGGAGGCTGGTCATTCTGCGCCCATAACACGAACACAAAGAAGAACAACGCGAGGAGAACCAATAGAGTCTTCTTCAACGCTTCTCTCTGCTCCCATTTCTCTTTCAACGCACACCTCCTGTTCGCAAACATTAATCGAACTGCTAAAGATACTCCACTAGGCGGGAACGTGCACGTGCACGAAAAGGATCGGACAGGGATCGGGTGATCGGGTGATCGGGCCATCTAAGTTCAAAGGCCTTTGATTTTCGATGACCCGATGGTCAGATGACCTGATCCTTTTTGGAACGGATTACGCCCGTAACCCCTTTAACCAGCGAGGATTACAGAAGTATTACAAGGCGTTCCCTCGACTCTTGCTATTGTTTTGACACAGACTTCAGCAGAACGGGTGTGGGGAGAAAAAACAATGAGTCAGACAGTGCGCGAGACCATGAGCGAAGCTGCGGGCCAAGCCATGAGCGCCGCAGGAGAAGCCGCAAGCAGTAAAGATCGAGCGAGCCGTGATGGCTTTAACTGGGTTACGGCGATTGCCATGGGGCTGTTTCATGTGGGCGCGATTGCGGCGTTATTTTTCTTTACCTGGAAAGCATTTTTCGTCGCCATTTTCTTATGGTGGATCTCGGGCAGCCTCGGAATCGGGATGAGCTATCACCGCCTGCTGACCCATCGTGGATACAAGACGCCGAAGTGGGTGGAGTATTTCCTGACCGTCTGCGCCACCCTGGCGCTCGAAGGCGGGCCGATTTTCTGGGTGGCGACCCACCGGATTCACCATCAGTTTTCCGACGAGGAAGGCGATCCGCACTCGCCCATCGACGGCAAGTGGTGGTCGCACATGGGATGGATCCTGATGGGCAAGTCGATGCATCATGACACCACGACCCTGGCGCGTTACGTCCCCGACCTGACCAAAGATAAAGTCCACGTCTGGCTGACCAAGTATCACTACGTCCCCAGCATTATTTTGGGCGTGATTCTGTTTGCCATCGGCGGATGGCCTTGGCTGTTGTGGGGAATGTTCGCCCGAATCGTGGTCGGACTGCATGCCACCTGGATGGTGAACTCGGTCACCCACCTGTGGGGATCGCGGCGCTTTGCGACCCAAGACCTCTCGACCAATAATTTTCTGGTGGCCATCGTTACCTTTGGCGAAGGCTGGCACAACAATCATCATGCGCATCCGGTTTCCGCGCGGCACGGCTTGCGCTGGTACGAAGTCGACATGAACTGGTACGGCATCTGGGCGCTGAAGAAACTGGGCCTGGCGCGGCACGTGTACAAAGTTACGCTCGACAACCTGCCGCCGAAGCCGGCCCTGTTGCGGGATGTGAAGGCGGCTGGGGTGATGGCGGCCGCGGGGAACGACTAGAAAAGCAGGTCTTAGGTCTTAGGTGTCAGGTCTCAGGAAAGGCTCTCGAATCGACCGGGTTTGGTCGCCGTCGAGAGCCTTCTTCGTTCTCTGCTCTACACGCTATTCAGGAACCGTTCACCATCTGGGTCTCACGCGATTGCCACGGGTCGCCGTTCCCACTCTGTCTTCGACGGCCCTTCCCGTATCAAGGCTTCCAGTTTGTGCATGAGGTCGATGCTTCTCTGGTAGTACATCTCCGCTAAGTACTTCTCAATGACGAGTCCCATTTGCGGATTCGCTTCCACGATCCGCTCTAAGGGCGTTTTGCCGATGCTCATGATCTTGCAGTCGGTAAGGCACTGGGCGGTTACCATATAGGTCTCTCCCAGCAGCACGCTCGCGCCAATCATCGTGCCGGAACTCGCTTGTTCAACGATCAGGTCTTGGCCGGTCTGCGAGGGCACGCGCAGCAAGACTTCCCCTTCCAGCAGGACGTACGCACGGGATGCCGGCTGTCCCTTGCGGTAAACGATCGCACCCGCCTTGTATTCCTCGGTGGTCGCGTAGTTGCTGAGGAAATCGATCTCCTCCGGTTTGAGGTAGCTGAAGATGTGGTTTGATTTCAGAGTTGTAGTTGACATAATTTCTCCTTTTACGTTGATGAAAGTGAATCGTGCGTTTTGGGTTCTGACGAAGTGCTAAACTCTCCGGCGGCCGGATGCAGTCCGGTTGCCGTGGTGCGGTTACGGTCGAATAACGGGGATCCAGTTTCGCGCAGTGCCGCGGTTACTCTGGCGGCCACGGCCGCGCCATCGATCATGCAGTTCCGGATTGGTTTCATCCCGGTAGCGCAGCCGGCAAGGAACACGCCGTCGCGAGTGGCATCGTGCGGATGGCGGAACCACTCCCGCGAAAGGAAGAACCCATCCGGCCCACAGCCGATGCCGAGAATGCGCGCCAATTCGTTTGCGTTTTCGCAAGGCCGCATTCCGGTGGAGAGAGATACCAGGTCGAACTCTCCCGAGAATGGGCGCGAGAGCAGGGTGTTTTCGGCGCGCACCGAGATCGAGCCATCCGCCAGCTGCTTGCACTGGGAGACGCGTCCGCGAACGTATCGGACTCCTCGCTCCTGTGCCAGGGAATACATCTCCTCGAACCCGCGGTCGTAGGTGCGCACGTCCATGTAGAAGCAAACCACCACGGCCCGAGGATTCCGCTCCATGACGGTGCTTGCCTGCTTGGTGCTGTAGGAGCAGCAAATGCGCGAGCAAAAGGGCGCCCCGATCCGCCGGTTGCGTGAACCGACGCAGAACACGATTGCCAGCCTCTCCGCCGGCTTCCCGTCGCGGCGTACGAGCCTGCCGCCGGTGGGACCCCGCGCATTCAGCATCCACTCCAGTTCACTCGCGGTTACGACGTTGGGATACGTGCCGTATCCGTACTCTTTCAGGCTGGTGGGATCAAAGGGTGTGAAGCCGGTGGCGACAACGATGGAACTGGCGTTGACCATACTTCCATCGTTCAGTCGAATTCTGAAGTCGGGAAAATCCCCGTCGACGCGGTCGACCGTGGTATTCAGGCGAACTTCCGACAGCAGCGCCAAACGAAGCTCCCGTTCCAGCGTATCGGTGAATTCCTTTCCATCGTTGAATCCATCGTTGTTGAAGAACGGAAAAGTCTTGGAGAGCAGCGGAACGCGCCCGCCCAAGGCCGACGATTTTTCTACCAGCAAGGAAGCGACGCCGAGCGTATTGAGTACGAGCGCCACTTGCATGCCCGCAACCCCGCCTCCGACGATGCACACGGGTTTCGTCATATCGCTGTTCTAAGCGACCTCAACTTTCTCCTGGGTTAACCATTCNNGATTTGTCGTAGGGAATCCCAATCTTGTCGAGTAGAGGTTCCACCGGCACGGTGTGGGACTGGATGCCAACCACGTCGTACGGATCCCAGCCCAGCAACAAGCCCGCCAGTTCGGTGTACGAGAGTGTTGGAACGTTGTATTCGACTCCCGTGATCTGGAGGATTGCCCATTGCTCTTTGTCGAGGAAGAGGTTGCAACCGGGACAATTGGTGAGAATCGCATCCGGCTTCCATGGCTCCATACTCTCCAGTTTTTTCAGCACGCAGGCCATCGTGTAGCCGCGATTGGGACGAATCGCGCACTGCCGGAACCCCATGCCACAGCAGTGGCGCCGTTCCGGGTAGTCCACGGTCTCGCCGCCCCAAGAGCGAATCGGTCCGGTAAGCACGTCACAGGACTCGGCGCCACCAATGGACTTCTTCGGGAAAACCTTGGCGTAATGGCATCCAACGTGATCCACGATGCGCAAGGCGTGTCCAGTCTTGTGATCGACCAACCGATATCGCAGCTTCTCCGCCAGCGCCTCGCGATAGCGATACAGGATGTCGCTGCCGTGAACCACGTGTTTGGGAATCCGCAGCCGCCGGCCGCAGGCTTGCCGCAGCCACCCGTCCACGCGCTCCTCCAATCCCGGTTCGCGCTCATACATTTCCAGGCATTCGTTGTGAATCGCGTACGAAGTTACGCAAGCCGTAGTGATGTTCTCCAAGCCCATCTCCGCCGCCACTGACCACAGGCGCGCCGTTACCAGCAGCGTGCTCTCAATCGAAATCAGATCCCCGTGCGAGGAAAAGCCCGTGCAGCACGTGCATTGCGATTCCGGGGAATCTCCCGCCGCTTTCCAATGCAGTCCCAGCAAATCGTAGATACGGCCGATGAGCGCTTCCGTCCCCGGGTTGACGGCGCCGAGAATGCAGCTCGGCGTCAGGAAATAGTTATTCTCCGGAATTTCTTTGATCTTCTCCGGTGCAATCGTCGCGGTCGCCATCTCTGTTCTTGGCCTATCCTTCCCGGTGAACCCGATTGTGATATTCCTCAATCGAGACGCCGCTTTTCTTCGCATCTTCGCTGGCGTGGTTCTCCAGCTGATTCCACAACACCAGGGTTCCACCGGAGACCAGGCACGAACGAAATTCCGCAAGCGTCTGGGGTGAGAGTTTGCGTCCGCCAAAATTCCCTGGCCGATCCGGGCTGGCGCCTAGCCGAATCATCTGCCCCTCCGCCTCGGACTGATATCTTGCGTAGCGCGGGCCGAAATCCGGGTGACCTTCAGCGGTCACATTCCGGAAGTACAAAGAGAAGCCGCGATTCCACAGGTTTCCGCCGCACAGATGCCGCATGGCATATTGCTGCCGTCCGCGAACGCTCGACAGGTGGTATCCCTTCAATTGCGCCAGGAAGCGCAGGGAAGAGACCAGTCCCATCAGGTTGTTTTCGCGCGGGCACATCGGTATGCACGAACCGCACTGCCCGCAGTACCAGAGAACATCGGATTTCAAAAGTTCAACCAGGCGCTCTTCGTCTTGCGACAGAGCTGCATCGACAATCGTGCGGGGATTGTATTCGGCAAAGTAGTGCGCCGCCGGGCATTGCGAAGTGCAGACGCCGCAGGCGATGCACGTCTCCAGGGCGTGTTTGGCAACCAGATGGTTCTTCAGCCACCATGTGCAGGGCTCGTTTCGGGCCCTGTCATACCATGCATGCATCTCGGCATCCGAGCTCTCCGCCTGCGCGCGGATTTCGCGCCGGTCTTTCTCTCGTTCCAACGTGGTTCCATACAGACGGCCGATGTTCGGATACGACCCGCGGGCGCCGTCTTCCTGATCCCGGAGGGACTGATAGGCGGCCACGAGCTCGTCATTGTCCATGGTTTCAAGTTCCTCGGGCTTTTTCGAAAGCAAGGCGGCGAGAGGAACAATCTGAGTTACCGAACCGTTGCCGTTCATGCTGCCACCCTCCCCGGCTCCAGGCCGCGCACTGACGCCGCTGCTTGGTACTCCTCTGCCGTAAGCGCGACCGTTCGGTAGAACACATGCGCGAGTTTCGAATGCGCTGCACCCGCCAGCAAAACGAAAACAAAGACCAGATGCAAAAAATAGGTTGGATAGGCGAGCGCCGCGATATTGGCATAGCGAAAGACTTCGGCCAGCACGCCCGTCGTGCCCACCAGCAGAAGTTCCACGAGCAACGCCCAGTCAAACCATGAACTGGAGCCGCTCTTCCGCGATTCGCGCTGCCGCTGAACCCAGAAGTACAGACCCCCGCCGATCGTCAGCGCGGCGGCAAGATTGCCTGCAATCTTGAGGGGGTGGGAAGCCGGAAGAGGATAGGGAGCGTGAACCGCGATTCGCACCGCCGCCACGCCCGCCAGCGCCAGCAGCGTCAGGAAGCCGTAAGACAGCGAGATATGCGCCCATCGGCTTAAGGGGAATTGCCGGCACTCGGAAAACTGTTGGTGCGTTGCGATCTGGCGAGCGACGGAGACAACCGAGCGGAGGAGACGGCCAACGCGGGCGATCCAGAGCGCTTCGCCAGTGAACGCCCTCCATGCGCGAGCAGCGCCGATCGCGGCAGCGATCATGACCACGCCCGCAACCGCGCCAAAAAACAAATTCACAGTGAAATGCGGAAGCATGCTGGCATAACGTACCGGGCTGACTTGCGGCGAGAACGACCCGCCCATCGCGATTGTCGCCAGCAGCAGTGCGATCGCCGCCACCAGCATGCTCAGAAAACCTCGCGGTTGATTTGCCCACCGGCCCCAACCGCGAGGCACGGAATAGCGCTCCACGGCCAGGCGGCGAATGGCCGCCATGACCCGCCCCGGCCCAGCCTCGGCCGGACAACCCGAGGTACAGTCCGCACAATTGAAACAGAGCCAAACCGCCGGATCCGCCAGCAGTTTGTCCACTTCGCCGAGTTGGAGAAGGGACATCTGGCGCCGGGGAAACAGCAGTCCGTCGGTTTCGGCAAGGTGGCAGTTCACGGTGCAGGCGCCGCACTGCAGGCAGGAGGTCAACGAATTGCCATCGGCGCAATACTGGGTGAGCAACGCTGCGGTGGCGCGTTGGCGAACGGGAAACAGCGACAAGGAAGAGTCCGGAAGCAATCGAATTGGCTTGGCGTGGAAGCGCCATCCAAAGTCGACGGCTCGGCGAGGCAGGCGAGCATTGTCTTCTTCCGTCCGCTGGGAGGGGATCGCTAGGGGGCGTTTCGGTTCGGCGTATTCCAGAACTGCGGGGTCCGCGCTCATGAATACCTAGTAAGTCTATTAAGATAATTATATATAGGTACATAATGGTGTATAGCAAATGCAATGCCATCCGCAACTCAAGCCAGCTCACCTCCAGCCCTTGAACGTTCAAGTACTTAGGAACCTGCGCGTAAACCGCCAGGCCTTTCCTATGCGCAGTTCTTTTCCCTAAGACTTCCACACTTTTGTCCAATCCCCTCCCCGACCCCTGACACCTAAGACCTGACACCTGACACCTGTCCCGCTACAATCTCTCTGTGCGAATAAGCAGCCGGCGCAAAGCGATTGCGTTTTTTCTCACGTTTGGCGTGTGCCTCGCCGCGGTGGCCTTTGCGGTGGGCAGCGGCTGGATCATTCTTAACTGGCGCGAAGGCATCAAGGTCTTTCTCGGCATCATCTTTTTCGGCGCCATCATCACCGGCCTCGTTCTGAATACGATCTTTCTGGTGCGCGAAATCCGGCGCAACGAGCAGCACGACAGCTTCATCAATGCCGTTACTCACGAGCTCAAGACGCCGATTGCCTCCATTCGCCTCTATCTGGAAACGCTACAGCGGCGCGAAGTGGACGAGAGTCAACGCCGTGAGTTTTACCAATCGATGCTGGTCGATACCGAGCGCCTCATGGGCACCGTGGAGCAGGTGCTGAAGGCGGGCGCCATGGCCCAGAAGAAGGCTTCCGGCCAGCGCATCCCCGTGGACTTCAACACCGTGGTGCGCGAGTGTGTGGAACTGGCGCGCACGCGGCATCACCTGCTGCCTGAAAATCTCGATTATCGCGAATCTTTGCCGCAATCCGGGCCGCAATCCGGCAACGCGCGCGTACTGGGCGATCCCGATGAACTGCACACAGCGGTTACGAACCTGCTCGACAATGCTGTCAAGTACTCGCCCGGCGGTGTGCACATCGCGGTCGAACTGGATGCGCCCGGCGAAGAACTCCTCGTGCTTCGGGTGCGCGATCGCGGCGTCGGCATCCCGCAAAACGAACTGAAGCGAATTTTTAAACGCTTTTATCGCGTCCGCCAACGCCCAAGAGTAAGAGGTACGGGACTAGGCTTGTTCATTGTGCGTGCGATCGCGCGCAATCACGGCGGACGGGTATTCGCGCAGAGCGAAGGAAGTGGGAAGGGAACAACCGTGACGCTGGAATTGCCCCGGGAAGTTTCGAGGAATACGGCATGAGCCGCGTGCTGATTGTGGAAGATGAGGCGCACCTGGCGCAGGGCTTGCGCTTCAACCTGCAAGCCGAAGGGCACGCCGTGGAAGTTGCGGCGGATGGCGAGACGGCCCTGGAGAGGCTGGTTGAAAAAAAGGAACCCTTCGACGTAGTGGTGCTCGACGTGATGCTGCCGGGCCAGAGCGGCTTCGATGTTGCGGCCTTGCTCCGCGAGAAGAAGAACTATGTGCCGATTCTGATGTTGACGGCGCGCGGGCGTCCCGAAGATGTGCTGCAGGGATTCGCGTCGGGGGCGGATGATTATCTGCCGAAGCCGTTTGAGCTGGCGATTCTGATGGCGCGCCTGGAGAGCCTGCTGCGGCGCAGTATGTGGATGAAAGACGCGCGGATGAAAGACGCCGGGTCGGCCAGTAGTGGGACGACGGGGACCGTGCGCGTGGGCGGGCAGGAATCTGGCGGCGACAGCTTCAGTTTTTGTGGCAAGTCAATTGACTTCGCGGAACTGGAACTGCGCACGCTGGGAAATACGATCCACCTGACGGTAATGGAGGCGGAATTTCTGCGCTATCTGGTGCGCAGCGAAGGCCGCGTGGTGTCGCGCAAGGCGATTTTGGAAGATGTGTGGGGATTGCGGGAAGATACCGATACCCGCGCCATCGATAATTTTGTGGTGCGGTTGCGGCGGTACATAGAAGAGGATCCGTCGCAGCCGAAGCACCTGCAAACGGTGCGGGGAGTGGGCTATCGCTTTGTGGCGGAGCCGGAGTAGGGGGACGTGCCGGCTCGCTTCCGTGGTCCACGGGCAGCGCGAGCGCAAGAGAAGGCTCCATGGATACTCAACCACAAGAACGGAGTTCAACATGGTCACGCGAATCTGGCATGGCGCCACCCCGGCACCCAAGAGCGACGAATACCTAAACCTGATGCGAACGGTTGCCATCCCGGATTACCGCGCGACTCCCGGCAACCAGGGCGCATACGCGCTGCGCCGTATCGAGGGCAACACTGCGCATTTCCTGATGGTCACGTTCTGGGAGTCCGAGGAGGCGATCCGCGCTTTCGCGGGCGACGACATTAGCGCAGCGAAATACTACGACTTTGACAAAGATTTTTTGCTCGAACTGGAGCCGTGTTCCACGCACTACGAGATGTACGATCGCTAAACCCACGCGCGGAATTTCGGGTTCTGAGTGCTATCGCCTGTTTACAACAGTTAAGCGCGGGAAGCGAACAATCAGCCTCGCTTACCAGGCAATGTTTACTTCCCGGTGGTTTCGAGCAGGGGATCGGCAGCCTCGGACTCGGCTTCTAGTCTTAGATCGGACATGTCCAGTTGAAGATTGCCGGGGTTGGTGGCATAGGCTAGGCCGGTCTCCAAATCTAGGGTGCCATTGCGGATTAGTCTCTCGATGTCGCCGTCGAAAGTCTGCATGCCTTCTTGCCCGCCTACGTGCATGGCGTCGAGCAGGGTCTTGCCGTCGGTTTCACCTTTTTCAACGTATTCACGAGTGCGCAGAGTGGACTTCAATATCTCGATTACGGCTATCCGCCCGGCGCCATCCTTGCGAGGGACCAGGCGCTGCGAAATGATGTAACGAAAGCTTTTCGCGAGGCGGTTTCTGAGCGTGTGCTGCTCGGCCATGGGAAAAGCTCCCACGATTCTCTCGACTGTTTTCGAGGCATCGATGGTGTGCAGTGTGGAGAGGACGAGGTGGCCGGTTTCAGCGGCTTCCATTGCGATTTCTATGGTTTCCTTATCGCGCATCTCGCCGACCAAAATTACTTTGGGAGCCTGGCGAAGCGCCGCCCTTAAGGCCAGAGCAAAGCTGGGCGTATCGCTGTGCAATTCGCGCTGATGAACGATGCAGTTCTTGTGAGCGTGAAGGAACTCGATGGGATCCTCGATAGTGAGCACATAATAGGATTGCTCTTTGTTGATCTTGTCGATGATGGCGGCCAAGGTCGAGGATTTGCCCGAGCCAGTCGGTCCGGTTACCAGTACGATTCCGTTGCGCAGGTCGACGATCTTGTTCAATTCGGGCGGCAAATTGAGCGATTCCAAGTCGGGAACCTTAGCGGGAATTACACGCATCACGACGGCACAAGTACCACGCTGCATGAAAACGTTGACGCGAAACCGATTGGCGCCGGGCATACTGTAGGACACATCACAGGAACCGCGTTCCTTCAGGTTCTCAATGGCGTGCTGGTTGCTGCCGATGAGATCGGACGCGATGCGCCGGGTGTCGTCAACCGTGAGGGTACGAGCCGCTCCGGCGGCCGTTAGCTTTCCATCAATTTCCACGAGCGGCGGTTTGCCGGGAGTAAAAAAGAGGTCGCTGACCTTCGCTGCAGTCTTCAGCATCGCGACTAGCAGCGCCGGAGTCGAAAATGGCGCGGGGGCTTGGGCGACCGCTGCTGCGGCAGTGACCGGTCGGGGAGTGGGCGGAGCTACATTCGGTGGGTTATTTGTAGAAGAAGACATAGAAGGAGCGTCCTTTGGATAGGTAAGAACAAGATCGGTACTTATGTTTGAGAGTACACGCCGAGTCGCGGATCGGGAAGGTTACGGAAGACTCCATTTTTTCGCTTGCGGATTGCCTACTGACAAGAGTCTTTCAAAGCTCGCCATCGCGGATGGGCGGAACAGAATAACCCTGTAGTCCTTTTTCCCTTGGGAAATGACCCCGGCGTACCCCCGTCCCACCAAATGCGAATCGATGAACTTTGGCTAGCCGCTCGGAAGTCATATCGGAGGGATCTTCCGCCTGCGTGACTGCAGTCGCGAGGAGTATAGCCGCAATGATCCACGGTCTCATTTTTCGTCACTACCCACAGAACGGACCCGCCTGGAATCTTGCACTTCTGTGTCCAGTCAATTGGCGATAAATC
>PKXK01000032.1 GCA_003132325.1 Acidobacteriaceae bacterium
TCGATTGGAAAAGACTGCATTATTTTGCGCACAAATACAGCAGGATAGGAGTTGCCAGGGGAACCGGTTGTAGAAAAGGGGACCGCGATGGTTACGAGGTAAGCGGGATCAGGCAGCCCGGAGCGGCCAGCCGGGGCAGACTAAAGGGAAGACCCTGCCCGCGCCAGTGTATTTGTACACTGATCGCCGTGTTTTGCTCGTTGACTCCTCGCGCGGCATGTAGCGGGCAAATGCGTAGTCTTTAGGGTACTGGTCTAGGGACTGGTTAAGCCCCTCTGTGACACCCCTCTGACACCCATTACACCCCCATTCCAATGATCAGGATCCGTCGGGGGCTCCGACCAACCCATGTTTGCATATAGATAGGAAGGGTTGGTTAGGGACGTTACGTCGTAATTCGTGGCCTGGCAAGGCGGCATCTCGTCGAAAAGGGTACGGGGGACTCCCCCGGGACCCCCTTCCGACCATTTTAATGACCCCCTATAACACATAGAAAACAAGATTGTTAGTCCGTTGTCGAAGATGTGAACGTTTGAAAGTTGGTCCCGACCTGGGCACCATTGTCGCGTGCTATGGATGATTCAGGGCTTGCTGGACAAGAACCGATGCTAAGTCATTGATAGTAAAGGAGTCGATGCTTGTCGTTATGTGATTTTGACAATTCGCCCGGATACTCCACCCGGGGTCAGGGCGTGCACAATAAGAATGAGGGGACCCCCGGCGTAGCCACCTACCCACAGGGGAGTCGTCCGAAACCCGCCTCAAGGAATCGTGACCAGAGGTAGCTCGATGAAGCTGGCTTTGTCGGGCGTGTGGTAGACACGCTGCTCGGCCTTGCGGTAATCCGCTGGCTTGGCCCAGAAGATGTTGGGGACGAACGTCTGCGGATTGCGGTCGTACAACGGAAACCAGCTCGACTGGACCTGGACCATGATCCGGTGCCCCGGCAAGAAAACGTGGTTTGCAGTGGGCAGGGCGAAGCGGTACAGAACCGGCTTGTCGGCAGCGATCGGCTTTGCCGTTTCCAAGCTCTCGCGATAGCGGCCGCGGAAAATGTCGGCCGAGATCATCAGCTGATAGCCACCGAGGCCCGGCTGGCTCGCCACCTCATCGGGATAGAGGTCGATCACCTTTATCACCCAGTCAGAGTCGGTGCCGCTGGTGGAGGCGACCAGATTGGCGATAGGTTGGCCACTGATCTTCAGCGGCGTCGTCAAAACGTCGGAGACGAACGCCACAACGTCGGGGCGGCCGGATGCTTCGCGCTGGTCGTCCACTAGCCATCTCGACCAAGAAGCCTCATCAATAGGGCGGGTTTGGAAGGGCACGGGCTTCGAGGGATCGGAAATATACTCGTCGAATGCCGCATCACCGGGGGTGGGCGCTGCAAAGCTTAACTTCAAACCTGCATTCAGATAGAGCGGCGTTGGCCTTATGCCGCAGCCAGTCGCGCATCCAGCCGGCCATGCTGGCAGGCGCAGCCACTTGTTAGTGCCGGTTTCGAAGGCGGAGACAGGTGCGACGTCGGCTTTCGGTGCACCGTCTTTCAGATACTGATCCAGAAATGGCCGAAGAATCTCCCTCCGAAAATAGAGCGCGGTATCGCTGCCGAATTTCAAGGGGCCGAGCGTGCTGGCGTCGCCGATTTCCTGGGCGTGATACCAGGGGCCCAGCACCAGGAACACCTTGTCGTTATTTGTGTCTTTGGGCTTGATTGCCTTGTAGACGGCGATGGCCCCGTAGATGTCCTCTTGGTCCCAGAGGCTGTGCACCAGCATCACCGGTACCTTGAGCGGTTCAGCGGCCAATAGGCGGTCCACCGCCTGGTCGCGCCAGTAGGCGTCGTAGCTGGGGTGCTCCAGGATCTTCCGCCAGAAGCCGACCTGCTCCAAACCGTGGAGACGCCCGAGTTCGCCCGCTGATCCCGCCTGCATGAACATGTCGTAATCGTCAAAGTAGCTCTTCCACCATTTGACGTCGGACTTTCGCGTCGCCTCCTGCTCATAGATGTAGGGCATGCCCTGTTCGCGGAAGGCGCCGTTGTGGAACCAGTCNNTTCTTCACCAGCCAGTCGATGGTGTCGTAGGTGTCCGTGGCGTGATCGACGGGGGTTGGGTTTTGCGGCCCATGCAGCGGCCGGTTCATTACGTAGTCCCCCTCGGAGCCATACTTGCCGCGCACATCCTGGACCACTCGAATGTAGCCGCCTTCGACGATCACGTCGGTTGCGTTGTCATACCCCTGCAGGATGGGACCGAGATGCGAGCTCTGGGCGTGACTCGTAAGTCCGCTCGCATCGTACGGAGTACGCGTTAACAGAATGGGCGCACCTTTTGCTCCCTTGGGCACAATAATGACCGTGTGTAGCTTGATCCCGTCGCGCATGGGGATCATGACCTCACGGCTGACGTAATCGAAACTATCGGTGACGGGCTGGATTTTGGTGGGTGTTTCACTTGGTAAGGCGGGGTACTGCGGCGTGACAGTCTGCGCCGCTGATGTTTCGGGGAACAACAAAGCACCAGGCACAACGGAGAGACAGGCCACAATGCCAAGTAGGAAACTTACCGTCCACGAACTGCATAGCCTAAGACCAAGAAGCCTGCCCAACGTTCTCATCGACGGCACCTCGCGCCACAAAGAGTGTACTGGTGGAAAGCACTGCGAACAACTTGGTGAATTCTGAGGCAGGACACTCGGAGCATAAGCCTACTTCATCACCTATTCCTTAAAAGGCCCGGCATCCTTCACCGCAGGAATGTAGATTACAGCGACATTGTCCGCAATTCGCGTTTCGGAGTGAAACTCGTCGAGATTGTTCATGACAATGACCGTTGCACTTTGAGTGAGGATGGGCTGACGGCCAGCGTGCTAGTATTTGGCGCATGTTCCGATCCCTGCGCTCCGCCGCCACTGCGTTCGTCTTCATCCTGACTCTCGCCACTGTATATGCACTCCAGGCTCAATCTCCCGCCGCTCCCACCAACATTCCCGCTAGCGGTACCATCGTTCTCCATGCCGCCCACATCTTCGATGTGGAACATGGCACCCTTGTCAGCCCTGGCGAGGTGCTCGTGCGCGGCAATCGCATTGTTGAAGCTGGTTCCTCGGTCGCCCATCCCGGCGGCGCCACGGTGATCGATCTGGGCGCGGCAACTCTGATGCCCGGGCTCATCGACGTCCACGTCCATCTTTTCCTCCATCTTGGAGCCGAGGACCTCCAGACCGTCGTCGAATCCGTACCCGAGCGCACGATCCTTGCCGAAATCGCGGCCCGCGAGGATCTGATGGCGGGCTTCACTGCCGAGCGCGACATGGGAACCGAGGGCGCGGGCTCGGCGGACTCCGCCGTACGCAATGCCATCGACTCCGGACTGATTCCTGGCCCGCGCATGAGCGTCAGCGGCAACGCCATCAGCATTCTCGGGGGCCATGAAGATGCAATCCACTTCAATCCCGCCGAGCACATCTCATCCAATGCCACCTACGCTAACAATGCCGGCGAACTGGTCTCGGTGATACGGCAGCAGCTCAAGGAGGGCGCAGACTTTATCAAGATTTATCAAACCGGTGCCGACCACTTCGCCGATGGTAAGTTCACCACGCCCTACCAGTACACCGAGGCCGAGCTCGAAGCCGCCGTCCAGGAAACGGCGCGCGTGGGCAAGCGCGTGGGCGTCCATTGCACCGGGGAGCCCGGAGCTCTCTACGCGGCCCAGGCGGGCGTCGCCTCCATCGATCACGCCGACCAGCTCAGCCCCGAAACCATGCGCATCATGCGCGAGAAGCAGATCTACGCCGTACCCACCTTTGCCATCTCCGAGTACTTTGCTGCCCATGCCGACTCGCCTTCCGTTATCGAGCATGAGCGCGCTATGCTGGCCTTCCATGCCGCCGAGTTCCGCAAGCAACTAGCGGCAGGCGTTCCCATGGCGGTAGGCTCCGATGTCGGCCCCTTTCCGCACGGCACCCAGGCGCGTGAGTTTGAGTTGATGGTGAAGTACGGAATGGCCGCCGCCGATGTGCTCCGCGCCAGCCTGTTGAACAGTGCGCGTCTCCTCGGACGGCAGGACGTAATCGGCCAGCTCAAGCCCGGCTTCTACGCCGATGTGATCGCAGTCCCCGGCGATCCGCTGCAGGACATCTCCGTGCTCCAGCGCGTCAGCTTCGTCATGAAGAATGGCATCGTGTACCGGAAATAGTGCGGCGGAGGCTGGACGCCCCGAAGCCGCCCTTTTCGCCTGAGTCAATCATCGGGCCCCGCGTCATACCGCTCCAAGGAGTTTTATGAACTTGCTCACTCGCAAACTCTCGCTCGCCTCCGTTGGTCTTGCCTGTGCCTTGTCTTGCGCAGCCCTGGCCCAGAGTGCTCCCGCGGCTTTTCCGCAGCCCGCCTCCGCACAGCACAAGTGGGCGCTGGTGCTGCACGGCGGCGCCGGAGTCATCGAGCGCTCCTCCATGACTCCCGAAGCCGAGGCCAACTACCGCGCCGGCCTCAAGGAAGCGCTCTCCGCCGCTGCCAACGTGCTTGATAAAGGAGGTTCTGCGCTCGATGCTGTCGAAGCCGCCATTAAGCTGCTCGAAGATAATCCGTCGTTCAACGCCGGACGTGGCGCGGTTTTCGCGGCGGACGGCACTAACCAGCTCGATGCGGCGATCATGGATGGCGAGACGATGCGGGCCGGCTCGGTTGCCGACGTGCAGCGCACGCGCCACCCCATCTCGCTCGCCCGCGCGGTCATGGAGCAATCGCCCCACGTCATGCTGATCGGCTCCGGCGCCGATGAGTTTGCCGCACACGTGCACCTCGAACAGGTGCCGCCCAGCTTCTTCTTCACCGAGCACCGCTGGCAGCAGCTTGTCCGCGAGCTCGAAAAGGACGGCTCGCCGATTCCTCCGCGCCCCGAGGGTGCGCCCGCGCCTCCGGCCAAGCCCATCGCCGCCTTGGAAAGGACTGACATGCACAAGTACGGCACGGTCGGTGTCGTTGCTCTCGACCGCCGTGGCAACATTGCGGCCGGTACCTCGACCGGTGGCATCACGGCCAAGCGCTGGAACCGAGTCGGCGACTCCCCCATCATCGGCGCGGGGACCTACGCTTCGAATCAGTCGTGTGCCGTTTCGGCAACGGGCACAGGCGAGTATTTCATCCGGCTCACCGTGGCGCGCACCATCTGCGCTCTCGTGCAGTACAAGGGCATGACTTTGCAGGCGGCCGCCGACGAGGTCGTGCAAAAGGATCTCTCCGCGATCCATGGCGACGGAGGCGTCATCGCGCTTACGCCCGACGGTCAGCTAGCCTGGAGCTTCAACACTCCAGGGATGTTTCGCGCAAAGCTGATGGAAGGCGCTACGCCGCAAATCAGCCTCTATCGCGACGAACCGTAAAACTAGGTCGGTTGTTCATTCGAGAGGCCGGAGCGCAGCCCTGCAGCGAGACTATCTTTGACGCGTGTTCAGTTTGTCGAGTGCGCGCTTCAACTGTTCAAGCTTCTGTCCAGCCTCGCCGAGCTTGCCTTCCGCCGTCAGGCGCTGGTAGTCGGCAAGGTCTTTGGCGGCTTCCGCGATGAGCGCGTTGAGATCCGCTGCGGGTTGGGGCGACGCGGAGGATGTCGGTGCGCCTCGCACCGGCTCCGCAGGGACAGCCGCGGTGCTCGTCGAAGGGGC
>PKXK01000074.1 GCA_003132325.1 Acidobacteriaceae bacterium
TCGCTGGTCTGGAGGTGTTCATGACTTTCACTTCCGACGCGATAAAAAAGAAATTCCATCCTGCGGCTCGAATCTCGCGATCAAGCGCGAAGCCATCGAGCGCCTTGACCACGCTCCACCGCCCCAAGTAGGGCTCGCTCTCCAAACCAAAGAGCTGAGGCCATTCCGAGATCAGGATCGAGCCGACGTGAACTTGTTGTGGCATGGAAGGGGGAATCTCCTTTTTGACGGTCAAGAACGGCACAAATTGTACAACCATCTGGGGTACAACTTGTCACGATTGGTGCTATATTGCGCCTGGGCATCTTTGCTGCTGCATCATGCAGCAGTTCCTCAGGATGTGTCACCACAACATCGCGCGTCCCCGCGTCCAGTACGCTCATCTTGCCGTCGCTGTCTTTTTCAAACGCTCGCGAGATATCGCTGCGAGTGATGATGCCTTCTAGGTTTCCGTTGGTATCTAGGATCAACAGACCTTCGTGTTTGCTTACCGCAGGATCTCGGCGCGCAATTCTCTCCGCTAGTTCTCCCACGGAGATGTCACTGGAAATCGCAGGTAGGTCACGGTCCATCATCTCTCCTACGGATACCTGCTGGAGCACATCGGTTTCATATTCGGCATGAACACGCATCCCACGACGCGCCAACTTCTCTGTCATGATCGACGACTTCGGCATGAGCCACATCGCCATCCCATCCGCAATGATGCTGACCAGCATCAGCGGTAGCACCGAGTTGTAGTCGCACTTTCAAAGATGCGCTCGCGTGCTGAACCAAAACTGAGGCCACCGACGTGGCTACTGACTAGCATGGCCCGGGGCACACACCTTCGTGACAGAGATCACACCCGTGACATAAGTCACAGACGATCTCCTTTGTGCCTACTGATAATTTCAGGATCGAGGAGACCTCATGAACCTGCGACTGCTGTCACTGATCGGAGTCATTCTTTTCCTTACCGTCATCCCNNTGGAAGTTGAGCAAACATAGTCAACTGGAGGTGAGTTGCGTCACGTGCCACGGCGATCAGCACCAGACAGCCGACGATGTTTCAAAGGTCAAAATCCCGACGCCCGATACATGTGCGACTTGCCATCAAATCCAGGTCGAGCAGTTCAAGAAGGGCAAGCACTCCATGGCTTGGGCCGTGATGAAGGCCATGCCTACCATCCATTGGCAGCCGATGGCCATGATCGAGGGAGAAAAGGGTTGCGGGGGTTGCCACAAAATCGGCCTGAAAACACCCGCCGAAATTGCTGACCTGCGCCAGCATGGGTCGGAGTTCGGAGCGGCGGCGTGCGACTCGTGTCATACGCGCCACACATTCTCAGTGGAAGAGGCTCGGCAACCCCAAGCCTGCGAAAGCTGCCACATGGGCTTCGATCATCCTCAGTGGGAGATGTATTCCGGCTCCAAGCACGGCGTGCGAAACGATCTTAAGCAACTCAAGGTTCTACCCGCGGATGCCGCGGCCCCTACCTGTCAAACTTGCCACATGCAGGACGGGAACCATGAAGTCCGCACTGCGTGGGGATTCCTAGCCGTTCGTCTGCCGATGCCGGAAGACAAACAGTGGGCAGCTGATCGCGCCACCATTCTTCAAGCGCTTGGCGTGCTTGATCCCGCCGGCAAGCCCACGGCTCTTCTGGAAACTGTCAAAGCTGCTGACCTGGCCCGTTTGACTCAAGAGGACTGGCAGCGTGAGCGCGACAAGATGACTAAGACCTGCAATCAGTGCCACTCCGTGAACTTCGCGAAGGAGCAACTCGGGCGGGGCGACGACATGATCCGGGACGCGGACCACCTGATGGCTGAAGCGATCCGTGTAGTTGCCGGCCTCTACCAGGACGGAGTGCTTCCGAAGCCGAAGAATTACGCCTATCCGTTTCCCAACCTGCTCACGTTTCACGACGCGCCGACTGTGATTGAACAGAAGCTTTTTGTGATGTACCTGGAGCACCGCATGCGTACCTTCCAGGGAACGTTTCATGCCAGCCCGGACTATGCCATGTGGTACGGCTGGAGCGAGATGCAGCGCGATTTGACGGAAATCAAAGAATTAGCAAAGGGCATGCGAAATCAAGCGGCGCAATCTAAGCCGCAGTGACCGTTGGCTGGTCTTTTTGATGTAGCATCCGGGGTCTTATGGGTTCAACCGCTGTGACATAAGTCATAGCTGCCTGTTTGCGATCCGCTTACACTTTCAGTTGGAAGGATGCAAGCGTGCCAGTCGTGCAGCGGAATATTTCCGGATCACCAGTCTTGGTGCCGAATGATATCGAGGGGGCGGTCCAAGACGCCATCGAGTCCGTCTCCCCTTTTCTCGTAGATACCAAGAAAACTTCGAAGCCCGCGCACAAGAAGCTCATCCGTCGTGGCAATCGCGAGTACTCGCAGCCGCTGCGCTTCGCCGTGCAGCTTTTTTTCGTGGCGCTGAACCTGTGGATCGGGGTGCAGTTCTATCTCTGGGTACGCTGGGCGGAAAGCGGCGGGCGCGCGCTGGAAGTCTCGCGGCCGGCCGGGGTCGAAGGCTGGTTGCCGATCGAAGGCCTGATGCAGTCGAAGTACTTCCTGTTCACGGGGCAAGTGCCACGCGTTCATGCCGCCGGGTTCTTCCTGTTCGTCTCATTCCTTATTATTTCCTTCGTCTTTCGCAAATCGTTTTGCAGCTGGCTGTGTCCGGTTGGGACCGTTTCCGAATACCTATGGAAGTTCGACCGCTACACCTTCCGCCGGAATTTCCAGTTGCCGCGTTGGGCCGACATTGCGCTGCGCTCACTGAAGTACATCCTGTTGAGCTTTTTCGCCTACGCAGTGGCGAGCATGTCCGTAGGGGCCATTGCCCAATTCCTCGGCAGTTCCTACGCGCTTGTCGTCGATGTAAGGATGCTGAACTTCTTCCGTTACCTGGGAGGCACGACAGCATTCGTCGTCCTTGGGCTAGTGATTGCATCGATCTTCGTGCAGAACTTCTGGTGCCGTTATCTGTGCCCCTACGGAGCTTTCCTCGGACTCGCATCTCTGCTCAGCCCGGCGCGGATCACACGCAACCTGGGAACCTGTATCGACTGCGCCAAGTGCGCCAAGGCGTGTCCGTCGACTCTGCCGGTCGACAAGCTGGTGCAGATTCGCTCGGCCGAGTGCACCGGATGCTTGGAGTGCGTCGCGGTTTGTCCGGCCAACAACACGCTCGCCGTAAGCTTGCCCGCGGGTCTGCGAACGCGCCGCGTGATTCCTGTATGGACTATGGCTGCGGGAATTGCGATCGTTTTCTGTGGCTTGGTCGGCTATGCCAAGATTACTGGCCAGTGGAACACAGAGCTTCCGCAGCAGGTCTATTTGCAACTCGTGCCAAACGCGAACGAGCAACGCCACCCTACGGTAACAGGAGATTAACCAGGCCGACGATGCATCGTGTTAATCATCCCTCGACTCGTTCGCCAGGTCTCGCTTAAGGGAGTAACGACGCTACGGCCGAAGAAGTTGACACTGCAGACAGCACGTTCTGCTGAACTGAATCGTATCATTGGTGTGAACACGCGCGTGGAGCCGCGGCGGTACTTGCAAGGCTGTGTGAGTTCAGTCGAGGTGCGGCGGCAGAAGGAAGTGGACGCAAACGTTTGGGGGTGTCTCATGTTTATAGTGATTATTTCTTTCCCACCCATTAAAGATGGCAAGGATGCTGAATTTCAAGAATGGTTTGCCTCGTCAAACCAAGCATTCTCTAATTCCAAGGGCTTCATAAGCAGAAAGCTTCTGAAGCCTCTAGAAGGCGGAAACTACGCGGCTATAGTTGAATTCGAAAATCAAGCGGCCTTCCAGGCGATGCATAGCAGTTCGATCCACGATAGAGCGGGCGAGCAGGTGAGACCACTGTTTGATGGCAAACCTACGCCCAAGTTCTACGAAGTCATCGAGGGATAGGACAATTGTGAAGGTGTTCGAACTACTGAAAGGAGGCGACATGAAACGACCTGCTGCCGCCAGATTCCTCGCCCTCAGCGTGTTAGCCCTGACGTTCGTCGGACCTCAGCGCGCCCTTGCCCACTGCGACGGGATGGACGGACCAGTCGTTAAGGCCGCTCAACGGGCGCTTGCCAAGGGCGACGTGAACCTCGCCCTTATCTGGGTACAGGCCAACGATGAAGCGGAGATCAGAAAGGTGTTCGCCAAAACCTTGGCCGTGCGCAAACTGAATCCGGAAGCCAGAGAACTCGCCGATCTGTATTTCTTCGAAACGCTTGTTCGGATCCACCGCGCTGGCGAAGGCGCCTCATATACCGGGCTAAAGCCGGCCGGGCGCGACTTGGGGCCGGCCATCCCCGCGGCGGATAAGGCTATTGAGACCGGGTCCGTGGACCACCTGGTGACGTTGATCACAAGCGAATCCGCCAAGGGCATCCGTGAGCGATTTCAGAAGGTTACTGCCGCAAAGAAGTTCAGCGCGGAAGACGTGAATGCAGGCCGGGGGTATGTGAAGGCGTACGTCGAATTCGTGCATTACGTCGAGGGGCTTCACGAATTCGTCCAAGGGGGAGGCGACGAACATTCCGAGAGTGCCAGCAAGCGTCCGGAACGCTAGAAAGGGAGCGTACCATGGCTGATGCA
>PKXK01000089.1 GCA_003132325.1 Acidobacteriaceae bacterium
GAAGATCACGGCTTGAAGATCAAGCCTTGACTGGTGCGGCTGTTCATGACGACGCGGATCGGTTCCGCAAATTGCAGGTGGCGAACACAGCCTTGCTCTTCCACCGCCGGTTGTTCGGTCAGCCACTGCCAATCGATGGAACCTTCGCCGGCGTCTGGATTCACGGTGAAGTACCCGATCTGAAAGGCAGTGAGATTCTGGAAGAAATGGCTGCCCTGCGATGGGGTGACGCGAAGATCGCGGAACCCGGCCTCCACAATCACGCGCGCGCCGGAGATCTCATCCCATTCGACGGGAATGCCGAGCCACGGTTCGGTCGATCCCCAGCGCCCCACCCCGATCAGCAGATAAGGCCGGTTCTCCGCGTTGAGCCGGTGATTGAAGTGAGCGACCGCCTCGGCCACTTCCTGGCTGCGGCTGCGCTCGAAGCGTTGCGAATCGACGACTACGACATCGTGAAGATTCTCGATTCGACCGTTGCCCAGAACTTTGCCGCTCTGGCAGATCAAGCGCTCGGGTTGCACATCGTCCAGGGTTAAGTCCTCATAGTCGCGCGCGAGCGTCAGTGGCCGGATCTGCAGGAAACCAAACTCCGCTACCTGGCTAGGCGCTTCGCTCGCCACGGGGTCCGCCTGCTGGGGCAGACGAACGGCAAATTCGATCTCCACGGGATTGCCTAGCGCATCCTCACCTGCCCGAACCAGGACGTCGAGAATCTCAGCCAGCGGGAAGGTGCCGTGCTTGAGCATCGGCGCAAAGGTCACGATGCGTGGTCCCGACCGGCTCGTTCCGTCGTAAATGGCGTGGTTGTCCCTGGAATAGGTGGAAGCCAACGCCCGCAGGGTGTCGTCGTTCTCGGCGGCGTCCAGGCCGAACCGCTTCTCGTGCCAATGCCCGGGACGGCCATCGGCGGAACCATCCAACTCCAACGCCCAGAACTCCGACTGCGAGTTGGCGAGGATGTCTTCGACCGAGGAAAACTGCACCAGGTTCTGGGGATAGCGCGGGCAGAAAGTCAAACACTTGCCTCCATCCACGACGGCGCGGCCGAGGCCGAGAGCGACGGCGGCGATGCCGTCTTCGAAGGTCATGGGAGACACGGGATACGAATTGTGCGAGCGCACGACGCCGGAGAAATCCGGGTAAAAGCGCTGGCTGTGCTGCGTGCCCACAACCTGCTGCAGAATCACCGCCATTTTTTCCTCTTCCAGACGGTAGGGCGTAGCCCGTACGTAGGCCTTGGCATGGCGGCTGAACATGGAGGCGTAGACGCGCCGGATGGCCTCGCTGAGCGCCGTTAGCCGGGCGTCTGGATCGGCTTGCTGGTTGCCCAGCATGAAGGTTTCATAGACGCCGGTGAAAGGCTGATATTGCGAGTCCTCGAGCAGGCTGGAGGAGCGAACCGCCAGCGGATGGTTGACCTCGGCGAGGAACGATTTCAGGTCTTCGCTGAGGGCGGCGGATAGCGGCGCCGCCAGAAACTTCCGGTGAATTTCGGCATCGTCTTCGCATTGCAAGGCAAAGTCGAGGAGGTTGTTCTCCGCCAGAAATTGATCGAATACATCCGTCGCCAAGACGACGGCTGGAGGCACCGAGATGCGAACGCCGGGAAAACGGCGGGTCAAACGGCTCTTGCGCAAAAGGTGGCGCACGAAGGCGAGCCCGCGGGCTTTTCCGCCAAGCGAGCCGGAGCCGATCCGCAGAAAATTCGATTCCGAAGGCTTGAACGTATCGGCCCGGAAGTCGCCGATCAACACCTCGCTCTGCTCGCGGCGGTATTCATTGATCGATTCGATCAGATCGCGGCGCAAATGTTCCGGGCTCGCGAAATCCGAAACTTTTCGCGGACGGAGCTTGGCCGCCAAGGCAAACTCGGTGCGCGCCATCAGCCAATGGGAAAAGTGATTGCTCTGCGAGTGAAAGACGACGCTTTCCTCGGGAACGGTTTGCAAGCACTCTTCCAGTTCGTTCATGTCTTTGGCGCGCGCGACCTCGGTCGCATCCGGCAGACGAAACACGAAGTCGCCAAACCCGAATTGTTCGGTCAAGATCCGGCGCAAGTCTTTCAGCAGCGTGGGAGAACGCTTGCGCAAGAACGAAAAGCCCTCGGCGTGCGCCCGCGGGCGGAACTCGGTGCGGCTGGTTTGCAACACTACGGGCGCGTCGGGCACCAGGCTCTTCACCAGGCGCGCCAGTTCGAAGCCCGCCTCCGGACTGAGTTTGCCCTCCATCGGGAACTCCACGTCCGACACCAAGCCGAACAGATAATCGCGATACTCCTGCACCAGACTGGCCGCGTCTTCGAAGTTCGAGCTCAGCAGAATTCGCGGCCGCGCCTGCATGCGCACCAGCTTGTGCGCCACGTTGATGCCTTCCTGGATCACCCGCTTCGATTGCTTGATCAGCTCGGTATAGATCACGGGCAGGAACGACGAGTAGTAACGGATGTTGTCTTCCACCACCAGCAGCACCGGCACCCCGATGGCCCGCGTGTCGTGCAGGACGTTGCGTTTGTCCTCGATGTACTTGACCATCGCGATCAGGATGCGGGCATTGCCCTGCCACAGAAAAATGCGTTCGATTAGGGTGACGGGGTTCCGCGCCACGAAATTCTTGATCTCGCGATAGTCGTAGGCCAGCACCAGCACGGGAACATCCAGCCCGGCTCGCCTCACCTCGCGCGCCAACTGCGCCGCGTCCATGTCGCCCACGGCGAGATTGGTGACGATCAGATTGAATTGCGGCTGCGAGCGGGCAAGCTCCAGCGCTTCGGCGCAACTGGAGACGTGCGTAATCCCCGGAATCTGCCGGAGGTTGAGTTCCAGCGATTCGTCGATGAGCAACTCGTTCAGCCGGCCATCTTCACGGAGGATGAAGGAATCGTAGAGGCTGGAGACGAGAAGAATGTTCTGGACTTTGAACGGCATCAAGTTTTCGAAGCCTTCAAAGCGCTCTTCGGCGTCCAGAATCGGCTCGGCGATGCGGCGGACGGCCATGGGGGATATTCTAGTCTGAGTTTCAAGAGCGACGGCGATGGCCAAGGGGAAGGTTAGATGGTCTCGATTGTCAGCGTTGGAAACGCGGCCTGATAGAGACGAACGTCGGTGGTCAAGAGCCGATAACCGTGGACTGTGGCATGCGCTCCAATCAAGAAGTCGGCGAGAATTCGCCGCGCGCCCAAGTCGCGATGTTTTCGGCGGCGCTCCGCGTATCCTTGGAAGGCTCGACCGGCAGCTCGCCATATCCCTTCGCTCAGATGCCAATCGATGGCTATTCCCGCTTCTTCAAAAAACATGGCAACGAAAGTTTCGGTGCGCCCCGGTGCCGCGATCAGCTCAGCGAACACGGGCGCGGCCACAATAAGATTTCCGCGATTGAATGCGGCGTCAAGAGCAGTCCGAGCGGCCAAAGCCACCCCAGAGTCCGCGTCCCACAAGGCGACAATGATGTTCGTGTCGATCGCGGTTGTCATCGTCAGTCGATGTGGCCGCGCATTTCGCGCAGCCATCGATTAATGGCCTTCTTGCCAGAGGGGATTCCGGGATTACCGATGCCTCGATACTTCTCGAATACACTTTGGCTGCGAACCGGCCGGATATGCACTCCGTTGTTGTCGCTCTCGAATCGCAGCCGGTCCCCTGGACGGACGCCCAAGATTCGGCGGACCTCGATGGGGACGGTGATTTGTCCCTTGCTCGTAATTTTAGATTCCTTTTGCATGGCGATTTCCGATTCCTTACTTTAGCACATATTCCTTACTTTTGACAGTGTGTCGATTGTTCGTCAGGCACTTCTCAAAAAGCGCGAGAAGTGGCGCGCCCCCGAGCTATTTCGCTCGACGTGCCAAAGACCAACCCGCGTTATACTTCCCACGTAATCTGGCCCAACCCGCCTTTGGGGCTGTCGCTGAGGAAAACATGGCCGCACTGATCGATGCCATAGACGTAAAGCGCAAAATGTTTTTCGAGTTGGAAAACACGCCGTTCGTGTGCCTGGAAGCGGGGGTTTCCACCCCGACCGCCCGTGGCGGCCAGACCTTGGTCCGCCTGAAGATGCGCAACCTTCTCACCCGCGCGGTCTTTGACAAGACATTCAAGGCCAGTGACAGGTTCAAGGAGCCGGACCTCCAGACGGTCCCGGCATCCTATCTATACAGCGACGGAAGTGGTTTCCACTTCATGGACCAGGAGAGCTTCGAGACCCTCACCCTTTCCGGTGAGATGATCGGGGACGCTCTGGACTTTATCGTGGAAGGAGCCATCATCCAGTTGCATAAGTACAACGGCAACCCGATCGGGTTGCAGTTACCCGCCCAAGTGGAGCTGAATGTCACTTACACCGAACCCGGTGTCCGTGGCGACACATCCAGCGGCAGCGTGACCAAGGCGGCGAAGCTGGAGACGGGCATCGAGATCCGCGTTCCCCTCTTCATTAAAGAAGGGGAAACCATCAAGGTATCCACGGAGACGCGGGAGTTCGCGGGACGGGCCTGATCGGGGCAGGTGTCAGGTCTTAGGTGTCAGGTCTTAGGAAAATCTGAGAGGCGTTGTTCTCCGTCTGTTCGCCCGAAAATAAATTTCTTGGTGGTTGCTTGGAAGGATGTATTTTTCTGCGTGTGGTGTTTACTGGTCGGTAACTGGGGTACCCCCCTCCCATGGCCGGTCTTTTGGAATCAATACTTTAGCTGGGTTCTCCAGCTAGGTCTTTGAGGAATAGGGACTTATAGGTAAAGTCTTTATTCTTCTTTCACTTAGGGACGTTTCCGCTGCCGGTTCGGGATCTGGGATGGGGCTTTTGCTTCCTCCCGGCATTGGACCCCCATTTCGTCCCGATCAAAAAGTCAAGCTTGACAAAACCGAGGCCAGGAGAGGGGACCTTTTCTTACGTTATGGCCACCCGCCGACGGGCGCGAAACTTGGCTTAGGAGAGCCAGTTCGGGCTTCCCTCAGTTTGTCGAAAGAAACCTGTCAAAGAACGAGGTGTTGCCAGGACTGACCTACTTCTATTCTAACTCGGTAAGTCAAGCGGGAAAGGTAGGGACGGGGTTGCGGAGTCGGACGATGTCGGCGGCTCGGCCGGCCACTTCTCGAAAAGCGAAGCTGTGAAAAAACCTATCTGTCGAATTTTGACCAAGTTTTCGGGTGACCCAAAATGTATCCCAACATCGCAAACGTCGCTTATAAGCGATCTAAACAGCAAAACTTTTGGTCGCCGATCTAGTTAGAATCTTGATTCTGGTTTTTTTCACAGCTTCAAGGCGCGAGAAGTGGCGCACCCCCAGTTATTTCGGTCAATGCTAAGAGACAAACCCGCGTTATACTTTCCCGTTAAAGTGGCCCACCCGCCTGAAATCAGGCCTTTACACTCATTGACCCGGCGACCGGGGTTTTGAGTGAAATCGGGATATTTCAACAGTTGTGGCTCTTGGCCATCACCGCACATCAAGATGTGACCTTTCTCACTGACGGGACGAGCGCATTTGTGCTTGCATTAACTCGTCCCGCCTCCCCGAAGAGCAGTTCCCGACAGTTCAGACGCACGCCCCCCGGAGGCGAGCTGGTCTC
>PKXK01000151.1 GCA_003132325.1 Acidobacteriaceae bacterium
CTCTCGAAGTTTCCCATCATTCGAGACCTCGCCGTCGATCGCAGCGTGCTCTTCGAGAACCTGAAGAAAGTGAAAGCCTGGGTGCCGGTTGACGGCACTTACGACCTCGGTCCGGGGCCGCGCATGACCATGGAGGACCAGGAAAAAACCTATCCGCTATCGCACTGCATCTCGTGCTGCTGCTGCATGGAAGCCTGCCCGCAGTTCAACGACAAGACGGGTTTCGTGGGCGCCGCCACCATCGCCCAAGTGCGGCTTTTCAACTCGCATCCCACCGGCAGCGCCCTTAAGAAGGAACGGCTGAAGGCCCTGATGGGCGATGGCGGCATCCAGGAATGCGGTTATGCGCAGAACTGCGTCGAAATCTGCCCGAAAGAATTGCCCTTGACCAAATCCATCGCCGCCGTCGGCGGCCAGGTGATGTGGCAGGCCATCAAGGACCTGTTCCGAACGTAAGCGCGGGGGCACGGGTGGACCAACTGCGGCGATCCAGATCGCAGGCGTCCGGTTGCGGCATCTGTTCGCTATCTATTTCGACGGCGCGAAAATTGCATCGAGGCGATCGGGCGTCCCCTCCATTCTCTCCAGGTGCGGGTACCGCGGCCCGCCATGGTAATCCAGACTGACGGTGACAAACTGGTCTTCGCGCTTCAGCAGAAGCTTAATCGGATACGACTGCTTACTGACCGCTGCAGCGAGGATGGCTTCGCGCAGGCTCTCAATGCTGAACTTCTGGTCATTCACGCCTTCCAGTTGCATATCCGGAGTGATGCCTGCCTTGGAGGCCGGACTGTCCCACCATACTCCTTCAATCTTGCCGTCTGCCTTCACACTGAAGCCGACTGAGGTAGCAAAGCTGGTTGGGCGGGGACCCTCTACGCGCTTCATCCAGTCCGGGAGGTTGTCGTTGTAGATGAGCCGATATCCGCCTCGGGTAATCCCGTCCTCCGGCGTCTGCGGAGCGAGATCATAAACGCGGGTGCGCAGGAATCCTGCCCAATCGTAGGGCTGCACAGTATTCAATGCTGCAACCACGTCGTCAAAGGTATATGTTTCCGTGATGTAGCTGCCGTTATCCATCCCCAAGAACAGCTTAGCGAAGTCATCGAGAGACTTCTTTCCGCCGCTCAGTTCGCGGATCTTCGTGTCGGCGTCGAGCCAGATAAGGTCCGACTCCGGATAGTAGTCGTAGGAACGCTGCCAGCTTTGCCAGGTCCCCGGGACAAAGCGAGACGAAATAATGGGCTCGTTGGTGGTGTCTTGCAAAGAGCGCCAGGTGCGTCCCGGGCTGATTTCGAAGCCCGCGGCGATTTGTGCGAATACATCGCGGGCCTGCTCGGGAGCACGCATTCCGGAACGCGCTGTGAGCACGTTGCCGTAATAGTCCGTCAATCCCTCATAAACCCATAGCAGGTCGTTGCGCATGGGGACGTTGAAGTTGGGTGTCCACAAGTCAGCCGGCCGGCGGAACTTGCCGTTCCACGAATGGGTGTATTCGTGGGGCAGGAGAGCCCGGCCGGCAACTCCTGCACCCCAGTCCGTGAAGTAATTGGCGCGAGAACCGTCCTCACTCGATTGATGGTGCTCCAGGCCTTTGCCGCTGACAATGTCGCTGACAGAAAAGAGAAAATCATAGCGATCATAGTGATGCGAATTGAAAAGCTTCTGCGCCTCGATCACAAGGTTCTTGTGGTATTGCAGTTCTTCCGGAGTGATCTCGAGATCGGCAGGTTTGTCGGCGAAGACATCGAGGTACACCGGGTTGTCCGGCCCAGTGGACAGGTCTAAACGCTTGAAGTTGACGCCCGCATAAAGGGCGGAATCGACGAGCGTATTCAGCGTCGTTTCTTTGAACTGAACCAGATTGCCATTCTGCGATTTCACGTCCAGGGAGCAGGCGAATTGCCATGCCTCCGGCAAACGGATCGCAGTTTCGAATTTGATATCGCGCGAGAAGTATCCCGCGGGATAGAGAAGCACGCTGTTCCAGGTAACGTCGGCGAACTTCGCGGAAATGCGGCCTCGTTTTGGATCCTGCGGGGCCAGGTACTGGAAATTTATATCCAGCATTGTTGCATCTTTTGGCGCCTCGACATGGAACGCGTACATGTCCACGCGGTCGCGCACCCATGGGATGCGTTTGCCATTCGCCGTGACGATGAGGCCGGCGAGTTCGCTCGCTGGGTTCGACGGCGAGTGCGTCCCGGGAAGCCACTCAGGGTAGAGCAGCGTAATATCGCGGCCTTTGATGGGAATCGTCTCATGCACACTCAGTATGCGATCCGTTATGTTGGTGGCATCGACGAGCAGCGAAATCGTGCCGGGATAAGGCGTGTCAGCCGGCGCAACAATGGGCGGAGGAAGCGGTACTGGCTGTGGGCCAGGTGAATTCTGCGCATGCGCGGTTGCGGTTAGGGCAATGCATAGAGCCGCGAAAACCGCTGCAGCGCCTCTACGATGGGAAAATGAATGCGGCATGCAGATCCTCCGAAACTCCGAACTTTAGACGATGCGGTAGGGAAATGGTTTGGTCGATCACTCGGGCAGAATCCTACGTGCGCGAAACGGTCAAGTCAATGAAGCCGGGGATTTGGCGGGGCCTCAAAAGGATGGGTGACGTAAAACCGTCATAACGCTCATCGACCGAGTTCCGACCGCGGACTAGAGGACGCCGGGAGAAGGTGCCGACGATGGGAGAAATGTCATCTCGCATAGCTCAGCGCGATTTTGCGGAACGGGTCGAACGCGGTAAACTGAGTTTTACAGGTGACGTTTTACAGGTGTGATCCGTCTTCGGCCG
>PKXK01000161.1 GCA_003132325.1 Acidobacteriaceae bacterium
CAGGGACTTAATCAGACTTTCCTTAAAGGAAGCAACTTTCTTATTCGAATAACTTATGGGGAACGAACAAGCACAAACGGGGCCACGGGTCAGCATCATCATCCCGTCCTACAATACGGCGCGCCTGATCGGGGCGTGTCTGGATTCGATCTTTGCCCAGACCTTCCAGGATTTCGAGGCCATCGTGGTCAATGATGGTTCGCCGGATACGGCGGAACTGGAGCAGGTGCTGCAGCCCTACCTGAATCGCAACCCGGATCGCATCGTGTACATCCAGCAGGTCAACAAGCGGGCGGCGGGCGCGAGGAACACGGCGATTGCGCGAGCGCGTGGCGAGTTTCTGGCATTCCTCGATAGCGACGATACCTGGTTGCCGAACCATTTGGAATCTCAGATGAAGCAATTCGAGGCGGACCCGGCGCTCGGCCTGGCGTATGCAAACGCGGTCCTGGTTGGAGACCCGACGCGGCAGATTGAATTCATGGAGAAGTGCGCTTCCGCCGGCGAGGCTGGCTTTGAGGCCCTGGTGGTGGAACGCTGCCAGATTACGGTTTCGACTGTGGTGGCGCGCAAGACGGCAATCGTGAAGGCGGGAGGGTTCGACGAGGGTCTGGCCCGCTGCGACGACTATGACATGTGGCTGCGCACCGCGTTTTACGGCGCCAAGATCGGCTACAACCGGCAAGTGCAAGCACGCCTGGCCGATGGACGGCCGGGGTCGCTCGGCGTGTCACGCGCCAAGATGGCGGAGGCGTATTGGTCGATCCTGGAGAAAGCGGACAAGAATCTGCCATTGAACCCGGCGCAACGGAAGCTGGTCCGGGACCGGGCCGCCGAGATCCGTGCGCGGTACCTGCTCGAGGAGGGCAAGAACGATCTCTCGGCGCGAGATTTTCCCAAGGCCCGGGAACGCTTCGCGGAAGCAAACCACTACTTCCGCCAAGCGAAGTTGAGCCTTGTGCTCTTCGGCCTGAAGGTAGCGCCGAATGCGACCAGCCGGTTGTTCACGTTCTTAACGCAACGGCACAACGGAGCGTCGGCATGAGGGCTATTGCGAAGAGCGAAGTGCAATTGATTATAGGGAGGTGCGAGTGATCCGGTTACTGGTAACGGGTGTGAAACACCTATTCGGGCTGCACCATCCGGGCCGCAATCTCAGAGTCTACCCGGATGACGTTTTCATCGTTTCTTATCCGAAATCGGGCAACACCTGGACGCGGTTTCTGATCGCCAACCTGCTGTATCCGGAGACACCGGCGGACTTTTCCAACATCAACCGCCTGACGCCGGATCCGGAAGCGTCCTCAAAACGGGAACTGGAGCGGATGCCGCGGCCCCGGATGATCAAGAGCCACCAGTATTTCGATCCACGGTATGCACGAGTCATCTGCATTGTGCGGGACCCGCGAGATGTGGTTTTGTCGTCGTACTACTTTCAAAGGAAGCGCGGGATCATTGACGACCAATATCCGCTGGATCGATTCGCGGCGCGGTTCATCGCGGGAGATACGGGCCCGTACGGGTCGTGGGGCGACAATGTGGCCTCGTGGCTCGTGACGCGGCAAAACCGGCCAGGGTTCGTGCTGCTGCGCTACGAAGACATGCTGGAGGATACGGCACGCGAACTGAACCGAGTGGCGTCGTTCCTGGAACTCCCGGCGGATGCGGAACGGATTGCGAACGCGGTGCGGCGCAGCGCGGCCGATGAGATGCGCAAACTGGAGAAGGCGCAGGCACATCTGTGGTCTTCGACCAAGAGCACGCGAAAGGATGTTCCGTTTGTACGTAACGCCAAGGGCGGAGGGTGGAGGACGGGGCTGCCGGAAGCAGCCGTAGCAGAAGTGGAAGGGGCTTGGGGACACCTGATGACGCATCTGGGATACGCACTGCAGTTTCCGGGGAGGACAACGAATTTCGACTCGGGGTTTGCGGAAACCATGCTGAAAGGACCGTCGCGATAATGCGCGGCGTCAAGAAGTCAGTGAAAAGACGGGCTCCCAAGACCGCAGGGAACGGAACTTCGCGATGATGTACAGCGTCAAGAAACTCTGGAAGAACGCGCTCGGGACGGATATTGCCGGGCGCACGCTGGCGGTGCGCGCCGACGATACGTTCGTCATTTCTTATCCCCGATCGGGCAACACCTGGACCCGCTTCCTGATCGCGAACCTGTTGCGCCCGCAAGAGCCCGTAACGTTTGCCGACATTGAGCGGCTCATCCCGGATGCGGAAGCGCAGTCGAGCCGCTACCTGCGGGGGATTCCAAGCCCGCGCACGATCAAGAGCCATTCGTATTTCGATCCGCGCTATCCGCGGGTGATTTACATCGTGCGCGATCCGCGAGATGTGGCGCTTTCCTACTACGATTTTTCGCGCAAGTACCGGCAGCTTGAAGACGGGTATCCGCTGGAGCGTTACCTCGAGGATTTCACCAGTGGGCATTTGCTTTCGGCGGGCTGGGGCACGTGGGGAGAAAACGTGGCGAGTTGGGTGTACGCGCGCGGGGCACGCCCGGGATTCCTGCTGCTGCGGTATGAAGACATGAAAGCGCGCCCGGAACAACAAGTAACGCGCATCGCGGAGTTCCTCGGCATTCCTGCGTCCCCCGAACTGCTGCAAACCGCGATCGAGCGCAGTTCCGCCGACCGCATGCGCGAGATGGAAAAGACGCAGGGCAAAGACTGGATTACAACCAAGGACAAGCGCAGCGATATCCCATTCGTCCGCACGGCGTCGGCGGGGGGATGGAAGACCAAGCTGCCCCTGGAATCGGTGGCGAAAATCGAAGCAAGATGGGGGCACATCATGGCGCAGCTCGGGTATGAGTTGGTCACGCGCAAAGCGGAGAGTGCGCAGACTCTATGGGCGCCTCCAGCGGTCCTTGGGGAACAGCGAGGATGACGGAGCCTCACGGGACGGGCGTGGTTTCCACGATCTTCCAACTTCAACCGGCCGTTGAAAATATCGTTCCGGCCCAGACTTTTGCGAATCCGGAACCGGTGGGGCCGCTGGAGGCCGAAACGGCACGACTGAGGTTGATTCCCGAGACAACATCGCCAGAACCAGCGGACCGCGAACCACAAACGAGAGCCAATTACTATGCGGAAGTTTGAAAAGACTCAGATCCTGAAAAATGTGGGGTCGAGCTGGTCGGCGCTGGCCATCAACATCGCGGTCGGAATTTTTCTCTCGCCCTTCATCCTGCACCGGCTGGGGGATGCGGCTTTCGGGGTTTGGGTCCTGATTTTTTCCATCACCGGCTATTACGGCCTGTTCGATCTGGGAATTCGTTCCTCGATTGTGCGCTACGTCTCCAAGCACACAGCGACGAACGAAACCGGGGAACTGGCCAAGTACATCAACACCAGCCTGTTCACCTATACCGCGATTGGGTTGCTGGCGGCGATTGTGACCGTTGCGCTGACGGCGTCCGTCGATCGCCTCTTCAAGATTCCTCCCGCCATGCAGACCCAGGCCCGGTGGTTGATGCTGATGGCCGGAGGGTCGGTGGCGTTGGGCTTTCCGCTGGGCGTATTCGGGGGAATTCTCGACGGCTTGCAGCGTTTCTACATCAACAACTGGACCGGCATTCTGTCCACGTTGCTGCGGGCCGCGCTCATCGTGTACGTTCTGCGCCACGGCTACGAGTTGCTGATGGTGGCGGGGATCACGGTGGGATTGCCGATTCTGACTTCAATCCTGCGGGGTATCGTCGTGTTCCGCCTGCTGCGCGTACCCATCGGCCTGCAGTACGTGGATCGCGAATCCTTCAAGCAGATAGCGCACTACAGCGCCACCACGACGGTTGTGATCATTGCGGCGCAACTGCGCTTCCGCACCGACGCATTAATAGTGGGCAGCATGCTCTCGGCCTCGGCCGTGACCTTCTTCAACATCGGGGGGCGGCCCGTGGACTACGCCCAGCAGTTGGTGGCCAGCCTGGCGCAGATTTTTGTCCCCATGTCGAGCCAATCGGAAGCCGTCGGCAAGATGGATCGGGTGCGGAAAATCTATGTGGCGGGAAATCGCGCCTGCGCCTTCATCATCTTGCCGATGGCCGCCGGTTTATTGATCCTGGGCAAGTCGGTCATCGAAGTATGGATGGGATTCAAGTATGTGGCGGCGAGCTATCCCGTCATGGTAATTCTGACCCTCCCGATTGCGCTGTTTTTCATGCAGGGGGCCTCGGGACGCGTCCTAATTGGGATGGGGAAGCACCGGCATTTTGCCGCGGTGGTGTTCATGGAGGGGATCGCAAACCTCATTCTCAGCATCGTCCTTGTACGCCCCTACGGCATCGCCGGCGATGCCATGGGGACCGCGATCCCGATGCTGTTGACCACGCTTTGGTTTCTGCCACGGCATATGCGGAAACAACTCGGGGTACCGGTAAAAACGCTCCTGCGCGAAGCCTACATGCTGCCGCTGTTGCTCGCGGCCCCGCTGGCGGCAACGCTGCTTGTGCTCCAGCACTGGAGATTTGCTCATAATTTGCGGCAGCTCGCTTTCCAGAGCCTGGCCGGTGGCGCCGTGTACGGAGCCGGTCTGTTGTGGGCTTACAGGAGCAACCGGCTCTTCCATGTGGGGGACCTGAAACTGATCGGCGAGGGTGCGACCACGGAAGGGTTGGAGCTGCCGCCGATTGCGGCGGGCTATGCGTCGGAAAAAGAAGAAGTGTAGGCTGGGATGGGCTAAAGTCGATCTTTTCCCGGGTGGAACAGTGTAAATTTCTGCACTCTCGGCAAGGGCGGCCGGCAAGCATTAGGAATGTTTCGCTAGCATATTTGGTTTCAACAGGATAGAGCGAACGCTGGAGCGGCCCACGGAAGCGGAATTGCTCATTCCCTAGGTTCTACATGGACTTGATGGGGTTTCAAAACCCGGCGTACTGGACTTAGGTGGTCCGTGGTTGTTCCGGCGGTTACCTGCAGCCCCAGCGGGTAGCTTGACGAGCCACGGCAAATCGGGCGAGCTTAGATTAGAGATCCCCCAAGTGATTTTGATTTCAGCATAATTCTTGATTAATAGAGACGGGAGGAATACTGCTTTGAACGCAATCACGAGTCATCTTATCGCTCCCCACGGGGGAGAACTGATTCAACTGCAAGTGCCAGCCGCGCGCGCCGCGGAATTAAAGGCGCATTCGAAAGATTGGCCCTCATGGGACCTGACGCCCCGGCAGCTTTGCGACCTGGAACTGCTGATGAACGGCGGATTCTCGCCCCTGCGTGGATTCATGAACCGCGCCGATTACGAAGGCGTCTGCCACAACATGCGGTTAGCGAATGGGACGCTGTGGCCCATGCCGATCACGCTCGACGTCAGCGAGGAGTTCGCCAAGAAACTGACGGCGGGCTCGAGCAAGATCGCACTGCGCGATCCCGAAGGCGTGATGCTCGCGGTACTGAGCGTGGAAGACGTGTGGCAGCCGGACCGCANNCAATCGAACCCGTGGTACGTGGGCGGGAAGGTGGAAGAATTACAGCCGCACGCGCACTATGATTTCCGTTCGCTGCGCTTGACTCCCGCCGACCTGCGCGCCCAATTCAGCCGCCTGGGCTGGACCCGGGTCGTCGCCTTCCAGACGCGTAATCCCATGCATCGCGCTCACGTCGAACTGACGATGCGAGCGGCCAAGCAAGTCGAGGCGAACTTACTGATCCACCCCTCGGTCGGGATGACCAAGCCGGGCGACGTCGATTACTTCGTCCGCACCCGCTGCTACCAGTTGCTGCTCTCGAAGTACCCGCACGGCACGGTCGAACTCGCCCTGCTGCCGCTCGCCATGCGCCTGGGCGGACCGAGGGAAGCGATCTGGCACGGCCTGATTCGCAAAAATCACGGTTGCACGCACTTCATCGTCGGCCGCGACCATGCCGGTCCTGGGAAGGATAGCGACGGCAAGCCTTTCTATGGCCCTTATGAGGCCCAGGAACTGTTCAAGAAGCACGAGAAGGAAATGGGCGTAACCATGGTTCCCTTCCAGATGATGGTGTATCTGCAGAACGAGGACCGCTACATTCCGTCCGATGAAGTGCCACCGGGCGCCAAGGTCCTTGAGATCTCGGGCACGGAATTGCGCCAGCGGCTGAACGAAGGCCGTGAAATCCCAACCTGGTTCACCTATCCCGAAGTCGTCGGGGAATTGCGCCGCAGCTATCCGCCGCGGCACAAGCAGGGCGTCACCATTTTCTTCACGGGGCTTTCGGGATCGGGCAAATCGACCATCGCCAACGCGCTGATCACGAAGTTTCTGGAGATGGGCGGGCGTCCGGTCACGCTGCTCGATGGCGATCTGGTGCGCAAGAACTTGTCCAGCGAACTCGGGTTCTCGAAGGAGCACCGCGACATCAATATCCGCCGCATCGGCTATGTCGCATCCGAAATCACGAAGAACGGCGGCATTGCCATTTGCGCTCCCATCGCTCCTTATGAGGCGACGCGCAAGGCGGTGCGGCAGTTGATCGAGCCCTTGGGCGGCTTCATCCTGGTATTTGCTTCAACTTCGATCGAAGTGTGCGAACAACGTGACCGCAAGGGCCTGTACGCCAAGGCTCGAGCCGGCATTGTCAAGGAGTTCACCGGCATCTCGGATCCGTACGAGGCGCCCGCCGATGCCGAGGTGGTGATTGACACCGCCAAGCTGAGTCCGGAAGAAGCGGCGCAGACCATCCTTCTGCACCTCGAGCGCGAGGGCTTTGTGGGCGCCAACGGCAACGGGTAGAAGGGCAGCTATCAGCTATCAGCTATCAGCTTTCAGCTTTCAGCTTTCAGCTTGTGGTTCTCAATTCTTTAACGAGGTTCTGTTTTACTGACAGCTGACAGCTGATAGCTGACAGCTAAAAAACGGCATGGAATTCTTGCTCCTCAAAGTGCTGATCGGCTTCACGGTGGGAACGCTGATCGGGATGACGGGTCTGGGCGGCGGAGTACTGCTGCTGCCCATGCTCATCTTCGGCCTGCGCGTGCCCGCCATCATTGCGGTTGGCAGCGACGCGCTGTTCAACTTTTTCACCAAGATTCCCGCCAGCATCATGCACCTGCGAAAAGGCACGGTGCGCAAAAAAGTGGTGCTGGCGCTGGCGGTCGGCAGCATTCCCGGCTCATACCTCGGTGTCACGTTTCTGGTACACCTGCGCCACGTCTATGGCAACGGGGTCAACGACTTCATCAAGTCCGCCGTGGGATTGCTGTTGGTGTTGATCCCGATGCTGTTGATGTTCCAGGGGCGGATTGAAGAACGTCTTGCCCACCGCCAGCCCACCATGAAGTCGTTCGCTTTCATGGCTGTGATTGGACTGGTGGGCGGATTTCTGGTCGGCATCACTTCGGTCGGGTCGGGCAGCATCATTATGATGATGCTGCTATTGTTCTATTCGTTCGCGCCCAAAATCATGGTGGGGACCGACATTACCCACGCCGTGATTCTGACCGGCGTCACCAGCTTTTTGCATTGGCGGGCGGGCAACGTCGATCCGCACCTGGTCGCTTCCCTGCTGATCGGCTCGATCCCCGGCGGAATCCTCGGCTCGCATCTGAGCACGCGCGTTCCGGTACTCTGGCTGCGGCGAATTTTGTGCACGGTGTTGCTGATGACGGGTGCGAGAATGTTGTGGGCGTGAAAGAGATTGCAGAGGTAAGAGGTCAGATTGCAGAAGTGAAAATCAACGTCACACAGGATTACCCTCTGCAATCTGACCTCTAACCTCTGACCTTACTTCAACGGAGCATTGATGTCTTCTTCTAATTCCAAAGAAACTCTCGAACGCATTCACGGCGCGCTGGAAGCGGCGCGGGCTGTGCTGAACCGCTTCACTCCCGGCGCCATTGCAACCGAATATAAGGTTGGACACGATCCGGTCACCGAGGCCGATCGCGCCGTCGACGACATTCTGCGCAAGACTCTTCTCCGCCCCGGCGAAGGCTGGCTCTCGGAAGAGACGGTCGACGACTTCACACGGCTCGACAAGCAGTGCGTCTGGGTGGTCGATCCGCTCGACGGCACACGCGAATTCGTCGAAGGCATTCCGGAGTTCTGCGTCTCCATTGCCATGGTTGAGAATGGAATTCCCGTTGCCGGCGGAATCTGCAATCCGGCAACCGACGAACTCATCCTCGGATCGCGCGAAAGCGGCGTGACCTACAACGGCAAGCCCGCGCAACCCAGCCAGCGCAAGGACCTGCACGGCGCGCTCGTGCTCGCCAGCCGCAGCGAAGTGAAGCGCGGGGAGTGGAAGCAGTTCGAGCGAGCCGAATTCAATATTCGTCCCATGGGATCGGTGGCCTACAAACTCGGACTGGTGGCCGCCGGCCGCGCCGATCTTACCTTCACGCTGGTTCCGAAGAACGAGTGGGACGTTGCCGCCGGGGCAGCGCTGGTCGAAAGCGCTGGAGGCTGGACGCTGAAGCTCGACCATTCTCCGCTGCGCTGCAACCAGAAGAATCCTCTGATCTCCGGCCTGCTGGCGGGGGCTCCGTTTCTCCGCGATCCGCTGCTGGCTATGCTCGACCGGCACTCGCAGACGGTCGGCGGCGAGAAAAAATCCTGACCTCTTCTTATGAATTGTCATCCTGAGCGNNAAGCGAAGGACCTGCTGTCTTGTGAGATGAAAACAAAGCAGGCCCTTCCCCTTCGACGAGCTCAGGGTCAGGATGACAAAGTACGTGAGAAAACATCATGGCTGTGTCACGAATCGTTTTCCTGATGTACCACGAACTGGAGCTCGCTGGGCGTAAGCTCTGCCAGTCCGAGCCGGGGTATGTGCGCTACATTCTGCCGCTCGAAATTTTCCGCGGCCAGATGTCATGGATGAAGCAATCCGGCTGGCGTGGCCTGAGCGTGGGCGAGGCGATTCATTATCCGGCCGAGCCGAGCGTCTGTCTCACGTTTGACGATGGCTGCGAGACCGACCTGATCGCGGCCGCGCCCGTGCTCCGCGAGTTCGGCTTCAACGCCACCTTCTACCTCACGGCTGGATTTCTGAACACGCCCGGTTACCTCGATGGCAGCCAGGTACGTGAGCTCGATGCGCAGGGTTTCCAGATCGGATGCCATTCGATGACCCACCCTTATCTCTCCGATCTCCCGGAGCCGGAACTGGAACGCGAAGTCGTGGAGGCGAAACTCCAGATCGAGAAGATTGTCGGTCATGCCATCGAACACTTCTCCTGTCCGGGAGGACGCTATGACGAGCGCACGCTGCGGATGGCGCGCCACGCCGGATTCCAAACGGTTGCCGGCAGCCAGTTTTATGCGAATTCGTCCGGCACCAGCCGCTATGAACTCGGCCGCGTAGCCATGCTGCGGAACCTCACCCTCGAGGAGTTCCGCGCCACCTGCCAAGGCCGCGGGTTGTGGAAGAAACGCCTGCAACATCAGGCTCGGCGGAGCATGCAGCGCGCGCTCGGAAACCACGCCTACGATCGCCTGCGCGCCGCGTTGCTGGGGGAGGACCGCCCCTAACGCTCCCGTCGATTACTTTCGTTTTCCCTGCAATCCTCTTTGCCTTTTTGCCTTCCAAGCCCGACCGTAACCTCTGGATCGCCCACAGCGCCCGTCCCGAGCTGGTTTTCGCCGAATCCCACAAAAACACGAGTGGACACTGACCCCCACGAATCGGTACATACCGGAGCAGTCATGTACTAACGCGTACTCGATGCACCTCTGGCATCTAGGAACCCTCGCCCCATCCCGTTACATTCAGCGTGTGGACAATCGACTAGTCCCCCACTTCGTAAGGTCGAGGGCTCAATGTTGGATACAAATGTTAGTCTCTTAAACGGTCATGTTAGATTCTCGCAAACGCTGGCACAGCGCCTGAGCGTTTTGGTAGTCCTGCTGGCGGCGGCGCTGCTGACCACTTCCTGCGGTTTGCTGACACAACCAGCGGACGCGCAGGGCATGAACAATTTAAAACTGCCGGCAACGATTCCCGCGGGCACGGTCGATCAGTCTTACAACGCTGTGCTGGCAGTGGGTGGCGGAAGTACCCCCTACCATTTCTCGGTGAGTTCCGGGACCCTCCCTGCGGGGGTCAGTTTGAACCCAACCACGGGGACGCTCTCGGGTACGCCGACAACGGCAGGCACGTACTCGTTCGAGGTGATGGTGACCGACTCCCCGCTCCACGATCAGGGGATCCAGACGTTCCACATGGGCGTCGGGAAAGGCGGCTCGAAGGTCCAGGTCGCGTTGACGCCGACGAGCGTAACCCTGCTCTCGAATCAGAACACTCAGTTCACCGCCACGGTCAGCGGAACCTCCAATACGGGAGTGACGTGGTCGGCGGCGGCAGGCTCGGTCAATGCCAGCGGTCTTTACACTGCTCCGGCGGTCACCACTCAGACCAACGTGACCGTCACCGCCACCAGCAATGCGGACTCCTCGAAGTCCGCCAGTGCAACCGTCACGGTTAACCCCTTGAGTACGCAGCCGCTGGCCATCACCACCACCACCCTTCCCCAAGGGCAGGAGGGGAACCCCTATAGCGAAGTGTTCGCCGCGACCGGCGGAACCACGCCTTACAGTTGGAGCGTTTCCGCGGGGACTCCTGCCGGAATCGCAATGATTGCGAACGGGGATCTTGCCGGCACGCCGACCGCCGCCGGCACCTTCAACTTCACGGTCGCGGTCACCGATGCCAAGAGCAAGACGGCCAGCGGCAATTTCAGCGCGACCGTTCTTGCCGGCAGCAACTTCGATGGTCCGGCGGAACTGCCGCGCGTGACCGTTCCCAGTGCGATGAGCGACACGCCCGCTCCGGGATCGGTGATCACGGTCAAGGCTGGCGACAATCTGCAATTGGCTTTGAACAACGCCCAGTGCGGCGACGTGATCCAACTTCAGGCCGGCGCAACCTACTCCAGTCTGGTGACACTGCCCGCCAAGCAGTGCGACGACCAGCACTGGATCATTATCCGCACCAGCGCTCCCGATAGCGCCCTTCCTCCGGAAGGCCAGCGGCTCACGCCCTGCTATGCCGGGGTGGCTTCGCTGCCCAATCGTCCGGGCTACAGCTGTACGAATCCGCAAAACGTGCTGGCCAAGATTTCCAAGTCAGTAAAAATGGGAGATGGCCCGATCACTTTCGCCAGCGGAGCCAATCACTACCGTCTGCTCGGCCTGGAGATTACGCGCCCGGCGGACCAGGCTGGGGTCGTAGCCCTGGTGGCAACGGCAGGAGCGGTCCCGGCCGATCACATTGTCATTGACCGGTCGTGGATTCACGGGACCGCGCAGGACGAAACCCGTCGCGGCATCGGCCTCAACGGAATCACCAATGTGGCGATCGTGGATTCTTACCTGAACGATTTCCACTGCACGTCGATTTCGGGGTCGTGCACGGATTCCATGACCATGGGAGGCGGCGGCGGCAATCTCGCGAGCGGTCCCTGGAAGATCGAGAACAACTTCCTCGAGGCGGCAGGCGAGAACATTCTCTTTGGAGGTTCCGTAGCAACCGTCGTCCCCGCCGACATTACGATCCGCCACAACCACTTCTACAAGGTCCCGCAATGGCAATCGGGCTCGACTGGTTTTGTGGGTGGGTACACGGGCAATCCTTTCGTCGTCAAGAATCTCCTCGAAATCAAGAATGCCGCGCGCGTATTGCTTGAGGGCAACCTGCTCGAGTACTCGTGGGGTGGCTTCTCGCAGACCGGCCAGTCGATCCTGATCACCCCCCGCAACGACTACAATAGGCGCACCAATCAAGGCAACCTTTGTTCCGTCTGTGAAGCCGTTGACATCACGATTCGCTACAACCGAATTAGCCACACCGGAGGGGGCTTCAACCTTGCCAACGTCAGGGTGGACGGTTTCGCGGCGCAGGACAGCGGACGCTACAGCATCCATGACATCGTCGCCGATGACATCGATGGGGAGAAGTACAAAGGCGGCGGTGGCCTGTTTGTGATCATGAATTTCTGGACCAATCAGACCCTCCATGATGTGAGCATCCGGCACGTCAGCGGCTTTCCGAGTGCACACTTCATGTCGATCGCGAACGACCTGTCCTATCCCAAGATGTATAACTTTACCTTCCAAGACAACCTGGTGGTGATGCCCGCCTACCCGGTCTGGTCGGCGGGAGGAACCAATAGCTGCGCGGTTTCCGACATTCCGGTGACGGTCATTTCCACCTGCTTCAAGACGTACACCTATGCCAACAACGTCCTGGCTGCCGTGTCAAAGCATTACCCACCGAGTAAGTGGCCGGGCGGAAACTTCTTCCCAGTCACGGTCCCCGACCTGGTATTTACGAGCTACTCCAGCGGCAACGGAGGCGACTATCAACTCCAGGCGAACAGCCCTTACAAGGGAATGGCCAGCGACGGCACTGATCCCGGCGCCGACATCAACGCTTTGAACGCGGCCATTCAGGGAGTGGAATAACGCAACCACCGGTGCGGGCCAGATTGTCTGGCTCGCACTCAATTCCCCTCGCGTTTGACCTGCATTTTCTTTCGCGCTATAGTCCATCTCGCGTGAGCCATCACCCGTTATGCCGTTCCTGGCCAGGTTGGCTAGTGCGGCATGCACCGAGGATTATGCCTTTGCTTCGCTCCCCGCAGCCCCAACTTCGTATCTGCGCTGAACCAGCCTTTGTCACCCGTACGCAGTCTTACGGTCTGAGCCCTCTGCTGGCGCTGTTGATCGCAACCGCTGCGCTGACGCTAGTGGGGGATGGCTCGGCTGCAAGCGCACGCGCGAAAGCGACCGAGCCCACCCGGTTTACGGTGGCGGCGACCCCGGCCGAGGGTGAAAACGCATACTGCGACAAAGGCAACGTGGCAAGATTTGGCGCGAAAGACGGCCCCGCCGAACTCCCGCAAACCTGTTACTACACGGGGCTCGACGGTACTCCCTCCCCCGGAAAGCAGATCCGGGTGGCAGCAAACTCAGATCTGGCTGAGGCGATCGAAGGCGCCAAGTGCGGAGATACGCTGCTGCTGGCAGCTGGCGCATCGTTCCCGATCAAACAGTTCCCGAAGAAAAACTGCGACGATGGGCACTACATCACGGTGCGAACCGACACGCCCGATGCCAAACTGCCGCCGGAGGGCACGCGGATTTCGCCCGCATGGGGCGGTGTCGCCAGCCTGCCTGGCCGGCCCGCCTATGCGCAACCCGCTGGCGGTGCGGCCAAGCTGATGGCCACCATTGTGGTCAAGCCGGAGAGTGGCGTAGAGTTGGGCGATCATTATCGTTTCATTGGCATCGAATGGGTTCCCTTGGAAGGCCGGAAAATTGCGCGCCTGCTTTTCACCAACGGCGCCGATCATCTCATTTTCGACCGAAACTGGGTTCACGGCACGGATGGAGTAGAACTCGCCCATGGGCTCGGCATCAAGGATTCGTCCTACGTAGCCGTGATTCACTCCTATTTCAACGGCTTCACTTGCACCGCCAAGACCGGGAGTTGCAGCGACGCCACGGCGATCGGAGGGGGCAATGGCAACCTGCCCACTCACACGCTGAAGATCGTTGACAACTTCCTGGAAGCGAGCGGCGAAAACATTCTCTTCGGAGGTGGGCCGTCCAACGTTCGTCCGGAAGACATCGAGATCCGCCGTAACCACATGTTCAAGCCGATGTTTTGGAACCCAAACTCTCCCGATCACAAAGAACCGACGCCGATCGTAAAGAATCTGTTTGAACTCAAGAACGCGCACAGGGTGCTGCTCGAAGCGGACTATCTGGAAAATTCCTGGGGCGGGTTCAGTCAGGTTGGAGCGGCGATCCTGTTGACGCCCCGCAACAATCTGAACAAGATCACGGGCCAGGTTCTATGTCCGGATTGCGCCGTCACCGACGTCACCATCCGCTATGTATGGGTCCGCAAGGCGAACCAGGTGCTGCAGATCGACAACCCCATGGATAAAGTCAAGCCGGCGCCGGGCAATTCCTACTCCATTCACGACATCGTGGCCGAGGGACTCGGCTATCCCGAGTGCGGCAAAGCGTGTGGCGGCGCTCTCAGCCACTTAGCGGGGCCGCCGGGCACCGCGCCCAAAGATTCGACCATGTACGATGTCGCCGTGGATCACATCACCTTTATCTCCATGAAGGTACCGAACGACCTGATGATCATGGGAGGGCCACCGCAGAAAGATGCCAACGACCCACCGCGGATGTACAACATCACGTGGACGAATACAATCGCGGATGTGGGCGCCTACGGCATGTGGCCGATGGGCGGAACTCCCGAAAGGAACTGCTCGTCTTTCCCGGGAGCTACGCCGAAGTCGCGGATCGAAGCCTGCTGGAAGGGGAATAGCGCATTTCTCGGCAACGTGTTAGCGGGAGGCACCCGCATCCACGGACAGCCCGAGTGGCCGCAAGGAAATCCCATTGCAGACAGCCTGGAATCGGTCGGGTTCGTAAACCTGAACCACGGCCTGGATGGCGACTATCATCTGGCGGCCAAGAGCAAACTGAAGGGCAAGGCGACCGATGGCCGCGACCCTGGGGCTGATGTGGATGCTGTGTTGGCCGGGATCCGAGGCGTACTCTAAAGGATCAATTCTTGCCAGGTTCCGCCAGTTGATAGATGCGGTAGATGGGGTTCGCAAACGTGCACTGGTAGTCCAGGCCATCAATTCTTGCGTTCCCGCATTGCGACGGGAGATTCAGCCAGCGGCGCAGCGTACCCTGGTCGGAGTACACCACGAATCGGGGCCTCTCGCGGGTGATGTACTGGTCAACGGTCTCGTCGTACCTGGTGTTCGCTATGAAGGCTCGCTTTCCGGGGTCGAGAGGCAGAGCCGATGCCTGCCCGATGATATTCGATTCCTCGTTGTAGTTATCGATCACGACCGCGTCCTCGGCTCCCATGTGGGTGCGCAAGTACTGCGCCACGCCCACAATACGCGGCGCGTACCGCAGACGCGGCGCAACCGACGCCACCTTCGACGAAAACCGGTTCGGACGCTCGCTGAGAAAGAACACAAACCCCAGATTCGCCACCAGGAACGCAATCACCAGCCCGTACGCCAGCCGCAACCGCCCGGCCATGAACTTCGCGCACAACCGCTCGCATCCAAAACCCGCGATCACGGCCAGCATCGCCCCCAACGTTATCGTGTACCGCGCCATCGCGAGCAACTTCCCGGTCGCGATCTCGTAGTTCTGAACCACGGCAAAGAACGCCGTTAAAGCGGCAAATGCCGCCGGAAGGCGTGCTCCCCACGACTTCCACCACCCATACAGCGCCGCCACCGCCGCCAGTGCCGATAAGCCGATCAGCAGCGCCCCCGGACCCAAGGCCAATTGATAGCCCAGCGGCACGGGATGAACCTGGAACGATCCAGTGACCAGCCTGTTGTGCTGACTGAGCACCCACATCGGATCGTGCAACACGATGGCGCTATACACCATCGAAAAAATCGGCCACGCTCCTGCGGTCAGTCCCAGCGTCAGCACTGGCTTCAACCAGCGCAAAAGCCATCCCGTCTGCGACGCATGATCTCTATACTCAAGAAAGGCGAGAATAATTCCCAAGCCAAAGAAGATCGCCCAAGCCTCCAACCGGATCGACTCCGCCACCGAAAGGCTCAGGCCGCCCAAGGCCAATCTTGCCAGCGGACGCGACTCATCGCGGAAATAGCCGAAGAACAACATCAGCCCCGCCAGCAGAAAAAACAGGTAGCTGACCTCGGCCGACGAAGTCGTGCTGTACCCAATATGCAGACTGTAGAACGTGAAAACCGCCAGCGCCAGCACGCCCGACGGCTCTCCGTACAAATTTCGCGCCAGCCGCCACACTACGTACAGCGAGCCAATTCCGGTGATCAGGCTCAGAAACCGGCCCGCGAATACCACATCGTGAAAAATGAGCGTGAACAATGCGATCAGCCAGAAATGCCCCGGAGGATATGCCCCATACCCCACCTTAAACACCGGATGCTTCAACCATTGCGCCGTCAGCGCCACCCGCGCCCAGGCATCTCCGCCGCTATTGACCGAGTAGAAAAACGAGGCCGTGCGCAAAACGGCCCCGACCGCGATGAGCGCTAGGGCGTAGGGTGAGCAGCGCTGCGACAGGTCCGCAGCCTGCATCGAATGGAATTGCCTGGTTTGGTTCTCGCTCAACGGGCTCATGATGGTCGCTTTCATTTGGCTGTGATTTCTACTTGTGACTCCTGGCAGGCTGCGGAAAAACTCAAGTTTCGCATCGGATCACACTCCAAATTGACGCAGGTGATGGTCGAGGTGTTTGTACATCCCCGTGCCCCACTCGTGCGGCGTGAGTGCGCCGAAGAAGGGATGCGGGTGCTTCGTACAGTGCGCTTTCCCGCCCTGGTGAAATTGCCGAATGCGAACTTTGAGTTGCTCTTGTTCTCGATGGAAATCTCGCGCATCGGAGAATACAAGTTTCTGGTCAGTGGGGCTGTTTCTGGGAAACGGTTTTTCGTTGCTGTAGATAGGCCGGACGAACGGTCCGATCAGCCGGCCCAGCAGGATCCGCGGCCGCACCAGCCGGCCGGAAGCGAGATCGAGCGCCGCCGAACAATGCGCCATCATCTGGGCAACGTCCATTTTGCCCCATTGGCGCTGGGCTGCCGGCTGAAACTTGTCGATTCGCGAGATCACTTCGCCAACTGCGTCGGGCTGAAACAGATTTTTCATGCGGATCACTCCCCGCCTGCCGCCAAATCGTCGAGGCCGAATCCTGGAGAATGATAGCATTCGACCTGGGGTGGCCGGCCCATGATAATCCTCTCGTGACTTCCGTAACCCCTGTTTTAACAAGGGTTTCAATCGGCCCCAACCGCCTTGCGTGATAAGATTTTTATGGTGCCCACGGCCAGCCTAAGCGATCGCAAGCATGCTCCTGTCTTTGTGATGGGCTGCCACCGCTCTGGGACGAACCTGCTTTACGACATGCTGTTATCCTCGGGCGGGTTTGCCATCTACCGCGGTTATCTGCCGATTTACAAGATTCTGATTCCCCGCTTCGGCTCCATGAGCAGCCGCTCGCACCGGGAAAAGATCCTCGAGACCTTTCTCCGAAGCAAGGGGTTCCGGCGCACGGAGCTGGATGCCGAACCGTTGTCGACGCGCATCCTGAACGACTGCCGCAACGGGGGAGACTTCATCCGCGTCGTCATGGATGCGGTGGCCCAGAGCCAGCAGGCGGCGCGCTGGGCGGTGTACGATCCCGACAATGTGCTGCGCGTCGAACACGTGAAGCGCGATATTCCCAACGCGCTGTTTGTACACATTATTCGCGACGGACGCGATATTGCTCTCTCGCTTAAGAAGATGGGCGGCTTCGCTCCTCTTCCGTGGGACCGCAGCCAGACCGAAAGCCTGGTCGCGACTTCGCTGTATTGGGAGTGGATGGTTCGCAAAGGCCGCGACGATGGCAGCAAGTTTCCCGCCGACTACATCGAGATCCACTACGAAGATCTGATCACCAGCCCGCGGGAAACCCTTGGAAAACTTGGCGGATTCATCGATCACGATCTGGACTATGATCGAATTCAGCGCGCCGGCCTGGGCCGCCTGTCGGAAACGAACTCTTCGTTTCGCGAAGAAGGCAGGCAAGAGAAACTTAATCCGCTCGGCCGCTGGAAAGAGCGCCTGACGCACGCCGATGTCGCCGCCATCGAAGCGACCGTGGGCGAGTGCCTGCGGGAAAATGGCTACGAACTGTCGCTGCCCGCCGCCGAACGCCGCCGGGGCTTGCGGCATTCGTGGATGCGCGAAATGTATCCCGCGTTTCTCGACAGCAAGCTGTGGCTGAAGTGGCATACGCCGGTCGGCCGGTTTGCCAATATGTCTGTGCTGGAACTCGACGAAGAACCGGCGCCGGTGGCCGAATCCGTCCGATCCTGAGAGGCCGGGCCGAAGATGGTCACTACGCCGGCAAGCAGAAATGCGATTCGATGTCCGATTCGATCTCCAATCCGACGTCCGCCGGGCGCAACCCGTCAAACCTGCGTGAAGAAGTCTTCAGCCTGATCGCGCAAGGCTCGTTCGATCTGGCCTCGCGGCGGCTGGCTGAACTCTGGCGGCGCGATCCCGCCCCGGCCACGGCAAGCTTCGTAACGGCGCGACTCGACGAGTTACGTGAAAAGACGCGCGATCGACTCGCTCTCACCAAGTTCAAATTGGCAATTCTGCGCTCGTTCACGGTCGAGCCCATCGTGCCTTTGCTGCGGGCGGAGGCATTCGCCTACGGTATCGACCTCGAAGTCCATGTGGGAGATTTCAACACCTACGTGCAGGACCTGCTTGACGGTCAGAGTGCGCTCTATCGCTTCGCGCCGAACGCGGTCGTGCTAGCGGTGCGCACGGATCAGGCGGCGCCCGAGTTGTGGCGCGACTTCGCGGATCTGGCGCCCGAAGCAGCGCAACAAGCCGCCGAGCGCGTGATTCGCGGTTATGAGCAATGGATCGGCGTGTTTCGAAAACACAGCCAGGCGGCGCTGATTGTCCATGCCCTGGAACGCCCGTCATCTCCAAGCCTCGGAGTTCTCGACAGCCAATCCGAGGCGGGACAGTCCGGACTCATCCAGCAGATCAATCGCGAACTGTTGCGCATCGCCGCGGGATTCCACGGAGTGTACGGGCTTGACTACGACGCGCTGGTGGCTCGCCACGGCAGCGAGCATTGGCACGACGAGCGCAAGTGGCTGACGGCGCGGCTTCCCATCGCGGCCGCTTATCTTCTTCCGATGGCGCGCGAGTGGATGCGTTTCATCGTGCCGCTCAGCGGCCGTACGGCCAAGGTTCTGGTCACCGATCTCGACAACACGTTGTGGGGCGGCGTGATCGGCGAAGACGGGATGGCCGGCATTAAAGTCGGCGCCGAATATCCGGGTGCGGCGTATCAGGCCTTGCAACGCGCCCTGCTCGATCTGTCGCGCAAGGGAATTTTGCTCGCCGTGTGCAGCAAGAACAATCTCGACGACGCCATGGAAGCGCTGGAGAAACATCCGGGGATGCTGGTGCGCGCGAACCATTTTGCGGCGATGCGCATCAACTGGACCGACAAAGCGCAGAATCTCCGGGAGATCGCGCAGGAATTGAACGTCGGCATCGATGCCCTCGCCTTTCTCGACGATAACCCTTTCGAGCGCGAGCAGATTCACGGCGCGCTCCCCGAAGTAACCGTAATTGATTTGCCGAAGAATCCGCTGGAGTATGCCGCCGCCGTCAGGAATTGCGCGGCCTTCGAGCGCCTGACACTTTCGGCGGAAGACCAGCAGCGCACCGAAATGTACGCGGCACAAAAGCAGCGCGCCGGGGCCGAGCAGAACTTCCAATCAAAAGAAGATTTCTTTCGCTTCCTCGATCAGGAAGCGGAACTGGAGCCGGTGTCGGAGCTGACGCTGGCGCGGGTTGCGCAACTGACGCAGAAAACCAACCAGTTCAACCTGACCACGCGGCGCTACACCGAGCCGCAGATCGCGGACATGGCGAAACGACCCGAGTGGAACATATTTTCGATCCGGGTGCGCGACCGTTTCGGCGATCACGGCCTAGTCGGAGTTGCGATCGCACATGACGAGGGCGAGCAGTGCGAAGTGGATACCTTTCTGCTAAGCTGCCGCGTCATCGGAAGAACGGTTGAAACCGCGCTTCTCGCGCATCTCGCCGAAAGCGCGGCCCAGCGCGGACGCAAGCGGCTGGTAGGCTGGTTTCTGCCGACCAAGAAGAACGCTCCGGCGCGCGATTTCTACCAGGAGCATGGCTTCGAGCGGCAGGAAACAAACGGCACGCGCACGCTGTGGGTGCTCGACTTGAAGAGCTCCACGCTGCGCTGTCCCGATTGGATTAAGCTGAAGGCGACGGTGGAAACCATGCCCGGAGGAAAGAATTGACAGCCAGCACGTTGCAGCAGGTGCGGAGCATCGCTAGCGACATTTTCGGTGTTCCCACCGACAAGATCATCCCGGAATCTTCGCCGGAGACAATCGAGAATTGGGATTCGATGCAACATTTGAATCTGGTTCTCGCGATCGAAGAAAAGTTCGGAGTGCAGCTCGAGCCCGAAGATATCGAAGGGATGAAGAACATCGGCGCGGTCGCGGCGCTGGTCGAGAGGCTGCAGTCGGCTGCGCGCTAGGAAATTTAGGTTGATGTCAGCAACGGTCACGCCTTCCATTCATGGCCATCGTCATTCAGTCTTATCGTCCCGAGCACGAGCCCGCGGTCGAGGAGTTCAACCGGCGGCTGCAGGCAGCGGCGGACCCCAACCTCGTCTTCTACAAAACGAGCGCGCCGCAGTGGCTTCCGAAGGTAGGCGATCACCTTCTCTACAACGAGTATTTCATCGCGGTCGATGCGGGCATCGTCCGCGGCGCCTATGCGCTGAAACATGAGCGAGTTTTTGTCCCAGGCCAGGGTGAGATCGCGGTTGCCTGCTACCATCACCCGTTGTCGGAAGGGATTGTGAACCGCACCTACGCAGCGGTTGGAGCGCTGATGGTGCGGGACGCGCTCTTGCGCCAACCCTTACTCTATGCGTTGGGGATGGGTGGTTACGATCACCCGCTGCCAAAGATGCTCAAGGCGCTGGGTTCGAGCCTCGCGCTGCTTCCCTTCTTCTTCAAGATCGTTCATCCTTCGCGCTTCTTGAAAGAGATGCAGGCGCTGCGAACGTCGGCTCCGCGCCGTCTTCTCATGCACATTGGAGCAGCCACCGGCCTGGGCTGGCTGGCGTTGCGCGGCGCGCAGAATGTGAAGCGGGCAAGGTGGACGCGATCGGAAGGCGTGGATGTGAGTCGCGTCCCTGAATTCTCCGATTGGGCCGACCCGCTCTGGTTGCAAGCGCGCGAACAATATCGCATGGCTGCGGTCCGCGATTCGGCAACCCTGCGCCGGCTCTACCCCGCGGCGGATCGGCACTTCACCCGCCTGCGCATCCAGCGCAACCAAACCGACATCGGTTGGGCCGTGGTCGGAGAGAGGCGCAAAGATTCGAAATACGGCTCGATGACCGTGGGATCAATCGTCGACTGTTGGGCTTCTCCGGAGGATGCCATCGCGGTAATTGAGGCGGCGACCCGCGAACTGGAGGCTCAGAAGGTGGATCTCATCGTTTCCAACCAGAGCCATCTCGCGTGGGGCCACGCGCTGGAACGCTGCGGCTTCTTCAAAGGCCCATCCAATTTTATTTTTGCGGCGTCAAAGAAGTATGCTGAAGCTCTGCACCCGTTCGCGGAGAATTGCCGCACGTTCCATATCACGCGGGCAGACGGTGATGGCTTGCCGCGTAATTTTTGATTCGAGAAGCGGATCGAAAAGACTTGGGCTGGTTTGATGAATGCCCTTCAGCCCGGAAGGCACGTTCCCTCAGGGGCTAAAGCCCGCATTTTCCCCAGGCCGTGAACGGCACGGCTGAAGCCGTGCCCTACCCAAAACCCATATTCGAAACCAGCTCTTAATCCCCGTCAGTGCTGTCCCACCTACGAGGGCGCCGGGCTCACTTCCTCCGTGCTCAACGCATATCCGAGACTCTTCATCAGCGGTCCCCATTCGGTTTCAATCCGCGCCACGCACTCCGCCGGAAGGGTCGCGCGCCATCCGCCGGACGAGGCTTGGCGCACAAATTGTTTATCCTGACGGGTGTTACGCGTCTCCACCCACTTGCCTCCCTGCTCTTTTTCCAGCTTCCGCATGCGGTCCGCGGAGCTAAGTTCCACGGCTCGCGCCAGCTTCTCCGGCTCTGGCGCCACACCGAGAATGCGGGCAACCTTGGCCAACTCGCGCGTCGGATCCGTGAGCAGATCTTCATAGCGCAGCAACAAAAAACCATCGTGTCCCTGGCGTGTGCTCAGCCAACTGGTCACGTGATCTCCCCAGGACCCGACCCTTACCCAGTACACCGGCTCCATCCAGCCTTCCACAAATTTCTCAATCGGGTAAGCGTCTCGCATCGAACGCTTCTTCATCTCCCAGTGATAGTTCGAGACCACCACGTCGCGCGGGTCGCGCACAATGTAGATGATTCTCCGATAGCGAGGATCGAAGCACTCATGGCTTTTCAGAATTCGGGGCCGTGGCAGGTGGCGCAGAGTGCGGTCGGATTGTTTGTACATATCCGGCACCAGCCCCTCCATATTCAGAAAGGTCACCGGCTTTTCCTGGTGAAGCAGATTCCCCACCAGGAACCGCATCCAAGTGTTCCCCGACCGCGGATACGAGGTCAGAAAGACGTCGTCGGGAAAAATGGTAATGTCCCGTTCCACTCGCAGCTTGCGGAAGAGCACATCGCTGACCCGAGATAAATGCTTCAGTCCCCCCTTGATCATCTACACCCTCCGAGAGCGCTCCGCAGTGTGGCCCAGTCCCACATTTTTTTGTACGTGGCTCCGCCACACCGGAAAACAGACTATCATGTCGCGTTTTCTTCACTAGCAACCCGTGTTGAAACTCGCGCGCCCAAAGCCAGCGCCTAAAGGCGCATTCATAACACGCCACTTGCGGCATGCCTGAAGGCATGCCCTGATACGAATCTTACTTTCAACACGGGCTGCTAGCCCAGCCTTTGACGTCGTTGGGCGCAAGCCGCCAGCCATTTCCCCTCGCAATCTATTCTTCCGCCGGACTGCGTTCGGCGCCGGAACGATTGCCTTGCAGCCATCCGAGAAACTTTTGTTTTCGCGCAAACATATTGCGCGCCTCGTTGCGCAACTTGCCCACAATCCGATAGCGAGACTTGGTAAACCACGGGACGCGATGCGGCTTGCATCCATACTTTTCTTTGTAGGTGCCTTCGCCGCCCCAATCGAAAATGGCGGCGCCGCGTTTTTTCCAGTAGCGCATGGCATACCAGTGGCAGGCTTCGTTGGGGCGCAGGCTCTGATGAGCGCGGAAGCTGGCGTTGCCCCAGAACTCGGCGATCTGGTTGAAGCCGGGATAAATTCCCGTGGCGATGCACTTCCCTTCCGGGTTGCGGGCGCGCAGCAGCAAAATGTTCCCCCCCGGCTCGAGGTTGCGCACCAGAGCGCGGACTCGCTCCCCCGAATAGGTGGGAACCAGGGATTGTTTGGCAAAAACGTCCTTGAGTTGCTCGTAATACTCGTCGGCGAATGCGAGGTCGTGGGCCTCTTCGATCTTGAGGCCGCTTTTGTCCGCCTTGCGAATGCAGCGGCGGCAGGCGCTTTCCATGCCATTGAACAACTCTTGTTCCGTGCGCGTCAGATCGGTGCGATAGGACGCGTAGGATTCGATTTTGAATCCGGCGCTCTCGCCGTCTTCGAAGGTGAAGTTGGGATCGGAGATCTCGAGGTGCATGCACTTGAGATCGTCCCAGGCAAACTTTTCCAGGGCTTCGAGGGCGGCGCGACGCGGGACGCCGGGATTGAGATTGAAGCCGATATAAGGAGTCGTCCATCCGGGAAAGGAGCTGCCCAGAACTTTCATGCCGAACTTCGAAAACGAGAGTCCGGTGAAGTATCCGAGGACCTCGCTCGACTCACGCAGTTCGGCGAGCACGGGGTGGGCGTTCTGCGACTCGGCGACGAATTGCAGCCACTCGCGCGTCTGGAAGACGGTGCGATCGGCGAAACGGTCCAGGCGCTTCCAGTCGGCGGCTTTGATGTCGATGGGATAGAACTTCATTCTTTTTCCAGTTTCGTGACCTCAGCGGCTAAAGCCGCGCTCATCGCGATGCCTTTACCGCAGCGCTGAAGCGCTGCGCCACCCAAAAGCGAACGCACACAGAGCGCTGCGCCACCCAAAATCTAACGCACCGCCGAAAATCAGATGCCGAATCGAAAACCGAGCAAATTCTCACCAGCAAATTCCTTCGTACTTCCGGATCCCTTCTGGACGCCGCGTCTTATCCAAGTGGATCAGGTCAATCACAATCTGCTCCGGCCGAAGGTACTTGGCGAGTTGATCTTTGGTTGCCGATTTGTTGCCGAGGATCACGACTTCGGCGGCGCGCAGCACGCCTTCTAAATCGGCCGAAAGCACGGACCCAATGTGCGGGATGACTTCTTCGATGTACTGGCGATTGGCGCCGGCGAGGCGGCCCATGGAGACGTCCTCGTCCCAGACCTTGACTTCGAGGCCCTCGCCCATGAGGCGTTTGATCAACTGCACCTGCGGACTCTCGCGCAGGTCGTCGGTGCCGGCTTTGAAACTCAGGCCGAGTTGCGCAATCTTCTTCTTCCCCGTGCTCAACACCATCTCCACGGCGCGATCGACGTGCTCGGCGTTGCTCGGCATGAGGGACTCGAGCAAGGGCAGCTTGAGATCGAGTTCCTTGGCTTTGTAGGTGATGGCGCGCAGATCTTTCGGAAGGCACGACCCGCCAAAAGCGAAGCCCGGAGAAAGATAGGCGGCAGAAATATTCAGCTTGGTGTCGGAAGTAAAAATTTTGGTGACCGCTTGCGCATCGACCCCAAGATGTTTGCACATGGTTCCCATTTCGTTGGCGAAGCCAACTTTCAGCGCGTGATAGCAATTCGAAAAATACTTGACCATTTCGGCGACCGGGATGGTCGTCTCGTAGAGAGTGCCGGGAGTGTTCTTGTAGAGTTCGCGCAGCGGCGCGAGGTGGTGGGTGTCGCTCGCTCCGAGAATGGTGTAGGGCGGGTTGAGGAAGTCGGCGACCGCGCTGCCTTCGCGCATGAACTCCGGGTTATAGCAGACGGTGAAATCCTGGCCGCACTTCTTGCCGCTTTCTTTTTCCAGGATGGGGAGCACGACGGTCTCGGTGGTTCCCGCCAGCACCGTGCTGCGCAGAACAAAAACATGCGGCGATTTCTTCTGGCGGATGGCGGCGCCGATTTCCCGGGCAACGCTCTCGATGTGGCTGAGGTCGAGCTTGCCATTTTTCAAGCTGGGCGTTCCGACGCAAACGAACGAAACTTCCGAATTCAGCACGGCCGCCGCAGCGTCGGTAGTCGCGTGCAGAAGGCCGGCGCGGTGCGCTTCGGCGACCATTTCGCTCATGCGCGCTTCGATGATCGGGGTGCGGCCGGAATCCATCATCTCAACTTTGGCGCGGCTCACATCGACGCCAATGACTTTGTGACCCATGGAGGCGAAACAGGCGGCCGACACGGAGCCGACATATCCCAACCCGAAAATGCTAACGGACAAACCCAAGTGAATTCTCCTGGCAATCCAGTATCTGGGGGCGATGGCAGCCCCCGGTTAAGCTGTAGCAAACCATGCTCCATCGGGGCGCGAGTTTGTGTTCAAGCGTGACAATAATACTCATCTTTTCAATCACTTACGAACATTCCCGATGGCCATTATCGACTGACCGCAGCGCAGGGCAAAAGTGGACAACTATTTTCCACCCGGTGGAACCGCGATGGGTCAAATTGTCCACTAGCACAATCGTAGCGCGGCGAGCAGACATTGGTCACGGGTAGGAACCGGCAAGGGTAACAAGGGTAACTGGTGAGTCGAGGACGGCCTTTCCCGCATGTAAGATAAGAACCGGTGGCTTCTGGATGGCAAAACAAGTTGGCGCGCCTGTCCCGTATGGACTGGGAAGAAGTGCGGGTGCGCGCGGGACAGGAATTCCACAAGCAGAGCGATCTGTTCAAGCACCGGGTGGGCATGCGGAGCGGGTCGATTCCGCTGAATGCAGATGCGGCAGCGCGGCCGGGGCAATTTTTCTTTTCTGGCAGTGAAATTTCAGAGCGCGCTCGGTTATTGCGCAAACATCTGCCCGGCGAAGCGGACGCCATTCTGCGCGAGGCCGAGGAGATTTGCGGCCATCGTTTTCGGCTGCTGGGCTACGAAAATCTTGACTTCACTCTTGCCTGCGATAGTGCCAGTGGCAATTGCAAAGACATCGATTCTAAAGAGATCGACTGGCATCTCGATCCCGTGCACGGCAAACGTGCGCCGCTCGATCCCTGGTTCAAGATTCCTTTTCTCGATTTCGCGGTGGTGGGCGACCATAAAGTCATATGGGAATTGAACCGGCACCAGCACCTGGTAACGCTGGCCAAGGCCCAACTGCTGAGCGGGAATAATGGCGGGGATAAGAATCACAAGTACGTTCGCGAACTGATCGCGCTATGGCGCAGNNCGGGCGAATGCGCGGATATTCTCTCCGAACTCCGTTCGGAACTGGCGCCTGCCCTTGCGTTTCACGGGCGTTACATTGAGCGCTATCTATCTACTTATTTTTCTCCGAATACGCATCTGCTGGGAGAAGCGGTCGCGTTGTTCTTTCTGGGCACTTTGTATCCGCAAATGCCGGGGGCGGCGCGCTGGAAGGAATCCGGGTGGCAGATTGTGCTGCACGAGGCGAGGCGGCAGGTGCGTCCGGATGGCGTGTACTTTGAGCAATCGCTGCACTACCACGTTTATGCGCTCGACTTTTTTTTGTATGCGCGGCTGCTTGCGGCGCGGAATGGAATGGAAATTCCACCCGCGTATGATGCGGCGCTCGGGCGAATGCTGGATGTGGTGGCCGCTCTCGCGCAGGCGGGGCCGGCGGAAGGCTTCGGCGACGATGATGGCGGGCGGTTATGGAATCCGCGCCGCAATCGGACGGAGCAGATGACGGACCCACTGGCGCTGGGCGCGGTGATGTACTCCAGGGAATTTTCCGCGGCGCGGCTGACGGAGGAAGCGATCTGGTTGTTTGGGAATCTAGCCGTCGAGGGACTCTCGACAGCGCAAACCAACCCCGCGGCGCGTTCGATCGCGTTTCCCGACGGCGGGCTTTACGTGCTCGCGGATTCGCAGCCGTACGCACAGACGATGGCCGTGGACGCCGGCCCGCAGGGCGTGGGCCGCTCGGGACACGGACACGCCGACGCGCTCAGCCTGAGCCTCACCATGGATGGACGGCGCTGGCTGGTGGACTCGGGAAGCGGCGTCTACATTTCGAAAGATCCGGGGGACCGGAACCGGTTTCGCGGAACGGGTGCGCACAATACATTGCGCGTGGATGGCGTCGATCAGGCGGTTGCGGATGAACCTTTCTCGTGGACACACATTCCGGCCACGCAAGCGGAGAACTGGATCGCGGGGAAGAGCTTCACTTACTTTGTGGGCAGTCACAATGGATATGCGCGCCTGGCGGATCCGGTCGTGCATCGGCGGCACATACTGAAGATTGCAGGCGGTCTGTGGCTGGTACGCGATGTGGCGGTCGGCAGAGCGGAACATGAATTGGAAATACGGTGGCACTTCGCGTCCGATCTCGACGTTCAAAGCACTGGCACGGGAGGAGTGGAACTATCAAGAGGTGGCGTTCGGTCCGGAGAATCGGGGTTGAGTCTGATCATGCCGGAAGACACGGCCTGGCGTACGGAAGTTAGCAAAACCCTGCTTTCCCCATCCTATGGCGCGTTTCAGCCTGCGCCTTTGGTGCGATGGCATGCGCGTGTGGTGCTGCCGGCAGAGACGGCGACGGCCTTGGTGCCTCCCTGCGGCGCAATCGGGCAAGAGGATGAACCAAGGCTGTCGAGCATGATGCAAGCGGCAGTCCAAGTCTACGAACTCGACGATCATCAAAACAACGGAAGCCATAGATTCTTTTTTGCGCTCGGGGAGCAGGCGTGGAACTCCGGAGCGTGGTCCTCCGACGCGCGCGTGCTGTATTGCCGCATGGAAAAAGAAAAACTCGCGCACCTAATCGTGATCGGCGGGACGCACGCCGCCTGGCAGGGACAGCCTCTGCTGAAAGCGGCAGGGCCGTCCGGCTTTTTCGAGTGGCGCAGGCGGGATGCAGTGATGAATGGAACGCCGGGCGAGTTTTCGGTTACGTCGTTGTTCGAAGAACTGACGAGCGAAGGTTCGTCACCCTACGCGGGGAAACGCTAAATGTGCGGCATCGCTGGGATTCTTGAATTCGGACGGGACGCGCGGGCGAACGCCGGAGCTCTGCGCGAAATGTGCCGCGTAATTACCCATCGCGGGCCCGACGACGACGGTTTTTATACGGACGGGGCAGTCGGAATCGGCATGCGGCGGCTCAGCATTGTCGACGTTGCCGGCGGACATCAGCCGATTTCGAACGAAGACGGCACGCTCTGGATTGTCTTCAACGGCGAAATCTATAACCATCTTGCCTTGCGCGAGCAACTGATTGCGCGCGGCCACCGCTACAGTACGCATAGCGATACCGAGACCGTCATTCACCTCTTCGAGGAGTACGGCGCGGACTGTGTGCAGCACCTGCGCGGCATGTTCGCCTTTGCCATCTGGAATCGCAACACGAAAACGCTCTTTATCGCGCGCGACCGGCTCGGCATCAAGCCGCTGTACTACAAGTTGACGCCGGAGCGGCTGCTATTCGGATCGGAAATAAAGGCAGTGTTTGCCCATGGCAGCGCGCGTCCCGAGTTCAATCGGGCGGCGCTGCCGGAGTATTTGGCGTTCGGATATCTATCGGGCGAGGAAAGTTTCTACGCCGGAATCCGCAAGCTGCTGCCCGGGCACACCATGACGATTGGTCCGGATGGCAAAGCGCAAATCCGGCAGTACTGGGATCTGGATGCCTCGACGCCGCACGAATCGCGCGATGAGAGTTACTACGTCCAGAGTTATCGCGAGTTACTGGAAGGCGCAGTCCAGAGCCACTTGATGAGCGACGTGCCGTTGGGCGTGTTCCTCAGCGGCGGCGTGGATTCGAGCGCGGTGGCCGCGCTCATGACAAAGCTGCGGCGCGAGCCGGTCGAAACTTTTTCCGTTGGTTACACCGAGCAGATTTACAGCGAACTGCCTTTTGCGCGCGCGGTATCGGATCACATTCATTCGCGGCATCACGAAGTATTGGTCAGCGAACAAGACTTTTTTGCGGCGCTGCCGCATTTGATCTGGCATGAAGACGAGCCGATCGTGTGGCCGTCAAGCGTCTCCCTTTATTTTGTCGCCCGCCTTTCGCGCGAGAGAGTTACGGTGGTGCTTACGGGAGAAGGCGCGGATGAAACTCTCGCCGGCTATACCCGCTATGCCTTCACCTTGAAAAACGCGGCCATGGACCGCGCCTACCGCAGCGTGGTTCCGGGCGTTCTGCGGCGCGGATTGCGCAACGCGATTGCGAACTCTTCCCTGCTCGGAGCAACCCTGCGCCGGAAACTGGAGCACACGTTTCTCGCCAAGGACGGGAATTCCTGGGCGTCTTTCTATTTCGATAATTTCTTTTCCGCTTTCGGCGAGGCGGAGCAGAGCGGATTGCTGACGAGCGAGTTCGCGCGAGAAGCCGCTCCCAGCACGGCGTATACGAATGTCGTCGGTTATTGGAACCACTCGTCGGGCGAAATGCTGCAGCGGCTGCTCTACACCGACATCAAGACTTACCTGGTGGAACTGCTCATGAAGCAGGACAACATGAGCATGGCCGCGTCCATCGAAAGCCGGGTGCCGTTTCTCGATCATGTACTGGTTGAATTCGCGACCCGAATTCCGCGTGAAGTGCAGATTCAGGGACTAGCCGGCAAACGGATTTTGAAAAAGGCGGTGGAAGATCTGTTGCCGCACTCGATTCTCTACCGCCCCAAGCTGGGATTTCCGACGCCGTGGAGCGGATGGCTGGCCGGACCGCGGCTGGAAACGATTCGCGAGATGCTGCTGGAGCCGCGCAGCCTGCAGCGCGGATACTTCCGGCGCGAAGCGATCGAGAAACTGTTCGCCGAACATCGCGCGAAGTATCGCGACAACTACGATCGCATCTGGCGGTTGCTCAATCTTGAGCTGTGGCATCGCGTTTGTCTCGAAGGCGAATCGCACAGCGAGATTGGCGCGACCGGATAATGGTCTCTGCTTCGCTCGGATGACAATTTATTCTGGACCGCTTGAATGCCGGCCCGTTAGGCTAGAACGGCCTGATACTCCTCATATGCGCCCTTGAAATCGGTGATTTGATGGGTGCCCTCGAAGTGCCAGATCCTGGTCGCGACTTCATCAATCAGATCCTCGTCATGCGTAACCAGCAGCACCGTTCCCGAGTAACGCTGCAGTGAAATGTTGAGGGCGTTGATCGATTCGAGGTCGAGATGGTTCGTCGGCTCGTCGAGCACGAGCACGTTCGGCTTCTGCAGCATCAGTTTGCAGAA
>PKXK01000043.1 GCA_003132325.1 Acidobacteriaceae bacterium
GCGCTGGTGCGCAACAACGTACACCCGGTGCTGGCAGGCGAAGGGGGCGAGTGCCTGATTAATGGCCTCTTCATCGGCAATGGCCACCAGCACCTGGACAACTACATGCTGGTAGAACATGCCAGTCCGCGCTGCGGCAGCCGGCAGTTNNCAGACCAACCGCAACCTGCTGCTTTCCGATGACGCGCAAATCGACACCAAGCCGCAACTGGAGATCTACGCCGACGACGTGAAGTGCACACACGGAGCCACCATCGGCCAGATCGAGGGGGACGCTCTGTTCTACCTGCGCTCTCGCGGAATCGACGAGGTGTCCGCACGCAAACTCCTGCTCTTCGCCTTCGCCAGCGAGTGCCTCGACCGCATGAAGCAGGGACCCGTCCGGAAGCACGTGGAAGGGCTGATCAACCGCTGTCTGTTCCAGGTGGCCAACTCTGCGCCTGGTGCGTCGACAGGGAACCGCTGCGAGGATACCGGAAGAAACTGGGAGGAAATCGCATGACCACTGCTGCCAAGAGATTGCCCAGAGAGTTCCGTCGAGCCGACGTGCGCGACGCCGGTGTGGAGTTTGACGTGAATAAGGTCCGCACTGACTTTCCTATTCTCCGGCAGAGGGTTCGCGGCAGAACGCTGGTCTACCTGGACAATGCAGCCACCTCCCAGAAGCCACAGGGGGTCATTGATGCGATCCGTCTCTACTACGAGCGGGACAACGCCAACATCCATCGTGGCGTGCATTTTCTTTCCGAACATGCGACGGAAGAGTACGAAGCGGCGCGGAGGACGGTGCAAGGTTTCCTCAACGCCGCCGATGCGAGCGAGATCATCTTTGTTCGCGGCGCCACGGAAGCCATCAACCTAGTAGCGCAGACCTACGGCCGCACTAACGTTCATGCCGGCGACGAAGTGCTCATCACCGCCATGGAGCATCACTCCAACATCGTGCCCTGGCAGATCCTGTGCGAAGAGAAGGGCGCAAGGCTGCGGGTTGCACCAATCAGCGACAGCGGCGAGCTGATGCTCGAGGAGTTTGAGAGGCTACTGGGACCGCGAACGAAAATCGTCGCCGTAACGCACGTCTCCAACGCGCTGGGGACGATCAATCCTGTTCAGCGGATCATCGAAACGGCACATCGAGAGAACATCCCGGTGCTGGTCGATGGAGCCCAGGCCGTGCCTCATCTCAAGGTGGACGTCCAGGCTCTGGATTGCGACTTTTACGTCTTCTCCGGTCACAAGGTATATGGTCCCACCGGCATCGGCGTTTTGTATGGCAAGCACGCTTTGCTGGATGCCATGCCTCCATACCAGGGCGGTGGCGACATGATCAGTTCGGTAACCTTCGAGAAAACGATCTACAACAAGCTGCCCTACAAATTTGAAGCCGGCACGCCCCATGTGGCGGGCGCCATCGGCCTGAGCGCAGCCATCGAGTATGTGAATGGCCTCGGGATGGACAACATAGCTGCGTATGAGCACGGGTTGCTGGCCTATGCCACTGAAGCCGTTTCAGCAATCCCCGGCATTCGTCTGATCGGCACCGCAAAAGAAAAGGCCGGGGTACTCTCGTTCCTGCTGGACAGCATCCACCCGCACGACATCGGGACCATCCTTGACCAGGAGGGAGTTGCTATCCGAACGGGGCATCACTGCGCCCAGCCGGTAATGCAGCGCTTCGGCATCGCGGCCACGGCGCGCGCTTCGTTCGCTCTCTACAACACCAGAGAAGAAGTGGATGCTCTGGTCGAGGGCCTCCAGAAGGTGCGGGAGGTATTCGCCTGATGCCCGATCTGCGCGAGCTCTACCAGGAAGTCATCCTGGAGCACAGCAAGGCGCCTCGCAACTATCGCGAGCTGGCAACGGCGAACCATAGGGCGGAAGGATATAACCCGCTCTGCGGTGACCATTTCACCGTCTACCTGGACTTGGAGGGTGACTCGATTCGCGACATCAGCTTCCAGGGCTCGGGATGCGCCATCTCCAAGGCCTCTGCGTCCATGATGACGCAAAGCCTGAAGGGTAAGACCAGAGCAGAAGCGGATAGAGTCTTCGATCAGTTCCACAAGCTGGTGACGGGCCAGTCGCCGGCGAACGGGAACCGGGCTGAACTGGGCAAGCTGGCTGTTTTTTCCGGCGTCTCCGAGTTTCCTGTTCGGGTGAAGTGCGCCACGCTGGCCTGGCACACATTGCACGCTGCGCTCCAAGGAAAACAGCAAACCGTGTCGACGGAGTAGCGCGCGACGCGGAGAAGAAGGAAAAACAGCTACGCGGGGAGTTCTATATGGGTGCGAGTGAACCGATCACGCTGAGTCGGGCTTGTGAAGTCATCGAGATCCCCAGTGGGATTCGCGCCACCCTCCCGGCCGGTGCCGTCGTAAGGATCATGCAGTCCCTTGGCAGCGGCTACACGGTAGCTACAGATCGTGGCTACATGTACCGTATCGATGCCAAGGATACGGATGCCCTGGGGCTCTCCAACGCGTCGACGGCACAAGCACCTGTAGTTCAAGAAGGGATCTTCAGCGAGCAGATGGTCTGGGATCAGCTGAAGACCGTGTACGATCCGGAGATCCCGGTCAACATTGTTGATCTGGGTCTGGTTTACTCCTCTGTGGTTGCACCCTTGGAGCAAGGCGGGAAAAGGATTCGTATCAAGATGTCCATGACGGCTCCCGGTTGCGGTATGGGCAACGTGCTCAAGGCAGACGTGGAGAGCAAGCTCTCGCGGTTGCCCGGTGTCAAGGAAGTTCATGTTGAAGTCGTGTTCGATCCGCCGTGGCATCCCGGCCTCATGTCGGACGCAGCTAAGCTCCAGCTTGGCTTCGATCTGGATTACGGTACAACAACACAAGCCGCGCCACCGATCTATAGAGAAAGAAAGTGATTGTCCACAATTGGACGAGAAGACCCTGGATTCCGGCGCAGGGCCAGAAACATTCGCCCACACGCCCGCGGCGTCGCGGTCCGCGCTCACCTAAGCTGCTGGGCGTTTTGGTCTAGGGCGGGCGTAATTCACGTCCAGGGTACGATCTCTTAAAATGCTGCCATTCAGAGCTCTAATCGCTTTCTCGGCCTCACCGTCGTTAGTCATCTCCACGAATGCAAACCCGCGCGGCAGCCCGATGCAAGGTTCGGCAATAACGAAGGCCACGGGCCACCTCCGCCTATCTGAGCCCACAGTACGCCCAAAGGGAGAGGAGGTTCAAGCGGGAGGCATCGCGTCTGGCTTCCGCTCGGGATGCGGCCGCGGGGATTTCAGTGCCCGTGATCTTCGTTGGGGAACTAGAACACGATAAATGTCGGAGTTTCCTGGGGGCGGTGTCGAAGATACAGAATGTCATCGAGTCAGCCGTGGGGAATTGCTCATAGGGCATGGGCGCAGCGCCCAGCAAGCGCTCGACGCAGCGCAGTTCCACAGCGAAGATATGGACGATGAGACCGCAAATGTCTTTCGCACCTGTGATGTCGACTTGGACATCCAGCGCATCGCAGTCTTGCTCAAGGAACTCACGCCAGCGGCGGGTCTCAGCGTCGTTGTAGATCAATCCCTGAAAGCTGATTCCTGATTCCATGCCGCCTCCACTCTTACTGGTTCAAGGTAGGGTTCGTTGCACTTCTTCTGATGCGTAGGGGCCTGGTGGAAACCTTCTCCCGGTTGCGCGTGCGAGCGGTAAACGTGGGGGACATATCGCTGCATTGCCTTCCAAACAGATTATTGGCCCCGACACGAAGGGTTCGGGCAGTAGCCCAGTCGGCATCCACTATGGCTCGGCCCGTTCGGCAAGCTCTTGTAGAAATGGACTCTTCTGGATATGCCGTGAGTGCGCCGAGACGTGCACGTAGGGAAAGCCCAGGAATTGTTTAGCGGAGACTTCCGTTATTTCCAAGCAATTAAATTTCGACGGTTCCGCTTTCGCCACCACTCGCTCCATTGCTCTCCGTACGGTTCTCTCTCCCCAATAACCCAAGGCGGTCGCCTGAATGTTGCCAGCCAGAAAAAAGAAGTTCCAGTCAGCTCGTCGGATGTCTCGATCAACGGCGTCGGCGTCGGAATTCTTGATGATTTCCCAGCCATGTGAATATGGTTCCGTTTCTACTCGCAAGGATTGGGGAATGATGGTGCCCGCCTTCATCATGATAGTGCCCGCTTTTATGGTGTCTGACAATCGAGTCTCCCCTTATGTCGAAGATCCAGCGGCCAATGAAAAAAGAGCAAGCAAAAAAGAAAAAACCTCGTCCTGCGACGAGGCTTCCGTAGTTTTCGCGCTAATCTGATTAGACGTTGAACGACGACCCGCAGCCGCAGGTGCTCTTCACGTTCGGGTTCTCGAACTTGAACCCGGCACCCTCCAGCGTCTCGACGTAATCCACGCGGCAGCCGTTCAGGTACATGATCGAGGTAGCGTCCACGAACACCTTAAGGCCGTCCATATCGAACACTTTGTCCATCATGCCCGCGCTGGCGTCGAACTGCAGGGAGTAGGAGAAGCCCGAGCACCCGCCTCCCACCACCCCCACGCGCAGGCCAGCCGGCGCGGGATTCTGTTGCGCCATGATTCCCTTTACTTTGGCAATGGCATTTGGGGTCAGGCTAATGGGTGCCGCTTTTACTTCCGGTGGAGTCGGGGTCGTCGCGGTAGTCGTTGTGGTCGACATAAATATCTCCTCGAGCCTACGAACATAGATTATAGCAAACGTGTTTTGGCTCAGCGTGAAAT
>PKXK01000030.1 GCA_003132325.1 Acidobacteriaceae bacterium
ATGATGGTCGAGTTTGAGCCGCCGTTGGTCGCCTGTGTGGTCAGCAGCGCCAATCACAGCTTTGCCGCATTGCGGGCGACGAAAGAGTGCGTGATCGCCGTTCCGGTTCTGGCACTGGCGCCCAAAGTCGTGGAAGTCGGCAACTGTTCGGGCCGGGACGTGGAGAAGTTTGCGAGATTCGGTCTGACGGCAGCACCAGCCGAGCGCGTGGCGCCGCCCCTGGTGGCTGAGTGTTTCGCCAATCTCGAATGCAAGGTGGCCGATACCCGTCTCGTCAATAAGTACAATCTCTTCGTCCTTGAAGTGCTCAAGGCCTGGATCGACCCGGCGCAAAAGAATCCGAAGACCATCCACCATCACGGATACGGCAGGTTCGCTGTCGATGGCGCAATGATTAAGCTGAAATCGAGAATGCGATAATCGGCACGGTCAATCTTCCCGCGGAGCCGACCTACCCGTACGGAGAAGGCCATTCCTTATCCCCTGCAGAGTGGTGCCGATAGCGAAATCGATATGATCGCTGGGAGTGTCATAGGCGTCATGACTACCAGCACTCTTCGCTATGCGGGGGGACCTCCAGTTTGTGGCATTCCGAATCTTCCACGACCGATCGGCGATCTAATGCTCAAGGAGAGATATTCATGCCGAAGATTGTTCGTTTTCATAAGTTGGGTGGACCGGAGGTTTTGAAGGTTGAAGAGGAGACCTCCAAGCAGCCCGGGAAAGGTGAGGTGCGGTTACAGGTGCAGGCGGTAGGCTTGAACCGGGCGGAATTGATGTTCGTCCGTGGCCAGTACCTCGAACATCCGAAGTTGCCTGCTGGTATTGGCTATGAGGCGGCGGGCGTGGTGAAAGCGGTTGGCCCGGATGTGGACAAGAACTGGGTGGGCAAATCGGTCTCCACGATTCCAGCCTTCTCCATGAACGACTACGCCATGCTGGGCGAAGAGGTAATTGCTCCGNNTCTGGATGCAGTACCTGACGGCGTATGGGGCGTTGATCGCGATTGCGCATTTGGCAAAAGGCGATTTCGTGGTGATTCCGGCCGCGTCGAGCAGCGTGGGCATTGCCGCGACGCAGATTGCGAAAGCTGAGGGTGCTATTTCAATTGCAACGACGCGCAAGAGCAAGAAGAAAGCTGAATTGTTTTCTCTGGGTGCGGACTACGTGATCGCCACTGAGGAAGAAGACATCGTGGCGCGTGTGCAGGAGATTACCGGCGGCAAGGGTGCGCGCGTGATCTTTGATCCGGTTGCTGGGCCATTTCTGGAAAAGCTCGCCGAGGCCGCTGCAACCGGCGGAATTGTCTTTGAGTATGGCGCGCTTTCGATGCAACCCACACCCTTTCCGCTGTTTACCGCGCTGGGTAAGGGTCTAAGCATTCGCGGCTATACGTTGATGGAGGTCACGCGCAATCCGGAGAAGCTCGCCGCGGCGAAGAAGTATGTCTACGACCGGTTGGCGGATGGACGGTTCCATCCGAAGATCGCGAAGATATTTCCGTTTGCGCAGACGGTGGATGCTTATAAATATCTCGAGTCGAATGCGCAGGTGGGCAAAGTTGTGATTACCGTGCCGTAATTCGCTTGGATTCATAACAGAAAAGCCCGCCGCCTGGCGGGCCTTTCTGTTCCTGTGACGAGACCGAAGAGGCCTTCATTCGCCCTCGCTCGTGACCACCTCCCCCGCCGGTTTGTCTTGCTTCCTCACGATCTCGCCCACCAGAAACAAATCGGTGAGCAGCGCCCGGAGATGGATGGAAGCGTTCAGATTGTCAACCAACTGGGAGCTGATGGCGGGTTGGGCCAGGACCAACTCAATGGCGGCGAGAGAATCGCGAGCGTCGCGATCGAGCACCGCCAAGAACGCCAGATATTTGTTGGCCGGCTCAAGACCTTCCTCCTTGACCGCCACAGCACAAGCTTCCGCCAGCCCGGTTAAGGATTGCACGGCGCGCTGCAGGAACTCACGGACTTGTCCACCCGATTTACTGCCCTGGTCACTGGGGAGCCCCTGGGCTGCGTAGGCCAGCATGAACTCGTAGCACTCTTCCACAGCATTACAACGATCGCTGATCTCAGCCAGCATCGGTTAGCCCTCGACCTTCTACTCGGTTGGATGTCGATGGTAAAGAAGATGACGAAGGAGGTGTCTCGACCACCCATCGCTCGGGATCGTGCTCTTGCAGATAAAAGTCGCGATCCATCCATCCGAAGATCATCGATTTCGTGATCGCGAGCTTCTCTGGCCGGAGTCCGAAATAGACGTGCATCATTACCAGCGCAATCAGTCCCACGCCCGCGAGCCCGTGCAGTACGTACATCAGGCCCCAGGTCATGTCGCTGAATAGATATGGATTCCTGGGGAAAAAGATCGTACGCACGCGAAACATCATGAAAACGCCGGTAAGGATCACCGACAGACCGCACAGGATGATGACGCCGTGAAAGAGCTTATTCTCCAGTGGATACTTGGCAAACTTTCGCGGCGGCGGCGCGGACCTTCCGGCAAACCGGCGCACTCTTCTCCATGCATCTTCCCGATCGATTTTGTCCGGCCAGATCGACCAAAAATCCAGCCAGAAAGAAGCGTGGATGATGTGGAAAACGATGGAGACCGTCAACACAGCGCCAGCGATCCAATGATAGGTGACCCAGGGAAACTGGACTCCCACCTTCGGAAGGAAAGCGGTGAACAGCAATGTGAGCATGGACGCTGCCATGATCCAGTGAAACAGCCGCGCCACCAGCGAATGCCGCGGAACGTGCTTGGGTATCCCCGCAACGACTTCGGGAGAAGCAACGCCCGCAAACTCTTTGGGCCTGGCGAAATACCTCAACCAAATGGCGTGGACGATCAGAAAGAGGAAGGCTGCGATCACCGCAACCCATATCAAGAACCAGGCAATGTGGATCGGGACACTCTGCCCCCACGGGCTCGTGGCCCACTCTAAGAAGCCCATGTTGCCTCCTCGACTCCACCGATGGCGCGTTTCACCAGATTTCTCATCAGCG
>PKXK01000081.1 GCA_003132325.1 Acidobacteriaceae bacterium
ACACGCCGAAGAAAACTAAAAGTAACGCAACGCCCGCTCCAGCCAGCACGAACAGTGACTTGCTCTTATCCAGGCCCAGTTCACGGCGACTCGCGACCGGTTTCTGATGGCGTCGTGCCCTGTCTAGAAGCGCGCGGAAGCTCTGGAATGAACCAGGTGTTCCATGTTCTTCATGCACTGGCTCGGCAATCGCTGATTGTTCCTGGTCTTCACCAAGGCTCGATGTTGTTTCGGGGGCTTCGCTAATTCTCTGTTCTTGCCGTTCCATGATCTCTCTCCTGCCGAAGCGCGCTAATTCCAAAACCGATTGGGGCCAGGGCCGGGCGATCGACTGCACCCGACTCGGCCATCTGTAGAAACAACGTCTCGTTTGACTGTTTGTACGGTGGACGTTCGAACACCACTACTCCGTCTGCGCGCTCTCCAGTTCCCACACGACGCCGGCTCAGCCGGAAATCCATGATCGTCAACTGCTCTGCGGTGGACCAGCGATCGTGCTTAACGATCTTTCCCGTCTTGCTCTTACCACCTAACTGAACCTGTGGGGGCATCAGTAATATCGCGTGTTTGCTCGTGTTTACGACCGAGAACAGAACGACCACCTGTTGCCCATTGTCGATCACTTCGCTAATACCTGCCCGCAAGCGATCCCCCTTGACGTTCTCTCCTTCCTCTCGTTCGCCATGCAGGACAGGTAACGGGGCCCGTTGCTGACGCGCGAGCAACTCATCCAACGATTTCGGTTGTGCCTGGCTTGCCGCCGTTTCCGGTGGCGAGTTTGGCAGATTCGAAGCACTCGTCCCGAGTGCTGTGGATATCAATGACGGATGCCCATCGGTGCTGTTCGGCGCCGTGCCACTCGTCACTGGCTGTGCTTTCGCGAGAGGGGTGGTCTGCCCAACCAATGGGAAGGGTACGACTTCTGGTTCAACTAGGAAGCTTCCGGACGGCTTGTACTGCAGAAGAAAATCCACCTTGGCCGGAACCGCAGAAACTCCCCGGCTGACCAGGAGCAAACTAATTTGGCGGCCGTGGACGCCGGAGATGAGCAAATTGGTTTCGGCGCTTTTTCCTGTGAGGGCTTTCACCAACACCAACTCCGGCTCGCGCTCTGAATGCTCCACCTGAAACAACGCAGGGTCACCAACGACTACCGAATTCACGGCTTCCGGCATTCGGATCGCCGTCACAAAATGCGCCGCGATCTCTACAATTGTGACCTTCCCGTCCGCTGTGGCTTTTGTCCGTACTTGCGGGCTTACGGTTACCACTTGCGCGTTCGGCACTATCGCCGCTGACAACAACCAGCACAACACCAATGCTGCCTTACGGATGCTCATGTTCCACCTCTAGTTCGCGCTGTTCCGCCGACTCGACCCTCGCCTGCTGTCTTCGTCTGGCCCGGTATCTTCTTGCCACTCGGTTCACATACCCCTGCACATCGGCAGACGAATATTCCAGTCTTCGCGAAAGGATCGGGGTCTCACCGACGTAGTAGGCGGCTGTAACTAATCTGAGATCCCCCTTGAACTCATGGTTCAGCCAAGCCAAGTAAGCCACGCCGCCACGGATGTTTTCGTCCACCCGAAAACGGTTTCGAACCCCAAAACGCACGGCTGTCTGGGGCATCAGTTGCATCAACCCGGCGGCGCCCTTGTCGGAAATTGCATACGGGTTCCAACCTGACTCCTCATCGATGATGGCATCTACAAGATCCACGGGAACTCGATAAAGTCTTGCGTAATACTCTGCCCAGCGCGCGGAGAGTCCACGCACGTCTCGAGCTCCAATTGCGACCTGCGCAGTTGCCGTCTGCATCAGCGCTAGCAGAAGGCACGCTAATCCCCCACGGTTCACGCCACAGCCTCCGCTGGCTGGGACGTCTCTTTGCCCGGCCCCACTTTGCTCGGCCCCGCCCGCCGCATTAACTCATCTCGATATCGCTTCGAATCCGCGACCAAGCCCTCAAAACCAGCGCGCAGCAGCAACCGTTTTCGATCTGCTTCCGTCTTCGCCAACAGTGGCAGCAGCAAGTCCCGTTGCTCGTGGGAAATCTCTTCCATGCCCAAGATTTCCAGAGCGCGCGCCAAGTCCAGCATTTCTGCGATCGACGGGGGCTTTTCCATGTTCCAGCCGCGCAGGGCGTGTGCTAGCCCGGCGAGTTGGCCCCGCAATCGCGGGCTGTCGCTTCTGCTCCGGACGCTCAAGATCTCGGTCTCCCGCTCGACCGTCGGGTATTCGAAGCGCAGGTAGAAACACCGCCGTCGAAGTGGATCGCCAAGCCGCCGTTCCTCGTTGGAGCTAAGCACAACAAAAGGCACCGTGGTTGCAGTTATGGTTCCGAGTTTGGGTACCGTGACCTGCCATGCACTGAGGATTTCGAGCAGCAACGCCTCAAAACCCTGGTCAACCTTGTCGAGCTCATCAATGAGGAGCACACAAGGGTGGTCTTCGTAACGTAGGGCTCGAACAAGAGGTCCCTCCGCAAAGAAATCGAGCGTATGTAATCGCCGTCGGACTTCGCCCCAGTCTTTCTCAAGATGTTCACCTTGGGTTTCCAAGAACAGTTTCTGCAGCGCCTCGTCGAACTTCCCGATCGCCTTGTCCTCAGTGATCCCCACGTAGCACTGGAGTCGTTCCACATTTACATTCGCAGCAGCCGCCACGGCGTACGCAAGTTCGGTTTTGCCGCATCCAGGTGGTCCCTCAATCAAGAGTGGTTTCTGCATACGAGCGGCGAGATACACAACCGAAAGCGTTACCGGGTCGATGATGTATCTGGCGGCCCGCAGTTTGTCCGACAGTTCCTCTGCTGACGAAAACACGTCGCCTGCCTTTCGGTCGTGAAGAGTACACCTGAAACAACCCGGTTGCTCCGCACCGAAAGCCGTGCCACACGCCGGAATGCCATCCAGGCACAGTCACTCCCGCTCGAAAGTGATCGCGCAGCACCAGTTAAACCATGCTGCCGATTTTCAATGACGCTTCAACAAACTTTTTGGGCGTACGCATTCTGGGTGGTGACCCCTGTTCTGGGTCGGTTCGCAACGAACTGCGCACGTCGCCTTCCCAAGTCCGAGCTGAAAATTGTTGACCGTACGCAAACTGGGTGGAGACATTACTCCGGGGTTTGCTCGGCTCATTGGTCACCATTCCCGAACGGAAAATTCTTTGCCGTACGCATTTTGGGTGGTGACA
>PKXK01000115.1 GCA_003132325.1 Acidobacteriaceae bacterium
CGATCGAGTGCTCCTGCAGGTTATGGCCAACGCCCGGGATATAGGTCGTCACTTCAATTCCATTCGTCAATCGGACGCGCGCCACTTTCCGCAGCGCCGAGTTCGGCTTCTTTGGCGTCTGGGTATAGACGCGCGTGCACACTCCGCGCTTCTGCGGACACGATTGCAGCGCCGGACTTGCCGTCTTATATTTGGTCCGCTCGCGGCCGAATTTCACCAGCTGATTAAAAGTAGGCACTCTCGCCACTCCCAGACGCGGCANNCACATTTCCCGCGACCGCACGCTTCCCTTGGAGACGGGGATCGCCACGCCTCGGGGCTGGCACAGGCCTGTCTCACCCAGCCATACTCTCCCGCGCGGCATTATTCATGCCGGGGAGAAATCGTTCAATTTCCCACTCAGACTAAATCGCCGACGACGGTGACGCCACGCCTCACCACATTCCGGTTCGGAGGCGTTCCGTTTCGTCTGCTTCCCCTGCATAGCCCCGCGCGATTCCCAGGCTTCTACCCCCGGGCGCAAAGGTTTTCGCAGGATGTTTCAGCGAGGGCGTACCCGATCTCACGTCCAACCGGGCACGTAGTTCTTCCAAAGCTCTCAAACTCGCGGAACTGTTTGATAATAACAACTCGCTTGCACATCGTCAACCACTGTTCGACGCATCGAAGAAAGAGCGGGTTTCAAGCATCGGGCGATCGGGTCATCGGGTCATCGGGCCATCGAAAGTCAAAGGCATTTGAACTTCGATGACCCGATCACCCGATCCGATGACCCGATCCTTGAAACCTGGCTCTTTACCTTCTACACTGACAGTTTTCCGCCCCACAACATTTTGCTCGCGCCTGGCAAATGGGCGCGAGGAGGGTTCATGCATCGTTGCGGTTCCGGTTTTCTTCTTACTTTGGCCATCAGCGTCGTCGCCGCCTTCACCGGCTGCCTGGGCAAGAGCAGCAGCAACTCCGGCAATGGAGGCGTGTCGAGCATTACCTTGAGCCCCGGCTCCACAATCTCTCTCGAGACCGGCGGCACTCAGGGCTTTAGTGCCACCGCCAAGGATGCCCTCGGTAAAACCATCCTCGGCCTCAACATTCAATTTATCGTAGCGAGTGGCAACCCGAACGCCGCCGCACCTCTCGCGGTGGCCAGCAACGGTGCCGCCTGCGCCGGCACCTGGGACCCCTCCGTCACCCAGTGCAGCGCTGGTACTCTCGGAATCGCCCTCGTAACCGCCGTCGCCAACGGCGTCAGCAGCCCGGTCACTACCGTCTACGTCCACCAGCACGTTGACAGCATTCAAATCATCAAAATCACTCCCCCGCCCCCACCGCAGCAGCAGTACGACTGCTTTTATCAGGGACAAACCTGGCAGTTCGAGGCCATCGCCTACAACAGCAATGGTGTGGACATCACCGGCACGGTCGGCCCCATGAGCTGGTCGTCGAGCAACCCTAGCGTGGTCACCCCAACTCCCACCGTGTTCAACCAGGTCCAGACCACCGCCAGAACCCCCGGCATCACTCAGCTTTTTGCCAGCATTACCGGGGCCACCAGCGCCCCCTATCCGTACACAACTTGTCTGATTAAGGCCATCTACTTGCAGATCGGGGGCGACGCTCAGGCAGGAAACTCGATCACCGTAAATAACGGCAGCAGTGTGCCCATCACGGCTACTGCTATCGATACGTTGTTCGGCATTGCTCCTGGCGACACCGCTCCCCTGGCCAGCCCGCCTCTCACCTGGAGCACAACCAATCCTGAAGTTGCAGCCTTCAGCAGCACGACCAACACGTCGGGAAGCAACAGCGCGTCCGCCCGCGCTAACCTTGGCGGCGCCACCCTCACCGCTTCCTGCTCGCCCCCGTCCTGCAATATCGGAGTTCTGCCCGGACTCCCCATCTACGCCAGCGACGGAATGCTGCCCAACGGGACGCAGGGCTATGGCACAATCTCTGTGGACGTCACCTCTACGTCCAAGGTCCCCACCTACACCGCCTGGGCCGCGACCACCGACTGCGCGAACGCCGTCGGTTGCACGAGTGCGCTGTTCTCGTTGGCCCCGACGACGTCTGGAACCAACGCCGTCGGCACCATCGTCAGCCTGCCCCGCACGCCCAATTCCATGATGTTTAACCATCAGTCATCGGCACGCGTCTACTTCGGCACCAATGAGGGCTTGATGTACGTCGATGTCGGCACCGCCAGCCCATCTGTTGTCGAGGTCTCCAGCTCCTCGACGCCCTGCAACGCTTCCCTGTGCGGCAAAGTGCTCACCATCTCGAACGATGGCAAGCTGGTGGTTGTCTCCGACACCGTTTCCACTCCCAGTCAGGTCTACATCTTCAATGGCGGTGGCGCCACCGCCCCCGTGGACCTCATCATCCCCGGTGAAACCGCCACCGCCGCCGCCTTCTCTCCCGACCAGTTGAAACTTTTCATCCTCACCAACATCGGGAACATGTACGTTTATTCCACGGTCGATGCCCTCACCTCGGTTCCGGTTGGGACCTCGGTAACCGACGTGAAATTCTCGGCGGATGGCAGCTTCGCTTATGTGGCAGGAACGCCCGACGCAGTTTCGGTGTCTGCCTATTCGACTTGCTCGCTGCCCGGCAATCCAAGCGTGGACATCGGAAAGGTGGTGGCATCGAGCACGCCGCTGCAACTCTTTCCAGTCCCTAACGTTCAGGCCGACTCTCAGGGACTGACGCAAACCATCCTGGCGCTGGAACCACCGAACATTGAGTTCCTGACCGCGCAGCAATTCACGCAGGTTCCGATACCGTACCAGCATCCGCTCCAGCTGACCTGCAACCCTCCAACCATCCAGAGCTTCACCAAGGGTGCCATCTTCGACCTCGGCCAGGGCAACTTCACTCCCATCTACTCCCAGCTCGTTAACGACGGCGCAGAGATGATCATCGTCGGCCATGGCATCCCCGCCGTGCTTCTCTTCAACGTAAGCGACGGAACCACAAAATCCGTCCCGCTTTCGGGATCGCCCGCAACCGGCTGCCCGCAATGTGCCGGCAACAGCTTCCCGCTCTCCGCCTCCGCTTCCACCGACGGCAGCCAGGTCTACGTCGCCGCCTGCGATCAATACCCGAATAACGATCAGACGAAACCCTGCACCGCCGGCTCCGTCCACATCGTGAACACGTGTGGCGTGCAACCTTGCAACGCACCGCCCGCTCTCGGTGAAGGCGACTTCCAGCAAGTTCCTTACGTCAACATTAACGACGCCAACAACCCCAATATGTGCAACAACCAGGGAGGCACGTCACCGCCGGTCTGTCTCCCCAACCTGGTAGCCATCAAGCCACAATGAAGTGAGCTGAGCGTAGTGGGTCAGTTTGAATCTGCTTTGAAAGGGCACGGCTTCAGCCGTGCCCTAAGTGCCGCAAAATCAATGCGACTTTAGCCGCTGGGGGAATCTGTCTCTCCAACTGACCCACTACCAAGATGAGAACTGCCTTGAGGATTTCGGCCGACTGTGCTTCAAGAAGTGGTGCAGAAGAGAACTGAGAACTGAGAACTNNAACTGACAGCTGACAGCTGACAGCTTCCTACGGCGCGACCTCTTTCCCCACACTATCGAGCACGCCGTTAATAAACTGCACCGACTCCGGCGTCGAAAACTTCCGCGCGATTTCGAGCGCCTCATTGATCACCACGGCCCGCGGCGTTGCCGGATACCCCAGAAATTCCGCCACCGCTCCCCGCAGCACATTCCGGTCCACCGTCGCCATCCGATCCATGCGCCAGTGCTGGGTGTGCTTCCCAATCAGCCCGTCGATCTCCGCCAGCCGGTCGCTGGCCACGCGAAACAGATCGTCGGCAAACCCGCGCACTTCTTCCTCCACGTTAGTCCGCTCCGCCCAGAACGTCTTCCGCACAAGCTCCGGCGTCTGCTTCCCCATGTCGGCCTGAAACAGCATCTGCAGAACCAGTTCGCGGGATTTGCGTCGAGTGCCCATTCAGCGGTCAGCCATCAGCCGTCAGCCATCAGGAAAACCATGCGTACGGTTGAAGGCGACTTCAGTTTACAGGACAGGTATATAGCAAAAGGAGTGGAGAGTCAGGAACGAGACTTCCGTTTCCGCAGAGTTGGGGTGGCATTGCCTTTCCTGACGGCTGATGGCTGACGGCTGACGGCTGCCTTCAGATTCGCCATCTCCACCGCCGCCAGTGCCGCTTCGAATCCCTTGTTGCCCATCTTCAGCCCGGCGCGATCGATCGCCTGCTCCAGCGTCTCGCAGGTCAGCACGGCAAACGCATGCGGAACTCCGGTCTCCTGCGCCGACTGCCCGATCCCCCGAGTCACTTCGTTCACAATCACGTCGTAATGCGCCGTGTCGCCGCGCAACAGACAGCCAACACAGATGACGGCGTCGTACTTCCCAGTTTCGGCCAGCGTGCGGGCGGCGGAGGGAATTTCAAATGCCCCGGGAACACGGACCAAAGCGATGCGTTCGTTCTCCGCGCCAGCCCGGCGCAGGCCATCGAGGGCTCCCTGCAGCAGCCGTTCGGTGATGAAAGCGTTGAAGCGCGAGACCACAACGGCAAAGCGCTTTCCCGCCGCGTTCAGTTGCCCTTCGAGGGCAGACGCAGCTTCCTCGGGCCGGCCATGAATCGAGAGGACGATTTCCCCCGGCAACTCCAGCGAAAAACTACGCTCATGCGTCGTGGGATTGGCAGCATCGGCCAGTAGCTTGAACTTCCGCTGCTGCGCAATCCCAAACACCACGTCCGGATTCGTAACCTCGATCACCAGCAGCCGGTTGACATCCTTCAAGCGCTCGCGCACTTCAACCGGATATTCCTTAGCCAGCGAGTTGAGGCTAAGAAGCGCGAGCGGCGCCGACAGCATCGCCGACCTGCCATCTTCTCCGGCCACCGTTTCGAATCCAATGGCACGTAAAAATTCCGCGAGCACCCGCAGGGCCTTAGGATCGCCAACGTACCGCCCGATATGGAGTGACTTGAGCATTATTAGGAAACCCCTTCACCACGGAGGCACGGAGACACGGAGGAAACCAAGTTCATTTCTTCTGATTTTCTCCGTGCCTCCGTGTCTCCGTGGTTGATTAACTCTTGATCCGCATTTCTCCGCCTCATTCTGCGGAAAAAGACGTTCTCACCTCTGCCCTCTGACCTCTTACCTTCCTTTGAACACCGCCGGACGTTTTTCCAAAAACGCCGCCGTCCCTTCCTTCTTATCCTCAGTGGCGCAGCAGACGCCAAACAAAGTCGCCTCGAGAAACAGCCCCTCGGCCAAAGTCATCTCCATCCCTTTGTTGACCGCCTCCATAGCGTACCGCACCGCCAGCGGAGCGTTGGCGACGATCTTAGCCGCAATCGCTTCCGCGCGCGGAACCAGCTCCGCCGCCGAAGTCACTTCATTCACCAGCCCAATCCGATGCGCTTCCTGCGCCGTGATCATCTCCCCGGCCAGCACCACCTGCATCGCGAGCCCCTTACCCACCAACCGCGACAACCGCTGCGTCCCGCCGTATCCCGGGATAATCCCCAGCTTCACCTCCGGCTGCCCCAGCTTCGCGTTGTCGCTGGCAAGACGCATGGTGCAAGCGAGAGCCAGTTCGCACCCGCCGCCAAGCGCAAATCCGTTAATGCAAGCAATCACGGGCTTGCCGAGGTGCTCGATCAGGTCGAGCACCGCCTGCCCCCGGTGCCCATACTCCTTGCCGGACACCGCGTCCTGCTTCGCCAACTCGCCAATATCCGCGCCCGCAACAAAAGCCTTCTCGCCCGCGCCGGTCAGGATGGCCACGCGGATCGAGGCGTCGGATTGAATGTCGGTGAACGCCGCCCGCAACTCTTCCATAGTGGCCATGTTGAGCGCGTTCAGCACCTTGGGGCGGTTAACGGTGACGTAGGCGATGGCGTTCTTCTTTTCGAGGAGTATGTTTTCGTAGGTCATAGAGTCACTCAAATCACTGATTGACATGGATCAACATCTATTCGTACTTCGCTAAATCCGATAGCTCTTTCCGGCTGAGGCCGCAGCCCCAGCATTTCCCGATGTAGAAGTATCCCAGCCCCGACGGCGTCCCTGGCGCTCTCGGCAGCAGGGTTAATAACCCGCCCCAGAACTTCACCCCACAACGCGGGCAAGACAGAAGTCGGATCAAAACTGCCGTAACGACCGCCAGAGCCAGGCCGGTGAAACTGAAATAATTCCAGCCGCTGCCACGGAGGTGCGCACCTAGCAAACCGGGTAACACAAACATTCCTATACCGGCCCAACCCAATGTATCCAATAGCTTGAACCTCCGCCAGAAGCGGATATAACGCGCGCGCCCCTCTGAGCTTAGCTCGCCGAGAGAGTCGCCTGGTGCTGACGGTAGCCGCGAATCAGAAGCCAACCCCAAGTCTTTCTCCGTGTTTCTGTGGGAAATGTCGATCCGCGTCCATCTGCGGAAAAGAAGTTCAGAACTTCCCCGCCACCGGGTACGCCGGGTGGGGTAATCATAAACCCGGCAGCGTCCAATGCCGCCTGCTATAATTGTATAGCGGCATCCGAACCTATGCTAGCCATCCGCCTTCCCGAAACCATCGAAAAACGTCTCGACAAGCTCGCCAAGCGCACGGGCCGCACCAAAACTTACTACGCCCGCGAAGCCATCCTTCAACATCTGGACGATCTTGAAGACATCTACCTCGCCGAGAAGCGCTTGGCGGCCATTCGCTCGGGGCGCACCAAGACGATCCCTCTCGAAGAAGTAATGCGGCGCTATGGCTTGGAAGATTGAGTTCGATCCCGCAGCGCTGAAGGAACTGAAGAAGCTCGACAAATCCGTCGAAAAAAGAATCCTGAAGTTTCTCCGCGAGCGCGTCGAAAAACTGGACGATCCCCGCCAGATCGGAGCAAGCCTTCAAGGCACCCTGAGCGGTTTCTGGAAGTACCGTGTCGGAGATTATCGCCTAATCTGTTCCTTCGAATACGACCGACTCGTAGTGCTCGTCCTCCGCGTCGGTCACCGCCGCGAAGTGTACAAACGCTGACGCCTGAATGAAATCCAATTTCGCGAGCCTTTACTTCTGCAATCTGACTTCTGACTTCTGCAATTGGTGTTTACTTCTGCAATCTGACCTCTGACCTCTGCACTCTTAGAATTTCCCCGCCACCGGCTTCGCCGGGTCCGAGTAATCATAAAACCCGCGCCCCGACTTGCGCCCATACCACCCCGCCATCACCATCCGCTTCAGCAGCGGAGGCGACGCGAACCGCCGCTCCTTGAACTCGTCATACATCACATGGGTAATGTAGTAAGTCGTATCGAGGCCGACGAAATCGAGCAGCGTAAACGGACCCATCGGATATCCGCAGCCGAGCTTCATCGCGTTATCGATGTCCTCGATCGACCCGACGCCCTCTTCATACGCCCGGATCGCATCGAGCAGATACGGCACCAGCAGCCGGTTCACGATGAATCCCGTCTTATCCGACGTGCGCACCGGAACCTTGCCCACCTTCTTCGCGAACTCGTAGGCCGCGTCGTACACGGCGGGCGCGGTGGCAATCGTCTTCACCACCTCCACCAGCTTCATCAGCGGCACGGGATTAAAAAAGTGCAGCCCGATGAATCGTTCCGGACGTTTCGTCGCCGTCAGAAGCTCAGTGACCGATATCGAAGAAGTATTCGAGGCAAAGATCGCGTCCTTTTTCACGATGCCGTCGAGCGACGCATACATCTTCTTCTTCTCCTCAACGTTCTCGATGATGGCCTCAATGACGATGTCGCAATCGGCCAGGGCCGCCTTGTTAGTCGTCCCCTTCAGCCGCGCCCGAATCTCATCCTTCTGTTGCGGAGTAATCCCACCCTTCTCCACCGGCCGCTCGGCAAACTTAGCCAGCGACTTCTCAATCCCGGCAAAGCCCTTGTCGAGATACTTCTGCTCGACTTCGAGCACAGTAACGTCGAAGCCCGCCGTCGCGCAGACTTGCGCTATGCCGGAACCCATTAAGCCACAACCTAAAACGCCAACTTTCTTGATATCCATACGAAACCCTTTCACCACAGGGTACACAGAGGAACACGGGGGAAACCTCGGCTTCCCCTGTGTTCCTCTGTGTACCCTGTGGTTAAGCTCTTTCTCTGCACGGCGAAGAAGCGCTACTGAAAGCTCTCCACCACCATAGCAATCCCCTGCCCGCCGCCGATGCAAGCCGTAGCCAGCCCGTACTTCTTCTTCCGCCGCCGCAACTCATACAGCAGCGTGATCACAAGGCGCGTTCCAGTCGCTCCCAGCGGATGTCCCAGCGCAATCGCTCCGCCGTTCACGTTTACTTTTTCGCGATCGAGTCCCAATTCTTTCTCCACCGCCAGATACTGCGCAGCGAACGCCTCGTTCACTTCAATCAAGTCGATGTAATCCAAAGTCAGCCCCGCGCGCTGCAGCGCAATCTTCGTGGCCGGCACCGGACCGCGTCCCATCAGCTTCGGCTCGACACCCGCGATCCCCCAATTGACAATCCGTCCCAACGGACTTAGGTTTCTCTTCTGCGCCTGCTCCAGCGACATCACCACCACCGCTGCCCCACCATCAACGATCCCGCTCGCATTGCCCGCCGTCACGGTTCCATTTTTCCCAAAAGCCGCCCGCAGCTTCGCCAATCCCTCGATAGTAGTCTGCGGACGCCGGTGATCGTCCTCGGTCAGCATCTCTCCCGTCGCCTCGCCCTTCGAATTTCGCAGCGGCACCGGCGTCAACTCTTCCTGCAAGCGCCCCGCCTTGTACGCCGCATCGGCCGCCTGCTGCGAGCGCAACGCGAACTCGTCCTGCGCCTGCCGCGTGATTCCCTGCTGCTCGCCATACAACTCCGCCGTATTCGCCATGTAGAGTCCGCAATACGTGTCGAGCAGCGCAACCATCAGCGAATCTTCCAGCTTCCCACCCGGAGCCAGCGTGAACCCGTCGCGCCCGCGGATCACAAACGGCGCTTGCGACATCGACTCCATCCCGCCCGCCAGCACCACCTTCGCTTCTTCGGTCTGGATCATCTGCGCCGCGCTGACAATCGCCTGCATCCCCGACCCGCACAGTCGATTGACGGTCAGCGCCGGAGTCTCAATCGGCAATCCCGCCCGCAACGCCGCGTGCCGCGCTCCATACAGTGCGTCGCCCGTAGTCTGCTGCGCGTTTCCGAACACGGCATGATCGAAGTCTTTCGCATCGACCCCGGCCCGCTCGATCGCAGCCTTCGCCGCCACCGCGCCCAGTTCCTGCGCCGTGTAATCCTTGATCTTCCCGCAATAGCGTCCAAAGGGCGTGCGCGCCCCGCTGACGATAGCAATGTCTCCAGGTTTCAACATGAGTCCTGCTAGATAGATAAGATGGCTGGCCTGAAGCCAACCTGAGAGTTTAACAGTAGGAATGCATTTGTAATTGGCAATTTGTAATTTGTAATTTTGCGAGCGGGGGGCGTTCCGGATGGGTTGGATGTTCAATTACAAATTACAAATCGCAAATTACAAATTCTTTGTTTCACGCCACCGCCGCCGACGTCGCGAACTGCGGCGCATGGCTCACAACTTTTCCGGCGCCCTGCGTCATGGCCAACTCCAGCGCTTGATCGGCGCGGTTGGCGACTTCAGTCACAATGTCTACCGGATCGAAATGCTGCCGCATCACCGCTTGCGCCAGGCCGGCGCTGAACTCGACTCCCTTGTCCGTGCCCGGGAAACGCACCTCCCCGAGCAGCCGCCGCAATTTCTCCATCGCCAGCAGCGCTTCTTTTTCGCCCGTGTCGCCGAGCACCAGTGCAACCGTCGTCGCCTCGTAGCGGAACGCTAGATCGTTTGTCCGGATATTCGCCGAAAACAGCTGCCCGATCTGCTCCATCACCGCCGTCACCGCCTGCTCGCCATGTTCCTTGATCAGCGCGCTGCGCCGTCCAAACTGCATCAGTAACACCGTCACTGCCGTCCCTTGCTGCAACCCGCGCCGGGTTTCCGCCTGCAGAAGATCCAGATACGAAGCCCGTTTCAGCAGCCCCGATTTCTCGTCCGTCACCGAAAGATTCTTCACCAGCCGCCGCAGCCCGGCGTTGTTGAGCGCGATCAACACCTGGTCGCTCAAGGTCCGGATCACCAGCACCTCCGAAGCCTGCCACACGCGGCCCGTGTTCTGGGTCAGAATCAGCACTCCGACCTGATCGTTGCCCTCGGTCAGGGGCAGCGCCAACAGCGATTGGATCTGCAACTCCTCGACCGCGCTGCGCACGCCGATCAACTCCGGAGCGTTTCCTGCATCGCCCACCGTCACCGTGCCTCGCGCCACCGCCAGGTCCTGCACCGTTTCGACCAAACTGACCAGCGCCGCCGAACTCGCCGGAATCAGCCCATCCATGTGATATTCCTGCACGCTCGAGGGCGGCAGACCCGGCTTGCGCAGGGCCGCAATACAACGCGCCGTCCGCCAGTTCGCGCCGATTTCGCTCGCCGCCGCCTTTAGGACACCTTCGGCGTTTCCCTGGTGGTAGAGCTTGCGCGTGATGTCCGCCACTCTCGCCAAACTGCTGACGTCGGCCGCCTCGCTCGCCGCCGCGGTCACCGCCATCGCTGCCAGATCGCTGCTCGCGGCAAGCGGCGCGGACGGCGTTGCCGGCTTCGAATACCGTGGTTCGATGCCCGCCGCCAGGTACAGCTTCTGCAAGTCGTGGTTACGCTCTTCCTCTCGCGGAAACAGTTCCTGTATGCGCTGCAAACGTTCGATGGCCTTCGAGCGCATCCCGTACTGCACCAGGATCTCGGCTTGCAGCATCAGATCCTGCAGCGCCGCCGCTCCCAGCGTCGGCTCTTCGACTTTGGCCACCTGCTCTTCTCTTTCTTTCTTCACCGTCGCGAACCGCGATGCGATTACGTTAAAGCGTTGATCGGCAATCTTGCCCCGCAGCGCCTCCAGCCGTTTCTGATGCCCCGGCTCGTAGGGATCCACTTCCGCCGCCCGGTCCAGGCACTCGGCCGCCTTCTCGTAATCCGGCTTCGCGCAACACAAGTCAAACAGCTTCAGCAGGGCATGCGCATAGTCCGTTTCGCGATTCGACGCGTTAAACAGCTCCGCCAGAAATTCCAGCATTTCGATCGACGGACGATGCGCTGCCAGCAATTCCTGCATCGTGGCGAGGAACGATCGCCGTTCCCCGCGCCGCCGCTGAAAAACCTCCAGCTTCCGCGCCAGCGTCACTGCCTCCGCATCCAGTTCCGAGTCGATCATCTTTCCGATCAGGGTCACCACCTCGTGCATGCGCGCCGGATTCTGTTCGAACATCTGCCAGATCAGCGGCTCGCACTCCACGCACCGACCCGCGCATAGCAGCGCCTCCGCATACAAGTCGCGCAGTTCCGGAGATTCGTCACCGGCCTGTAACAGCGGCTCAAAAATGAAAATCGCCGCCCCCGCCTCGCCTTGCGACAGCAGGCTCTTGCCATAGGCCACCCCAATTTTCGAATCCGCCGGATTCTCCGTGTAGGCCCGCTCGAAAAACGGACTGGCCGTTGCCCCCGAGCTTTGCGCCATTTCCGCCAATTGCAAGAAGGACTGCGAAGCGATCGCGTGCTCGCCCAGTTCCGACGACAATTCCGCCATCCGCAGATGATTGGCCTGCGAGGGCTCCAGCGCCACAATCCGCTGCAGGACCAGCAACACCTCTTCTTTTCGTCCCTGCCGCTGCAAGTCTTCGAGCGCGTTTTCATACGTCCCGACCGCGAGCTTTTTGTTCGATTGCTCCAGCAGTTGCCCAAAGCGCACTTTCTGTTCCCAGCTTGGGTTGGCATACCGCGCCAGCTTCTTGTAGGTCAGACTCGCCCGGGTCGCGTCCGCCGCCGCCACCTGCCGTTCAAACAACTCTCCCAGCAGCCGCACCGCCTGCGCCCCTTTGTTTAACGAGAGACACAGGTCCGCCGCCACCTGCCGCACATTGTCATTTTGCGGATCGCCTTCCAGGATTTGCAGATATTCCGCCAGCGCGTCGGCCGTCTTCCCCTTCTGCAACAGTTTCTCCGCCTTTTCCACGCGGCGGGCGACTTCGACACGATTTGGATTTTCCGGCATGGATGGTGACGGTCTTCGGACAGAGCGTTCCGTCTTGATTCTAGGATTCACCCTCCGCACCAGCAACGCGCTTCCCCCTCTCTGCGATTACGAAAGTCATGCGCTCGCCTCCCCCATCCCGCCCTGAAGGGTCGAGGCACGCCTGCCCCCCTCTCGGGCGTTTGGGGAGCCATCATTCGGAATGGGCCTCGTCCTAAGCTTCCCAAACTGGGAAAAACATCGCACGTGCCCTCCGATTCATGGGTTCGATTTGTATTGATAATTCTCTCTATTTTGATATGCTCAAACCCGTTTCGGGACCGATCTGAACGGCGGGACGAACCCGGACTTCCCTACCTGTGCGACTCCCCGTCGCGACTAGTTCCTGGCCGTTCTAGCAGAGATTCCGCCCGTTTTCTGAATCGTAATTTGGACGGGCTTGAGGCTTGCCTCGTCTCTTGCTGTTAGTAAGTGTTACTTCCGTAAGCCAATCCTGCCTCTTTCCCCGTGTCCTTTCTGAATTCTCTTTCTATCCTCTTATCAGATCATTCGAGGCAATCCAGGAAGCACCGTGACCGTCTGCCTTTCTCTATTCATCCCGATCAACGAACTCACGGTTCTTTCGTCGGTCGCGATTGCCGGCGGCCTGTATTTCTTCTTTACCGGATTCCGCCTGCTCGCCCGCAAGCACTTGTTGCTAAGCACTCCCGCCTCCAAGATTCGCAGCGCTGCCCTGGGACTGGTTGAGGTCAACGGCGTGGTGGCCGGTCCTTACACGATGCCGGCGCCCATCACCGGCAAGCCCTGCTTTCTCTACCACACCACCGCCTGGCAGCAGAGCGGGAACAAGAAAGATGAATGGGAGAAAGTTGCGGACGAAACTCTGCACCTGCCCTTCTTCATCGACGACTCGACTGGCCAATTGCTCATCGAACCTCTCGGCGCCGATCTCGATCTGCACCGTGATCTTCGCGAAGAATATGGCGCGTCGTTTTTCTTCTCGCAAGATGACGTTCCGCCGCGCGTCAGTGTATTTCTTTCCCGCCACGGAATTGTTCCGACCCGCCGCCTGCGCATCGAAGAACGGTCGATCAAGCCCCAAGACTCGCTCTTCATTGCCGGAACGCTCACCGAAAATCCGGGCGTGCAGGTGCGTCCGTTTTCGCCGCCGGGCGATTCCCCGCGCGATCCCGTGCCCGAAGCCTTGACGGAACCGCTCCCCTCCCCGCAGATCATCAAACTCGCGGGTGGCGCCGCTCCCACCAGCACGCGGGAAATGAGCCAACAGGCAAAAATCGCCGCCGCGCTCACTCGCGCCAGCATCACCAAACCAGAAGCATGGTCCGCCGCCCGAGTTCCGTACCAAACTGTGGCCGTCGAAGAAAACGAGCTGCCCGCGCCCTGGTCCGCCTACGCCGAAGTCCGTCCCAATGAAGTACGTCCGAACGAAGCGCGTCCAAGTGAAGCGCGTCCAAATGGAGTGCGTACAAATGGGGACCGGGCCAAGCCATCCAACTTCAATCTCACTCCGCCGGTCGTGTTGATGAAAGGCGCGAATAATCCCACGCTCGTGATCTCCTTCCGCAGCCGGAAGGAATTCGTCAGTACGCTCGCCTGGAAATCCGCCGCCATGATCTGGGGAGGCGCCGCCATCGCGCTGCTCGGCCTCTACATGCTGTGGGCGCAAATGGAGATGAGCTGGCTGTAGCCACCCGCCGCTCCTAGCTCGAAGGTCGAAACTGGATTTCCCCCGTGCACCCCCGTGTACCCTGTGGTTAAAGGGTTTTCGAAATTCATCGCCAAGAAGTCCCCCCCCCCGGCGCGATAAAGAAGAGAACCCATGGATACTCCACCCGTAGCTAACTGCGCAACTCCAACGGCGGACCGCTAATTTAGAATGTCCCTTGTGAGTGAACCCGTCCGCATCGGAATTCTCGGCGATTTCAATCCCGAATTCCGTTCCCATCATGCGACCAACGATTCGCTCCAGCACGTCGCTCGGAAGCTCCAACTCCAGGTAGAATCGGCGTGGCTTCCAACGCCCTCGCTCCTCGAACCAGGCGCCGCCGCCACGCTCGATTCCTTCGACGGCTTGTGGGCCGCGCCGGGCAGCCCCTACCAGAGTTTCGACGGCATGCTCAAAGGCATCGAGTTCGCCCGCGTCCACGACCGGCCCTTCCTCGCCACCTGCGGAGGCTTCCAGTACACGCTCATCGAGTGTGCCCGCAACGTGCTCGGCGTCCAGGACGCCACCACCGCTGAAGAAGACCCGAACGCCAAGAACATCGTGATCTATCCCGTAGCCTGCGCCGTTCCCAACCGCGATCCGAAGGCGCCCAAGCTCTCGGGAGTGGTCTCCCAGATCCGACTCCGTCCCGGCTCGTATCTCGCGGCGTTCTATGGAAAAGAAGTGATCGAGGAAGAATTCTTCTGCAACTACGAATTGAATCCCGAGTTCGAATGGATGGCCATGGAAGCGGGCTTTCCGATCGTAGCCCGTGGCTCCCTAGAAGAATGCAGGGCCATCGAATCTCCCGCGCACCTGTTTTTCGTCGCAACGTTGTTCCAACCGCAGCTTTCGTCAACCGAGGCAAACCCGCATCCGCTGATCACGGCCTTCGTGCAGCATGTCGCCGACTTCCACCGCAAACGGCTCGACGACTCGATTCTCGCCTGAAGGTGCACATACCCTCATAAGTAGAGCCTGCCCGCTTGACCGCACCCTCCCACCTGACCGCCGGCACCTTCGGCTGGCTGTGGCCGCGATAAGGCCTTACCCGCCCGCGCCGGAACCAAGNNCGATCGCGTTCGATGGCGAATCCCACGATGGAGAAGACAACGCGGGCGATGGGAGTGGCGATGAGGAGGAGCAATCCGAGTTGGATTAAGCTTCGGCCGCGCTCGTGAATGATGCTGTGCAAGACTCCCGAGATGGTGCGGAGATCGGAAGGCTCGCCGCGAAAGACCCGGTAATTGGCGGGTTCGTGCGCGTGGCGCGCGAGGTAAATGCACGCTCCGCAGAGAACGACCGCCGCCGAGAGCAGGACTCCGGTGCGCAGCAGGTTGCCGAGGATGAGTTCGATGCGGCGATCTCTCCACGGTTGAGGCTGGAACGGGTGCGACTTGCTTGCCGTCGCCTGGGTTGCGGGCATCAGATTTTCCCCCAGAATCCCTTGTAGAGCATCTGCAAACCCAGCACCAGAATCACTCCGGCGAAAACGAAGCGGAGCGATTGGGTTTCGGCTTTCACCAGGATACGGCTGCCGAGTAACGAGCCGGCCAGAACTCCTAACATGACGGGCATGGCCAGGCCGGGATCGATGTATCCGCGGCTCAAATAGATGCCGGCGCTGGCGGCGGCGGTCACCCCGATCATGAAGTTGCTGGTGGTGGTGGAAACTTTGAAGGGGATCCGCATGGCCTGATCCATGGCCAGGACCTTGACGGCTCCGGAGCCGATGCCGAGCAATCCGGAGAGCGCGCCCGCGCCAAACATGAGGCTGAATCCGCTGGGAACGTTCTGGACGTTGTAAAAGCGCAGACCTTCCGCGTCGGGGAAACTGCCGTTCATCCGCAGACGGGTAGCGAGTGGATCGGGTGGCAGGCTGCGCTCGGCGCGCGGGCGTGGCTTGCGGGAAAGAAACGCCGAGTAGACCATGACCAGGCCGAAGATGATCGCCAGAGCGCTGGTCGGAATGCGCGTGGCCAGGAAGGCTCCGAGCAACGCGCCGAACGTGGTGGCAATCTCCAAAAACATACCGATCCGAATGTTGGAGAATCCTTCTTTCACATACGAGGCGGCAGCGCCCGAAGAGGTCGCGATTACGGACACCAGCGACGCCCCAATGGCGTAGCGGATGTCGACGTGAAACAACGTAGTGAGCAGGGGCACGAGAACAACGCCACCACCCAGGCCGGTGAGCGATCCGAGAAGTCCCGCAACAAAGGAAACGGCCGCGACGATGGCGGTGAATTCCAGAATGGTCATGGAATGGTGGTCATTCAATGGTGGTCATTGAATATCTCCTAAGGAAGTTCTGATTAAGTCCCTGGGTTCCTCCGTGCATCCCCGTGTACCCTGTGGTTCATGCTTTTTGCTGACACTTAATCAGAGCTTCCCTAAGGTTAACATTTCTCTTCTCCATGGCATCGGAATGCAATCGCGGGTGAGAGGTGAAATCTATATGAAGGCGATGAAGCGGCTGGTGCTGAGGACGATCACTGTGGCAATCTTCAACGGGGTGACGCACAAGATCGATCCGGCGATTGATGGCGCGAGAGGGAGTTTGTGAACTAGACGCTCTCTGGGACGGGGCTGGTGTCGGCGCGGGGGCACGTGGTTCCGGCACATCCGCTGACCACGGCGAAGACGGCGACGGGCGGGGAGCTTCACTCCGATGGACGGATTCTGGTGCTGGTGTTGAAGAGCGGTGACGCGGGAAATCAGTAAGAGAATTTCGGCAGCGCCAAACCCTAGCCTAAGACGGCGCGATTTTCATCCTCGATGGCAGTCAGGGATGGCGCGGGCAACAGTGTCCAGGCCACGCCCTACTGGTTTACCCACACTACGCGGGATTTTTTCAACTGGGCGTGCTGCTGCCTGAGTTCGCGGGCAACGGCGCCCAGAGAAACCCCCTCCGCCGCCGTCGCTTGATGCGGGAAATCCGAAGCCGGCCTTTCTCCCTGCGCGAAGGAGAAAGTCGAGCTGCCGAGGTTGTTCTGTTCACGAGCCATGGGCGCATACGATGCATGTGCCGTATGACTCGGAAACTCGTAGATTTGCGGTTGGCTACTGATGCTACCGACGCTCCCGCCGTATTGCGCAAAGGCCGCGGTAGTGCAAAGCAGGCAGAACAGGAACAAAGTCGTTTTCATCGCAGCGTCTCCCAATTCCAATTCCAATTCCAAAGCTAAGCGAGGGACCATCCGCTCAACCGGCGGATGTGAGCTCCTCCAGCCTGAATAAGAGCAAGCCCGGTACCAAACTTTGCCGGTGCGAAATGGCGGCTTGCGGGCCGGTTGGCGTGGGTTACGCAATTGTTTGCATAATTGTGGAGAGCGCATAGAATAGGCATTCCGGGGCCAGACCCCACTGCCGAACCTGGCTGGTTGCGGCTGCCCCTGGGGACTTCTCTAAATTACGATAAGGTGATCAACATGAAAACGCGAACTGCGGTACGAATCTCTCTGATCCTGCTCGCCACCATGGTAGTGCTGGCAGCAGCGGCGTCCGGTGCGGACTACAACGTCGTGAAAACTTGGAAATTGGGCGGCGATGGCGGATGGGATTACCTGACCATGGACAGCGCTGGGCATCGCTTGTTCATTGCCCGAGCCACGCGGGTGATGGTCATTGATACCGAGTCGGGCAAGCAGGTAGGCGAGATTCCGGAGACGGCAGGCGTCCATGGAGTGGCGCTGGTTCCGGAAATCGGCCGCGGATTTACCAGCAACGGCCGCGAAGATACGGTCAGCGTGTTCGATCTGAAGTCGCTGGCGGTAGAGAAGAAAATCAAGGTGGGCAGCGGGCCCGACGCGATTCTCTATGACCCGTTCTCCAAGCGCGTGTTTACTTTTAACGGAAAAGGTCACGACGCGACGGCCGTGGATGCGTCCAAGGGCGAGGTCGTAGGCAAGATCGAACTGGTCGGCAAGCCGGAATTTGCCGCGACCGACGAAAACGGCACGGTATTCGTGAATATTGAAGACACGTCGGAATTGGTCGCGTTCGATCCGCAGAAGCTGGCGGTGAAGTCGCGCTGGAAGTTGGCGGACTGCGAAGAGCCGAGCGGCCTCGCGATCGACGGGAAGAACCGGCGCCTGTTCGCCGGCTGCGGCGGCAACAAGAAGATGGCGGTGGTCGATGCGGACACCGGGAAAATAGTGGCGAGTCTTGCCATCGGAGAAGGATGCGACGCCACTGGATTCGATGCCGATCGGGGCCTGGCGTTTGCCTCCGCCGGAGACGGCACCATCACGGTGATTCGCCAAGATGGCGCTGGCGCCGCCAAGTTCGGCGTGGTGCAGACCGTGTCGACCCAAAAGGGAGCGCGTACCATGGCGGTGGACACCAAGACGCATCAACTGTTCACCGTAACCGCGAACGTCACCGGCACTCGGCAGGACAGAAAGATCGAGCCCAATTCGTTCGTGGTGCTGGTGGTGGAGGCAGCGCACTAGACAGCGAACAAGCTCGAGAGAAGACCGGCTTCGTATCAGGGCATCGCTTTAGCGATGCCGAAGCTCTTGCGATCGGACGCCCCTTCAGGGGCCGCGCCCTGGCATATCCCTTTAGTAACCCTCCTCTTCACGACCCTTTAACAGTTCACCATTTACAATGTCAGTAGATCGATGAATTGTGGGGATTACAAGTGGACAGCATTACGAGAACTCGGGAACGACAGAAACTGATGTTGGGATTGCTGGAGAGAAAAATACGCCTGCGGGCGCGCCAGCTTTACAACGAGCGCGGACAGGCGAACGGGCGAGAGCTGGAGGACTGGGTAAGAGCCGAGTCGGAAGTTCTGCAATCGAGCATCCTCGCGCCGCTGTGGAACAAGCGCCAGGAGCGGGAGTTGGAGGAAGTCTAGAGCCGCCGCGCTCAAAGCCGTCCACCTCCCGACGGCGAATCTCAAAATTCTTGAAGCAAGCTGGAAATCCGCAACAGGAATAACGCCGACGACAGGCTGAGCACTGGACCGGCGATGCTGAAAAGCGCTCTGCCCACGGTTTCCGGGGAACCCCCAAAATACGCGCCCAGCACAAATACCATGACGCAGGTCGCGCCGACGGGAATGAGCCACGACTTTGGAAGACGCCTCAGGTTGGGGATGGCGGTGGGCAACAACCACAAAAAGATGTACCAGAGATTTCGATCGTGCAGCGAAGGAGCAAGGTAGGAGCCGCCACCGCGACGAAGGTCGAGACCAAACTGCAGCGGACTTACAAACCTGCCGGTGATCGACCATTGCAAAGCGATCATCGCGGCAAAACTTAGGACCCAGCTGGTCACGATCCAGGCGGCATCCGGCAAGAAACGATTTCGAGTGCGATTGCCTTCATGCCTATTATTGCGATCGCCCCGGGTTGAGATCCACCACGCCGACGTAAGCACGATGCTGAACGGGATGAACGATTCTTTCGTCAGCGCTCCCAGCACGGCGATCACGGGCAAGGCCCANNACCAAACGAAGATTCGGAACGGCAAAATTGACCAGGTAAAGCAAGGCGCCAACCAACCCTACAGCGGGACTACCCAACTTACGGTTCCCCAGAATCACGATGAGAACGGCGGTCCCGGCAACGAACAGAGAATCGGCCACCAGAAGTCCGAACATCACCGGGTCCCAACTGCAAGAGGAAGATCGTCCTCGTGCCAGCCAGTAAAAAGGCCTGGCGAGCCACGGAACCAGCACGCGAAAGCGGCGGAAGCGCATGTCTTCGGCATCCACGCCAGCCGTTCCCGTCACCAGCGCTGCGTAGGTTTTCACGTCGGAGAGCCCCGGCGTCTGCCGCGGGTCGAACCGGTTGAGTATCGGATAGCCCAAGCCGCCCGCGATCAGAAAGAAAATGCAAAACAGCAGCGCGATTCTAGCGGCCGCCATCTTCGTTTGGTTGTCACCCATGCCCGTCATTTTTGCATTAGCGAAAGTGTATTGGGGAAGGTAGCCTCAGCCGTTCCACAATTGCAACTCAAATCCCTCGGTCACGTTCGCCCCGACAAGTTCGGCTCTTACGGTAACGAATCTATTAGCTTTCAGCCTGAGCGCGTGACAGAATTTCTTGCGGCAATCTTTTTGGAGGATCGACTTGAAATCTAAGCAATTGTGGTTGGGCCTGTTCTTGTCTGCAATGTTGGTGGTTTCAATGCAAGCGCAGCAACTGTCGCCAGCGGACGAAGCGACGCGAAAGCTGGCGCTCGACATTTTCAAACAGCTGATCGAAATCAATACGACGGACTCGGTGGGCAGCGTGACCGCGGCCGCGGAAGCGATGGCCAAGCGCTTTCGCGATGCCGGATTCCCCGACAGCGACATTCGGGTGCTGGGTCCGAACACAAATGACCGGAAGAAGAACGTCGTGGTCCGCCTGCATGGATCGGGTAAGCACAAACCGGTGCTGCTCATCGGCCATCTCGACGTGGTGGAAGCGCGGCGCGAGGATTGGACGACCGATCCGTTTCAGTTCATCGAGAAGGACGGCTACTACTACGGCCGCGGCTCGAGCGACATGAAGGATGGCGACGCCATCATGTCGGCAACGCTGATCCGCATGAAGAAAGAAGGATACGTTCCAAGCCGCGACATTATTCTCGCCCTGACCGCCGATGAGGAAGGCGGCACCTCGAATGGCGTGGACTGGCTCCTCAAGAATCATCGTGACCTGATCGATGCCGAGTTCGTGCTGAACCACGATGGCGGCGGAGTCCTGGCCGATCACGGCAAGCCGCTGCTCATGGAGGTCGATGCCACGGAGAAGTTGTACGGCGATTTTGTGCTGACGGCGACCAATCCCGGCGGCCACAGCTCGCTGCCACGTCCGGAGAACGCGATCTACGAACTCGCCGATGCCCTAACGAGGATCGCCCACTACCAATTTCCGTTCGAACTGAACAACATCACCCGCGCCTATTACGAGCGCCAGGTGCCGATGGCGACGGGGCAGCGAGCGGCCGATCTGAAGGCGATGCTGAAGACTCCTCCCGACATAGACGCGATAGCGCGTCTGTCGCTGGACCCGATGGACAACTCGACCATGCACACCACCTGCGTGGCCACGCGCTTAAGCGGAGGCCATGCCAACAACGCCCTGCCGCAGATGGCGCAGGCCAACGTGAACTGCCGCATCGAACCCGGACACACACTGGAAGAAATCCGCCTGACACTGGAGAAAGTAGTGGCCGATCCCAAGGTCGCGAATCCGACGATTAAAGTGCAGTTCCGCGAGAACAACAATCAACTGCTCGATCACGGCTCCGATCGCCATAGTTATGTCCCGGCGGCGCCGCGGAAAGAAGTCTTCGATCCGCTGGACAAAGTCGTGGCAAAAATGTGGCCCGGGATTCCGGTGCTCCCGAATATGAGCACGGGCGCATCGGATGGCGTATACACCAATGCCGCGGGCATGCCGACCTACGCCGTGTCGGGCGAACAGTATGACCGGGACGATATCCGGGCGCATGGCAAAGATGAGCGGATCGGAGTCGAGGCGTTTCTCCGCGGCGTGGATTTTTACTACGTGTTCTTGAAGGGAGTGACGGCGGAGTAGGGCGACTGCACTCCTCGAGAACAAACGATCTATGAATATCCGCGTTCTCAACGTTCCTTACGACTCGGGTCAATATCGGGCAAGGATGGGATGCGGGCCCGCCCGGCTATTCGAGTTCGGACTGAAACCACTACTAACCCGCTTGGGCCACAATTTCGTCATGGAAGAGATCACGGCCCCCGACTCGTACCTGGCGGAGATCAAAACGGCATTTGCGCTCTGCCGCACAGTTGCCGACCGTTCGCGCCTGGCAACAGGAAGGCTGTTTTCCGATCGTATTGTCGGGCAACTGCAATACCGCAGTCGGAACGATAAGCGGGTGCGGGTGTCGGAATACGGGCGTGGTCTGGTTTGACGCCCACGGCGAATCCACGACGCCGGATACAACCACGTCAGGTTTTTTGGATGGCATGGGGATCAGCATCCTCACCGGCCAATGCTGGACCACGTTGGCGCGTACCATCCCCGGCTTCGACCCCGTTCCCGGGGCGCACATACTGCTGGTCGGAGCCCGCGATCTTGAGCCCGACGAGGTCACGCTCCTGGACCGGACAGGGGTTACCCGCATTTCCGGGACGGAGCACCTCGGATCGCTTCTCGCGTCATTGACACGCCAGGTCGACGGGGTCTATCTCCATCTCGATCTGGACGTGCTGGATCCAACCGAAGCGATTGCCAACCAGTGGGCGCCACCGGGCGGATTGACGATCGAATCCATCAAGGAAGCGGTGAAAACAATCCAAGCGCACACGAGAATCAAGGCCCTCGGCATCGCTGCGTACGATCCCGAAGCAGACCACGATGGACGAGCGCTGGCCGCGGCCTCCTCTATAGCGGAGTTTTTGCTCGGCACCGCAAACTAGCCCATTGTCGGGAGGTTCTCTCCCACCTGGATCTCTCCCACCTGGATATTGACATTCGCCATACCTTCGCCTATGCTCCCGGCATGGCGATCACCAAGCGTCAACGCGAACTCTATGACTTTATCTCGCGCTTCGTGGCGGAGAAGCAATACTCCCCTTCGTTTGAAGAGATCAAGGAAGGCATGGGGCTGAGTTCTCTAGCCACGGTGCACAAGCACGTCACCAATCTGGAGAAAAAAGGGTTGCTGACGCGCGACTACAACCGCAGCCGCTCGATTGATCTGCTGCCGCCGCGGGGAAAGTTGAAGCAGTCGATGGCGGTAAATACGGCGGTCGTGCTGCCGCTCGTGGGCAGGATTGCGGCGGGGCAACCGATTGAAGCGGTCGAGCACAACGAGACCATCTCGCTGGCGGATTTTGTGCGCTCGAAAGAAGTGTTCGTGCTCCAAGTGCGCGGCGAATCCATGCAGGACGAAGCGATTCTCGANNGTGGTGGCGCTGCTCGACTCGTCGGACGCGACCCTGAAGCGCTTCTTCCGCGAGGGAGACAATATTCGTCTACAGCCTTCGAACGCCGCCATGAAACCGATCATCGTGCCCGCCGCGTCGGTCGAGATTCAGGGACGAGTGATTGGCGTGTTGCGGAAATACTGAAGAGCAGTTGCCGGTAGCCAGTTTGCCAGTGAACACCAAACCGCGCTCGTTTTTGCGCGGCTAAAAGCCCAAGGTTCTGCCCGGGCTTTAGCACGTTCGAGGAACTGATCACTGAGAGCTGACGGCTGACAGCTTATCCGAGGTGGCGATCCAGCGCTTTCTGAATGTCGTCTTTGGAGCGGTAGCCGACCAACTGTTCCACAACCTGTCCGTTCTTGAAGACGAGCAGGGTAGGAATGCCGGTGACTTTGTAGCGCATGGGCGTTGCGCCGTTGCGGTCAACGTCCATTTTGCCAAACGTGACTTTGCCCTGATATTCCCCGGCGAGTTCTTCAACGATCGGAGCGATCGCGCGGCACGGGCCACACCAGGCGGCCCAGAAATCGACCAATACGGGCTTGTCGGACTTCAATACATCGGAATCGAAATTAGCGTCGGTGACCTCGACGGTGGCGTTGCTTACCATTCATCCTCCAGGGTTCTCATCAAGCTATCAAGTTCCCGCAGGTGGACCGTTTGGTCGCCACAGAGCGGGACTTCTATCGTAGCACTGTAGCCTTGCTTATTGGATGCTCGGCAAGAATGAAGGTCGCAGGTACCGCCGGGCGGGCGCGGTCCGGGGGCAGAGCGCCGTAGAATGAAGGTCTTAGAGTTGGTTTCATAAATGGGTTTTGGGAAGGGCACGGCTTCAGCCGTGCCGCCAGAGCCAATAAACACGCGGGCTTTAGCCCCTGGGGGATGTGCCTTCCGGGTTGAAATGCATTTATGAAACCGGTTCTACATCTTGGTTGCCATACCATGACCGATCTCGATCATCTCCGGGTAGTGCTGGTGGCGGCGCGGAATCCGCTGAATATCGGGGCGGCGGCGCGGGCCATGAGTAATTTCGGGGTGCGGCGCTTGCGCGTGGTAAACCCCTATGAGGTGGCGTTTCGCGAGGCGCGTTCGGCGGTGGGCGCGTCGGGCTTGCTGGCGAAGGCGGAGCAGTACGAGACAGTGGCCGAGGCCGTCGCGGACTGCAAGCTGGTGGTGGGGACCACGGCAGCAACGCGGCGAGAGTTGCAGCATCGGTTGCAGCGGTTGGACGAGGGCGCGCGAGCGATCAAACGGCAACTGCAAACCGGGCCGGTGGCGTTGCTGTTTGGTTCCGAAAGATATGGCCTATCGAATGACGAACTCAGCCACTGCCATTGGGTAATGCGGATCCCGACGCGAGAGCAACACGGTTCCATGAATCTGGGCCAGGCCGTGGCGGTCTGTCTGTATGAACTCGTGCGCGGCAAGAAGAAGACAGCCCCGGCAAAAGCCGCGCCCGGGCAAAAGGAAAAACGTTCCGCCACGTCGGCAGAGATGGAGCGGCTGACGCAGGTGTTGCTTGAGGTTCTCCGCGCCAGCGGATACGTGAATCCACGGGCAGCGGCGGCGGAAGAAAAATTGCGGCGCCTGGTCCGGCGAATGCAGTTGCGCGGCAATGACGCCGAGGTGTTGTTGGGCATGATGCGACAGATCGCGTGGAAGCTGGGCGCGAACGAAAAAGACGACGGATAGTCTGAACATTCCGGAGGTTCCGTCCTGCCACAAAATCCTCAGTTGTCATCCTGAGCGAAGCGAAGCAATAGCGGTGGGGTGCCCGGCGTTTCCAGATCCCATCCCATGCCGGCCCCGAGCTGGCGAAATGCGCATGCTGTTGGATACCTTCTCGCAGACCCTGCAAACTCTGTGGGCGCACAAGCTGCGGTCCTTCCTTACCATGTTTGGGATCGCCTGGGGCGGAGGTTCCCTGCTGCTGCTGGCCGGGGTGGGCGAAGGCTTCCGCAACGGCAATCGCAAGCAACTGGAATCCTTCGGCAAGAACATCATCTTCTTTTTCGGCGGACGCGCCCCGCGCTTTCGAACAAAGCGGTGGAACGAAATACCAGAAAATCCACCCCCGGAGGGGCGAACTAACTTAGCCCAACGATTCAAGTCCCGGAGAGACGACTGAGTTCTCACGCACACACTTTAGGGGCTGGCTCTTCAAAGCTTAGGCCGTCTTCCGCGATCGACTAGCCAAACTCACAATCACGGTCCCCAAAACCAGCAAGGTCAGCACGGAGATGACCCCCAGCGATATGACGCAGTAAATGCACCATACGCCCAACACCGCCGACTCAATGTGCGCCAGATAGAGCGAAAAGCCCAGGCCGCCAAGCGCGGCCACCAGCATCAACCGGTAAGCTTTCCTGAAAGCAAGCACGCCGAGCAGCAGATATCCGGCGATCCCAAGCACCGCCACCGGAACTCCGAACAGCATGGCGTATGGACTGTGATTCACGATCCCGCAGTCCCAGCGATCGTTGATGCTGCAGGGTGAGGTATCAGTGCGGTAATGTTCGCGCAACGCGAGTGAAGAAGCAGCGATACCGACAACCGCCAGTACAACCAGTACCCATCTCATGCCAGGCTCCCACCCCCAAGATAAATGAAGATAAATGAAGTTGCATTCCTGCGAAAAGACATTATCCACAATTTCCGCGATCAACATTGATTCGTCTCTTCCGACCCTGGCAGCCTGTGGCGCAAGTAAGATTCGTATCAGGGNNCCTTCAGGCATACCGCAAGTGCTGCATCCTGAGACCGCCTTTAGGCGCTGGTTGTGGACGCTAAAGTTTTCACCCCATGCTGCCAGGGGATTAGCCCTCGCCCAATCGCAGACCTTGCCCTTCCGTAACCTGCGCCGGAGTCACCGCGCCCGTATCCTCGCAGGTGAAGGATGAAGGAGAAGCAAATGCTCTCGAAACGTTGGTTGTGTGCGGCGACGGCCGTGCTCTTTGCGCTTTCCGGCATGGCGCTGGCCCAGGGACAGGGACATGGAAACGGACACGGCAACGGCAATGGACACGGCAAGCACGATCGCGACGACGATCGTGATCGACAGTATTACAGCGAACACGACCGCGACTACATGCGCGGCTGGTATCACGACCATGAGCGCAGCGGTCATTTACCGCCCGGCCTGGCAAAGCGGGAACAGTTGCCTCCGGGACTCGAAAGGCAGTTGCGCGTGCGCGGAACCTTGCCGCCCGGACTCAGAAAAAAGATGACGCCGGTTCCCGAGGAATTCGAGCAGCGTCTGCCCCCGCCTCCCGCGGGATGCGCCCACGTTTTCATCGGGGGCAACATAGTGCTGGTAAACCGCAGTTCGTACGTAGTCCTGGATATCTTTCATTTCTAACGCTAAGATAACTCCGATGAAACCGGTACGAAGGAGGCGAGGGCCCCTCCTTCGTCCAAAACAATCCGGCGTATTCTGCCACCTCCAGCGAAGGAAAGGCTTGGAGGCGCGGGTCGGAATCGAACCGACGTGTAAAGGTTTTGCAGACCTCTCCCTTACCACTTGGGTACCGCGCCCGGACTCTTCACGGTAAAAGCTCTGCCAGGGTTTGTCTAGAAGGCATCGAGGTCGCACCATAGTTCGTACCCTGGTTCGCACCGGGGGACAGGGAACGTTTGTATTTTCTCGCGGCTGGATCTGTGCTACAAAACCAAACATGCGTTCGACCCCGAATTCGACTGGGCGCTCGCCCCATTCCACGGCGCCCAGGGCGGTTGAGACAGCAACGGGCGTGACTGCGAATCTTGCTTCTGCAAATCTCAAGAAGGATGCCTCCTCGATCTGTCCCAACTGCTCGACCGAGTTGCGCGGACATCGCTGCAAGGTGGTTTGTAAGAAATGCGGCTTCTATCTGAGCTGCTCCGATTTCTATTGAGGCGGAAATGTTGTCAAGCCCCAGTTTTGACGATTTTCCACGTAAGTCAATGATTCGCTGGCGAAAATAAACTCGCCAAAATTGTCCGGGTGGGAAGGCCGAATTGATATAATGGAACCATAGAGTTAAAAACAGGGTGCGGACTCCTCCGCACCCTATTTTGTTTGTGCCCGTCTCTCTCGATCAAAGGGGGTAAAGGAACGATGGAAGCAACAGAATATCCAGCTAACTCCTTATTCCGGAATATTTTACCTCTAAGTCCTTTAAACCCAAAGATCTAGCGGGAATTTCTTCCTAACCCCATGATTCCATTAGACCGGGGGAGGGGGATACCCCACCCATTACCAACTGGCACGATTATTCCCTTTACAAAAATAACGATTAAGTCTATGATCTTTTCATGGTCAAGTTAAGCCTCAGCGATTCTTCCAGTTACGCGGCAAATCGCCAGCCTCCACAGCCTTTCGAATCCTGCTTTTTAAGTCCTTTTTCACAGAAGAAATCAGTTTCCGCGTTGGCACCCGTTCAAGCGGCGATCTTTCCCGTTTCTCTGCCTTGTTTGGAGGTTTCTCAGTCATGACTCTCCTCGACGTTACCCAGATGTTCTCTTCTGACGAACAGTGCCGCGAAATGCTCAAGCGGCTCCGCTGGCCCGAAGGTGTACGGTGCCCCCGCTGTCAAGCGGATGCTATCAAACTGGCAACCGCGAAAGAATTGTTCTTCTGCCAGTCTTGCGTTTATCAGTTCTCCGTTTTGGCCGGTACGATCTTCAATGATTCCCACTTGCCGCTTCCGATCTGGTTTATGGCGACGTTGCTTCTCTGCGAAGCGAAGAAAGGCATGAGCGCTCTGCAACTCAAGCGCACGATCTGGGGACTGCACAAAGGCTCCTACAAGACAGCTTGGTATCTCTGCCATCGCATTCGTGCGGCTATGAAAGAAGTAGACGCTCCCATGCTTGACGGCACTGTCGAAATGGATGAAACCTACGTGGGAGGAAAGCAACGCGGCTACGGTCAGGGCTGGCGCGGCGAACGTCACACTAAAGAAGTTGTCATCGGTATTCGTCAGCGCGGGGGCGACGTGCGTTTCTTCCATGCCGAAGATGCACGCAAGGGAACCTTGGCGAAGTATATCAAAGAGAACATCAGCACTGACGTAGACGTAATCATCACCGACGAACTGCCAGCCTACAAGACTGCCGTGGGCGATCTGAAACATGAAACCGTCAACCACACTGCCAAGGAATACGCCAGATACGAGAACGGCGCTTGCATCTCCACTAACACTGTGGAATCGGCCTTCTCGCTTTTGAAGCGCGGAATCATCGGCAGTTGGCACAAGGTCAGCGCCAAACATCTCGCGTCCTACTTGGACGAAATGACCTTCCGGTTCAATCGTCGCAAGCGCTCCGATCTGTTCATTGATACGCTGCGCCATATGATTACTGCCGATCCTTTGACTTTTGCGAATCTGACGGCTTAGGTTGCTCTGCCTCTTGCTGTGCCGCTTTACGCGCCTCTTCTCGACGGTCGAACAATTCCTGCATATGCTTGCGCATCCTGTTTGTTTGATCTAATTTGTCCTTGATGATCATTACATGATCTACAAATGAGTTTCCGACTTCGACGATTCCTTGCCTATCAATGGCTGGATTAAACAGAGCCGACAATAGTTCCCTTTGGGATGGATAAAGCATCTGGATGGCATTTTCGATCTCCAATACTTCTTCTTGCGTCATCCATCGGAATTTCCCATTTTGTAAGATTAAAACGAGTGTATTCCCGTCACATCCAACGATAGACTTTTTCACGTGCCACAGAATATATATTCCAAAGTTAGCGATGACCTCAGCCGGACTGTTGTAGATTAGGCCAGCATCCGGCAGCAGGCGATCTTTGATTGCCTTTGCCATGTGATACCCAACTCCGATGCTGGCGTAATGATCGTGCGACGAGACTGGGTACAATGCTCCGTCTTGACTAAAGAGCAAGCTGCGACTCGGATTAGGATTGATACCTTGGATTGCGATTAGAAATTGCAGTGAGGGGCGTCCCTCACTTCCGTGACGAAGCCATATGTATTGCTTGTGAATTTTGTGTAACGTAGCTTTTATTATGTTTACGCTCCGCGCGTAGTTGAAATCTGTGCCAGCATTACAGAGAGCATTCCAAACTTCATGCTCAAATAACTCGATGTACTGCGAAGCGTCGGAGGAGCCGGAAATTGCCAGCCGCCAATTATTAAAGAATGTGGTGACGCGGATTTTTTGTGTGGTCGTTTTGGTGTAATCGCTTACGGTCTCTTGAGTATCGGCACAAAGGATTACGGCATCGCCAGTGGTGAAACCTATGCCGATAGTCATGCTTTTCCTCGCTGCTGCCCTTATGGGCTTTAACTGGAGAAAAGGCCGTGGGAATTCTTTGATGAAGGGCGGCCTAGGGTACATTTAAGCACCCTCCCGCATTTTTGTGAAGTGAATAACCGTGCCAACTGGTAAATAGCCATCAAAAGCCCGGCTTGGGGAAACGCTGATTAGGTCGGCTGACCGTCAGTGGGCCCCTATTTCGCCTTATAGATTTCCGTCAGCAGATCCGGCTTCGCCTCGTCGCGCACCAGATGTGGATACTTCTCGCCGCCGTGATAATCGAGTTTCACCACCCGGAAGTAATCCGTGTTTTCGACGATGAGCTCAATNNAAACCGGCGGCCGTTCACGGCGACGATCTTCATTCCCGGCCCGATCCCAGCCTTGGCGGCGGGCATCCCTTCGACCGTATCCCGTATCACGCCATCGCTCTCGGCCAACAGTCCCACCGAGTACTGCGCGTTGAGCGATTTTCCGCCACGACGTCCGGCGCGATCCAGTTCTGACAGATTTTCGTCGTACACCAGCTTCCATCCGCTCCCTTCAACTCCGGCGAGCGGGGCGCCCGGGCCATGGTTCGACAACCGCTCCGTCCAGAAGCCGCGCCAGTCATAGCGGACAACCTGATTCAGCGCGTTCACAACATCGTCGAAGGTGTAGGTCTTCACCATGGGCGGACCGCTGGGCGCGCCATGAAAAAGTTTGCAGAAATCGTCCAATGATTTCGCGCCCTTCGTTTGTTGGCGGATAATCACGTCCGCCCACAACCAGTTGAGTACGTCTTCATCGTAGTAATCGACCGGCCGGCGATAGTCTTCCCAGGCGCGGGGAGCCATCTGCATGCTGGGAACGCCGTCGGCCGTATCCTGCAAATTGCGCCATACGCGTCCCGACCGATGATCCAGATCCGCCGCCATCTGCGCCAGCGCATCGCGGGCTAACGCGGGCGTGCGCTCGCCGCTGCGCGCTGTGAGCACGTCTCCCAGGTAGGACGTCAGGCCTTCATACACCCACAACAAGTCGGTCTGCATCGGCTGTTCGAAATCCGGTGTTGCCAGGTCCGCCGGACGCCGGTACTTCCCGTTCCACGAATGCACATACTCGTGCGGCAGAAGCCCAGCGGTCTGTTTCCGTCCGTCTTCTTCGATTAGCGACCGCTCATCGACGCGGCTGTCATTCGACTCGTGATGCTCCAATCCGAAATGCGCGACGTGATCGCTCAGCGTCAGCAGGAAGTGGTAGTCGCTGTAATGCCGCGCGCCAAAAAGAATTCCCGCTTGCTTCACCAGGTTCCGGTCATGTTCCCAGACTTCTTCCGGAGCCTCGAGCGCCGCGGCGCTATCGGCCGCAACGTCGAGTTCCGCGGGAGGATTTTCACCGGGCGCCGTCAGTGGCACCACCTTCAAATATTCGCCCGCGATCACCGGACCATCCACCAGCATGGTCAGCGAAACCGGCGCAAAGTGAACGTCGCGGCCCGCCTGGCTGGAAACATGCAGTGACGTCCCAAACTTCCATCCCGCGGGCAGCCGCAAGCTCGCGCTATAAGTAAGTTCATCGGAACCGTATCCCGCGGGATAGAGCAACAGCGTGTTCCAGTTGACGACATACAGCTTTTCCGTTGCCGCCATCCCGGCGCTGTATCCAGGCTCATGCGACGCGGGTGAAGCGTAGTCGAGATCCGCGGTTACTTCGCTTTCGCCGGCCGGAACTTCCACGTGAAATGTGAAACCGTCGACCAGATCACGCCGCCAGGGCAGCGTCTTTCCGCCCGCGGTAAACTTCAGCCCCGTCAAGTCCGTGATCGGACCCGTGGGCCCGTGCTCGCCGGGAATCCATTTGGGATAGTAGAGCGTGAGCGTCCCGGGCTTCGCCGGAATGCGCAACTGCGCGTGGAAGATTTTGCGCGGCGCTTCCGAGGCGTCCACCGAGAGCGTGACGGTCGGAGCATTGGCCCCAAAAACTGAGAACGATGACAACAGAATGATTGCAACACAAAAAAAGTTCCTAACCCTAGAACGTGAGCCCATTCTCCCTCCGGATTGTCGAATCGCCCAGTAGCCATGCAATCGGCAGCCATACAAATAGAACCGTACGTTAATATACCAGCCCGCAACTTATTCGTTCGCGGGGCCGGTTTGCCGCCGCGGTCCACTCCGAGACTGCTCCCGCTCGCTTCCACCGCCTGCTATCATTTCCGACGTGCCCGCACGCGGAAAATTTATCACCTTCGAAGGTCTCGACGGCAGCGGCAAGAGCACTCAGGTCGAAAAATTGGCGCGATCGCTGCGCGCTCACGGCCTCTCGGTCACCGTCACCCGCGAACCGGGCGGCACCACCGCTGGCGAAAAGATTCGCGAAGTGCTGCTGCACTCCGCCACCTCGGGACTCTCTCCGCTCACGGAAATGGCGCTCATGTTCGCTTCCCGCGCCCAGCACATTCACGAGGTGATTCTGCCCGCGCTCGCCGAAGGACGCGTCGTGCTCTGCGATCGTTTCACCGATTCGACTGAGGCTTATCAAGGTGGAGGCCGCAAGGTAGGCACGAAGGCCGTTCTGCAGATGCACGAAATCCTCTGCGGCAACTTGCAACCCGACCTGACGATCATGCTCGACAACGAAGTGGCATTCAGCGTCGAGCGCGCCCGCCGTCGCAATCGAAGGCACAAAGGCGCCCGGTCGGATAAAGGCTCGGAAAGAGACGAGAACCGTTTTGAGCAGGAAAGCCGGGCCTTTTTCGGGCGTGTCCGCCATGCATACCTGGCCATCGCAACCCGCGAGCCGCACCGAGTCCACGTGATAAACGCCCGAGGCACACCCAGCGAAACACATGCGGTTATCATGGAGTTGGTGAGGAAGAAGCTGAAGATCTAAGGAAATTTGGTAATTCGGTAATTTGGACCCTAAGGCTCGGTTTTCAATTACAAAATTACCCGATTACCAAATTACCAAATTCTCGTTTATGCCCTTTTCCGATTTCGCCGGCAACCCGGAAACCATCCATCGCCTGCGCGAGATGCTGGCGCGCAAACGCTTTCCGCACGCCGTCATTCTTTCCGGCGCGCACGGATCGGGCAAGTACACTCTCGCCCTGATGCTCGCCCGCGCCATGAACTGCCTGGAGCAGCCCGTCACCGGGGGAGGGACCAACAGCGATGGCTTACCCGATTTCTGCGGACGTTGCTCGAACTGCACCCGCATCGCGCAAGCCGAAGACCTCGATGCCCGCTTTGCCGAAGCCGTCGAGGCCCGCGAAAATCTGTGCGACACGGACAAGAAAGAGACTCGCCTCTTTGTCCAGACCCACCCCGACGTGCTCATCATCCCGCCCGATCCACCGCAACTGATGATCAAGGTCGATCAGGTTCGCCACGTCATTGAGACCATTTACTATCGCCCGGGTGAAGCTCGCGAACGCATTTACATCTTCACCAGTTCGGCCTTCATGAAAGAGGCCGCCAACTCGCTGCTGAAAGTTCTGGAAGAGCCGCCCGAGTTCGCCAGCATTTTTCTGCTCACTGAAAACGCGGGAGAATTTCTGCCCACGATTCGCTCCCGCTCCATGACTTTCAACCTGGGCGCGCTCCCTTCGGCGGAGATCGAGAGCCGGCTCGCCCAGCTTCGTCCCCAGTGGAATGCCCGGCAGCGCGCGCTGGTCGCCCGCCTCAGCGAAGGCGCCATCGGACGCGCTTTATCGTTCGATCTCGAAAGCTACGTGGCCGCTCGCCAGCACGCCCTAATCATGCTGCGATCCGCGCTCGGCGCAGGCGACCATACCGAGCTCTTCAAGACCACCGAGAGCTTCCGCTCGGGCGCCGAAGGCCGCGAGAAAATCGACAACCTTCTTCGCACCCTCTACGCGCTGCTCGAAGACCTGATGTTCCTGCAATCGGGCGCCGAGCAACTTGTCCGCAACACCGACATTCTGGGCGAACTCAAGAAAATGTCCGAAGCCGCCGACTTCGCCTGGCTGCAGCGCGCCGCCGAAGGTCTCGGCGAAGTCGAGCGCGGCCTGCGCCGCAACCTGCTGCGCTCGCTTTCGCTCGATGCCTTCGCGACCGCGCTGGAGCGCGTTTCGTAAACCAACCTGCAATAGAAATGGAAAAGGTTGGGCTGCGTATCAGGGCATCGCTTTAGCGATGCCGACCGCATTCGGAAAGTAGATGCCCC
>PKXK01000165.1 GCA_003132325.1 Acidobacteriaceae bacterium
GGCACTGCAGGCACTTGCCGCAAGCCACGTGCATTTCGGCGGATACAAAATCGCCTTCCTTCACGCTGGTGACTTCATCGCCAAACGCGACCACCTCGCCGCAGAATTCGTGTCCGGGGATCAGCGGCGGATGAATGCGTCCCTGGGCCCAGCGGTCCCATTCATAAATGTGGAGATCGGTGCCGCAGATGGAGGCGACTTTGACTTTGACCAGGACGTCGGTGCGTCCGTAGGTGGGAATTTGGACTTCGCGGATTTCCGCGCCCGGCGCGGCTTCCGGCTTGACCACTGCCATCATGGTGCTGGGCATGGAAGCCCCCTTATAAGTACGGAATTAGAACGGCAAACGGCTTATTTTACACCGCGCTTTGCTACCCTGCCGACCGGGCGGAAGGTTCCAGTTGCGGAGAGCCGGGCATCCCCCTCCGGCTGGACGAGCAGAGCACTCGCAGTGGGATAACTACTTACCGATCGGCGTCTCCTGTCCGGCGACCAGGCACCATTGACCGTCGCGCTTTACGAAGACGTCGGTCAGGCGGGTACGGCGGCTCTTGACCTGTCCGGAATCTCGAACCCTGATCGTGAACTCCGCGTTTGCCACGGCCGTGTCGCCGAAGATGCGGATCACAAGATCTGCTGGCTCCATTTCCATCACTATGACCTTGCGTTTAACATCGCGCAGGCTTGCCAGCGCCTCGTCTTTGCCTTCCACATGGCCGTTCTCACGGGTGTGCAGGTAGTCGGAGGCAAGATGCTTAGCGTATTCGTCCCAGTTGCCCTGGACGATGAGCTCTGCCAGCTTCAATTCCAGAGCTTTGATTTCGGCGTCCGCGGCGGGGTTCGCGTCGGCGTGCACGTCTGGCTGCTGCGCGGTTAGAGCGGCGCTCACAGCTAAAAGCAACGCGATTATAAGTGTCTTTCGCATGAATTAGTCTCCAGACCTCTTCGGTCAACGCGCCGGCTTATGGGTCTGCGGTGCGACTACTTTGTAGTCTTCGGATTTGCCGCGCGGAATGCTGAGCGTTTGCCATTCGGAAGAACGCAGGTGTTTGGCGAGGAAGACCAGTTGTCCAATGTGCTGCGCGTAGTGAGCGAGCGCGCGGTTGAGCGCTTGCATGACCGTGTGAGGTTGCTGGCGGATGGTCACGATGCGTTGCACATCTTCGGGCTTAAGCGAGTCCAGGGTGGAAAACAGATGCGACCACGCCTGCTCCCACCAGCGCATCACTTCTTCGCGCGTCGTTTTCGCCGAGACTTCAAATTCCCGATCGCGAAAACGGTCGGGCTTCTCGCCGTCGCTGGTTAGGAAGTCGGTAAAGCGTGAGCGAGCGTTGCCGGCGATGTGCTTCACCAGGGCAGCGACAGAGTTCGATTCCGGATCGAGCGTCACGAAGAAATCTTTGTCCTCCAGTTGAGCCATGGCCGCTTCGCCCATGCGCTTGTGGCCGCGGAACTGGCGCTTGATCTCTTCGAGGTAGTGGGAAGCGAGGTCAGTCATAGAAGTCCTATTGCACAGGTCAGAGGTCAGATTGCAGAGGTAAGAGCTTTAGCTTTCGGCAGTTCTTTTTCTGCGGGAGGTTTGAACTCTGCAATCGGACCTCTAACCTCTGACCTGCAATTGTACGTCGCACGCAACTCTGAATCCGTAATCTGCGTATTGAAACTCGGGCGGAATGCTGGAGCGAGCGGCGCAGCGCGACATCTTGATGTGGTGGCGCCACGAACCGCCGCGGGAAGCGCGCCGCTCGCCGGTTTCAGGGCCGCGCGGATTACGCTCCGGCGACATCGCGTAGTAATCGGGCGCATACCAGTCGCTGCACCACTCGTGCACGTTATCGCACATGTTGTAGAGGCCGTACGCGGTTGGTTCGGCTTGGCCGACGGGTTCGGGGCCGGTCTTCCAACGACCGGCGCAACGATCGACGTATCCGGGCAACGACTGCGGAGGCGTGGCTCCCCACGGAAACAGCGCACCTGCGTCCTCATTGCCTCCGCGAGCCGCGCGTTCCCACTCGGCCTCGGTGGGCAAGCGGAACTTTCTTCCGGTACATGCGCTGAGCCACTCGCAATAGCGGACTGCTTCGTGCCACGACACTCCGACCACCGGCTGCTCGGGATGGTTGAAGGCGAGGTCGCTCCAGAACGGAGGCGACGGAAAAGCGGCGTCGCGCAGGAAGCGCTCGTATTCGGCGTTAGTGACTTGGTGAGTGGCCAGCAGAAATTCGTCAACCCAAACGCGATGCACTGGCTTTTCGTTGTCCTGTCCGCGGTCGCAGCCCATGAGGAACCACCCGGCGGGGATGCGGACGAGGGCGGGAAGGTATTCTTCGTCTTTGGATCGGGAGAGCAGTTGCGCATCCATGGGGTCAGAGCGTCCGCAGTGCGCGGACGACATCTTCGATTCTATTCTCCTGAAACAAGCGGATGGCGGCGACCCCGGCTGCTCCGGCGGTAAGGCACGACGCTGCGTTCTCCAGGTTGACGCCGCCCAGAGCGAGCACCGGGATCTTCGCCCGGCAGGCTTCGCGCAAGGCGGCGAGGCCCGCGGGTTGGGTTCCAGGCGCTTGTCTCTTTCCGAATACCGGAGCGAAAACGGCAAAGTCGGCGGCCTCAGATTCGGCGCGGAAGACCTCGGCGGGAGTGTGGCAGGAGGCGGCGAGGAGAGGGCTGCGGGCTACGGGCTGCGAGCTGCGAGCGAGCGCTTGCGTCCAGAGGCTTCGCGCTTCGTGGGCGGCAATGTCATCGGAGCGCAGGTGGACGCCGTCGGCACCGACGGCAATCGCAATGTCGGAGCGGGAATTGATTAAGAGGCGAGTTCCCAGATCCCGGTTCCCGGCTCTCAGTTCCTGAATGACATGGGCGGCTTGGCGGGCGAGTTGTTCGAGTTCGAGCGTGCTCAGATCTTTTTCGCGGAGCTGGATGTAGTCGATGCCGGCATGCGCGGCCTCGGCGACTTCGGCGAGCAGGGCGCGGCGGCGGGCGCGTTCGTCGCCGTGAAACTGGCACCGGTCGGTGATGTAGTAGAGCAGACAGCGATTCGCCATCAGCTCTTAGCGTACTACGAGTGTGGCGCTTACTTTTTCCCGCGAAAGACGGGGCAGCGCTACAGCGAAACCGGATTCGCTGCGTCCACGGGTGGCTGCCGAGCTGCGCTCGGCTTGGACAGCCGAGGGCGGCTGTCCCTACGCGGGCTTCACTGCTGACTCATGAACAACTTCAGATTCTCAGCTTTCCAGCGCATCGCGGCGTAGATGCGGTTGCGTCCGCTGGGGTGATCGAAAAAGATCCACTCCTCGATGGGGCCGGGATTCATCTTGCGGTATTCGCCGACATGGATCGCTGCCTGGGCAAAGCCGTCGGGCTGCCGGCTTGTGTTCAGTCCGTACATATCGGCTTCGTATTCCTGCGTGCGCGTGGCGGTGTTGTCGACGGGAGTGAAAACGAAACTGAATATGGATACCAGCAGCACCACCAACGGAACCACCGCCGTGTCGCCCACGCCCCGAATCTTCCACTTCTCGCCCCAGCGTTTGAGCGCCCAGCCGAGTCCAAAGTACAAGCAGGCAAACATCAGCACCGTCTCGATCGAGTCGAACAGGATGCCTTTGTAGATGTGGTTCATCACGTAGTGGCCCATCTCGTGTCCCATGACCGCCTGGATTTCTTCCGGCGAGCCGCGGCGCAAGAGGTTGTCATTGAGCGTGATACGCATGGTATTGGCGAAGCCGCTGACGTTGGCGCTCATCCGCGTCGACTGCCGCGAAGCATCCATCGTGTAAACATCTTTCGCGGGAATGCCGTTGGCCCGCGCCATGCTCAAGATAGGCTCGACAATCTTCGGATCGTTGAGCCGCGTGTACGTATTGAATATGGGACTTATGTAGACCGGCCCGATCAGATCGATAAAGGTCGTGAACAGGATGGTCACCACCGCGCCCCAGATCCACCAAGTCCGCGGCAGGCGGCGGACGACGCCGAACAGCAGCATCACCACCACTCCGCCCAGCACCAGTCCCACGCCGAGACTCTTCATCTGATCTCCCATCCAGGGGCCAAAGGTTTGTGTGGCGAGTCCGTATTTGTGTTCGCGGAAATAACCTTCGTAAACCGTGAGCGGAAAAATGAGGATGCTGGTGAGAACGAGGTATTGCAGCCAGTACACGCAGGTGTGCACCGGTTTGAAGCGAGTGACCCGCTCCGCCAAATCCCGCATGCGGGCCGACCATCGCAGATTCAGCAACAGCAGGGCGACCACGGCGCCATAGAGAAAGTCCCAAAGAATCAGCCAGTAGCCGCCTTCGAAATAGGCGTCGGAACGGGCCGTCTTGTCGGCGGGAATCTGCGCGAGATAGGCATTGGTGGCCGCCGTGGCATCGAAATGCGGCGAGGCCTGTGCCGCGGCGGGAACCTGGATCACGGATGGCATCTGGTTCGCGGCGGGTGGTTGGGCGAGCGCGGACGGTGCGCAGAAAATTGCGCAGAAGAAAATCAGGCAACCGAGCGCTGTTGCCAGGAAGATTCGTGAAAGCATTCTTGTTTGTCTCCGAAAACTACAATGCGAGATTGTATACGGAGGCAAGGCGGCCGAGGTTCAGATTGAGCGCATAGGTGCTCGCTACTCCCGCGAATTCTCCAGAGCACGCGGGCGAGGGCGCCCGCGCCACATGGGTTACGGCCTGGTCTTGGCGATTTCTGGGACGGCCACCTCGCCTTTGCGCTTGGGTTGTTGCGGACCGAGGTGGTACCGGGTCAGTCCTTCTTTCAGGAACTCGAAACTTTCTTCCGGCGAATCGGACATCTTGAACAGATTGAGGTCCGGCGCGGAGATCGTGCCGGCATCGACCAGGGCTTCGAAATTGACGATCTTCTTCCAGTACGCGCTGCCGTAAATAACGACGACAATTTTCTTGGCGAGCTTTTCCGTCTGCGCCAGCGTGAGGATCTCAAAAAGTTCGTCGAGGGTACCAAAGCCTCCGGGAAAGATCACCAACCCCTTGGCGAGATACGCGAACCAGAACTTGCGCATGAAAAAGTAATGGAACTCGAAGTTGAGCGAAGGCGTGATGTAAGGGTTCGGATTCTGCTCGGAGGGCAGGTTGATGTTGAGCCCGATGGTTTTTCCTCCCGCTTCGTGGGCGCCGAGATTGGCGGCTTCCATGATGCCGGGGCCGCCGCCGGTGGTGACGACAAAGCGGTGGCGTTTGGCGGGAATCTGGGCGGACCATTCGGTCAGCAGGCGGGCCAGATGTCGCGCATCTTCGTAGTAGCGAGCCATGTCCACGGCAGCCTCGGCGCGTTTCATGTCTTCGGCTTGCTGGGCCTGCTGTGCGGCGGAGATCGGAGCGCCATTGCCGCGGACTTCGGTCAGGCTGTAGCTCGCTTTCTCGCGGCTGTGGACGCGGGCGGAGCCGAAGAAGACGACCGTGTCCTGAATCTGCTCGCGGCGGAAGCGCGAGAGCGGCTCGCTGTACTCGGACAGTATGCGCAAAATTCTGCCGTCAGGACTGTTAAGAAACGGTTCGTTCTGGTAGGCGAGCAGGGCGGCTTTGAGTTTTTGATCGGTCATAGTAAATCAGTCGTTAGTCGTTAGTCGATGGTCGCTCGTCGTCTGCTAACGACTAACTACCATCGACCAACGACTGTTTCATTCCTCCTGGTATTGAATGGCCTCCCAAAATCCGATCCACACATTGAGCACGCCCAGGCCAGTCGAAACGCCGCGCGCGAAGCCGCTGGCGACTATGGCGCGAAGCGTGGGGTAGGGGAGGAGCAGAGGGTTGTCGGACCACTCGGGGCGCCAGGGCAGAATCATAAGCATCACTCCAAGCGTCGCGCACAAGAACACGAACAGAAGGACTCCGACGCGGCGGAGCCAAAGACGCGCGGTCGAAGGCGAGCGCCGGGAAACGGGAACGGCCGGGACCGATGCTTCCGCTGGGGATTGCAGTTCCCCGACACGCGTGGCGTCGCTGGCAAAAGGTAGGTTGGGATCGGAGATCTTGGGATCGGAAATCATGCACGCGTCGTTATCAGTAAGGCCGTGATTAACGGCCGTGGGGCGGGCGCGGGATCCGGTTGCATCTCCGGCGCAAATTTCGAACCCACTTCGTGCATTCTACGACTTCAGAGCCTGAATGCGCTCGGCCACGTCGCGATAATCGATATTCGCGCCGTACACGTCGGTGAAATGACGCAGCGCCGCGGGCTTGTCCCGCGCCGTTTCGCAGGCCGACCCCAGTTCGTAGTTGATGGCCAGGCGCGCTTCTTGATCGAGTCCGGGGATGCCCAGCGCCTTTTCATACCAGCGGATGGCAGCGTCGGGAACTCCTTTATCGAGGAAGCACTGGGCCAGCCAGGTGTAGGTCTGGATGGGCTGCGAGAACGGCTTGCCGCGATCGATGGCGTTGCAGACTTTCTGCAATTCGGCGATGGCTTCGTCGAGCAGGCCCATCTCGCGGAAGGCAACGCCCAGGTTGTAATGGGTTTCCGGATCGTCATCGCCGGCATTAACTTCCTCTTCCAGCTCCTGTTTCAACTCCCCAAACATCTCCGAAAGATCGACGCTGTCGGAGGCATGCATGGCCTGGGCTCCGGCTCCCAAAGGGCGTACCGGGGCGGGGCTGTAGCTCATGGCCATGGCAGGAGTTGCGGCGGNNAGCTCCCGCCGATGCGGCAGTCGCGCGCGTGGCCACCGGGGCAGGGATTTCGCTTTCGAGGCTGGCTGCGGGCTCGGGTTCCGGCGTTCGAGCTACTACTGGCGCTGGCGCTACTGGCCAGCCCGGCAACGGCTGGGTGTCGGGAAGCTGGGTTACCGGCGTATGGGCTGCGGGCGGCTGCGCGTGCGGGAAAGAATCGCCGAGAGAAGCTTCCAGATCCGCGACCAATGCGGTCAGGTCGCTGGCTTCAGCGTGCGCGGCTTCGGCGTGGGCCGGTTCTGGCGCTAGTTCGGCCGGAGCATCGGCGTGGATCTCGTGGCGAGACTCTTCGTGATCGCCGGCCGGCAGATCGCGCGAGGCGGCGGCCTCGGACCCTTGCTCAGTTTCCATGGCAACTTCGAAATCGGCGGGCTCGTCGGCGGGCTCATCGGCGTTGATCTCGGTGATTTCCGGTTCGGGCTCGGCCAGCGGCTGGCCGCTGGATTCGACGGCGGCGCGCAACGGATCGAGAATACGGGCATCGCGGGTCAGGGATTCGAGCTTCTCGATTCCGGCGCGGGCCTGGTCCGTCATGTAGTGCTCGAGATAGAAACGGACTTCCTCGACCGTCTCGGCGATCTCGGGATTGCTGGAAGCATCGGCCTCCGCTGCAAGAGCGGCCGGCGGTTCCGCAGCGGCTGGCAGTTCCGGCACCGGAGCGGTTTCGTCGACGGCAAGAGATTCCTCCCATTCGGAGGAAAGGTCGGAGGAGATTTCGGAGGACGGCTCGAAGGAAAGGTCGTGCGCGTCCGCCGGCGCATGCAGGGTCGATTCCTGGACGGCGAATTCCGGATGCGCGTCAGCGGCACTGTCAGAAACTGCCGGGGAGGCCATCGGCCAGGGCGCGGACGAAGCTGCCGCGGCGGCGCGGGCCGTGGGCGGAACCGCATCGGATGAAGCGAGGTCGGGCGAAGCGATCGCCAGCGGGGCGGCAAGCGATGCAGCGGACTTCGATGCCGCGGAGGTCGCCGGAGCGACTTCCGCGCTCTGCTCGTAGCGCGCGGCCAAGTCTCCATAGCGCACGGCTTCATCCGGGTAGCCGGCATCGTGGTACACGCTTTCCAGTGTGCGGCAGCAGACGGCGGCTTCGGTAAAACGATGGAAGCGCGTATGAAGAGCGGCCAGGCGCTGGTTCAAACGCGCGTCGCGCGGCGCCTGCGGCAGAGCGCCCAGCAGGGGCACGACCGCCTTGTCCGGCAGATTGTAAGAGAGGAATAAATCCGCATCGGTGACCGCCGAACGCACGGCGATCGCGACGGCGTCGGGATAAGACTGATCGATGACCGGCGCCGTTGCTTCCAACTCCTCCACGATCACTGCCCCCTCTTCGGCGGTGATCCCGATGGCGGGCGATGCTCCCTCCATGCGCCCCACCACCTGCTGATAGTTCTGCAGGTGCAACTGGTTCTGGGGCTCGGTGGTGGCCAGCATCCGGTAGAGGTCGCGAGCGCGGGCCAGGTTTCCGTCCTTGACGGAGGAGTGAGCCAGAAGCTCGGTGACTTCGTTGACGTGGGTACTCTCGCCGGCTTTGTTCAGCAACTGCAACAGCGTGTCCAGTGCGCCCGAATCGTTGCGCACATGGGTGATCATGGAATGCAGGCTGGCCAGCAGTTTGGTCGAGTCGGTCGCCAGCAAGCGATCGGCATGTCGGGTGTAGACGTCGAGCGCCTCGTGATACTGACCGAGGCGGGCGGAACCCTCCGCCAGCAGAAACAACCCCTCGGGATCGTTGTGCACTGTGAGCAGTTTCTCGGCGATCGGGGCAGCCTTGGTCAAGGTCCCGATTTGCAGATACGCCTTCAGCAGATCGCGCAAACCTTCGGGATGAGAATCGATGTCGGGGGTCTTCTCCAGGTACTCGATGGCGTTCTTGGGATCGTCGCTCTCGAGGGCGGCCTTCCCGCGCAGCAGCAGAACGTAACTGTTGCCGGGGTCGAGCACCAGCATCCGCTTCAGAATGTCTTCGGCGGCGGCGAGTGAACCACGCGAGCGCAACGCTTCCGCCGCCGCGCTGAAAATCTCCCACGCTTCTTTCTTTTTTCCCAGGCGGACGTAAACCTCGGCAAGCTTGACCCGCATCGGTACATTTTCCGGGTCCATTTCGAGGACCTTCTGGAAAAGCCGCACTGCTTGGTCGAGGTCGCCACGCTTCAGGAAGTCTTCGGCGACATGCAGGTACTGGGCGCGGGCGTCGTTGAACAGCCCCTGCTGAGTGTAGAGTTCCGCCAGTTTCAGAGATCCATCCGCGCTCGGCTGAAGCTTGGTGATCTTCTTGTACATGGCGATGCCCTTAACGGTGAAGCCCTGCGCAGCATAGGCATCGCCCACCGTCTTGAAGCACTCGATGGCTTTGGTGCTGTCGCCGAGACGGGAGTAGAGATCGCCGATGGTGTTGTTGACGGTAAGGTCCTTGGGATCGTTCTTGAGGACCTTTTCGTACTCAGCGATGGCGTTCTGCAGCTTGCCCTGCTGGACAAACTTTTCCGCGGCGCTGAGAGCCTTCTGCTTGTTGAAACCGAAACCAAACGCCATAAAATGTGCGGACTCCAGCCTTTTCCCCGTCGAACGCCCGCGTTTTCCTCGGGTCATGCCGAACGGGTTCGAACCTCGCCGGGAGATTCCCAGGCGAAACCCCGCCAATCACGCAACTGGGATCGCGGAGTAAGGTTATTGTAAGGCTGGGTAGGACCAGTCCGATGGTTACCGACGATTACCGGGGTTACCGAAAGGGCGTGTACGTCCGGTTTCCGCAAACCCCCGAGGTCCGCTTCCAGAATGGGAGCCAAGAAGCCGGCACCCAGATGCCACGCCGTCGTCCCGTTGCCGACGGCTCTCGCGCTCAGACCGCAGTTACTCTGGAAAGGGCTTCAGCGTGTGCGTGAGAACTCGGTCGTCCCTCCGGGACTTGAATTCTTTCTTCCATTTTCCCCAGCGCTGAAGCGCTGGGCTAAGCTCGGACGCCCCTCCGGGGCTGGATTCTTCTACGCTTGGTTCCACTGGACTGCCCGAAAACGAGTTCTCACGCACATGCTTCACCGCTTCTCCATCGGCACGAATTCCCGCGTCTCGTGCCCGATCCAGACCTGCCGCGGGCGCGCGATCTTCTGCTCAGGGTCGGTCAACATTTCCTGCCATTGCGAGAGCCAGCCGATGGTGCGCGGAATCGCGAACAGCACCGTAAACATCTCCGGTTTGAAGCCCATCGCCTGGTAGATGATGCCGGAGTAGAAGTCCACGTTGGGATAGAGTTTGCGCTTCACGAAATATTCGTCTTCGAGCGCGATGCGTTCCAGTTCCAGAGCAATCTCAAGTTTGGCATTCCGTCCGGTAACTGCGAACACCTGGTCGGCGGCCCACTTGATGATCCTGGCGCGGGGATCGTAGTTCTTATAAACCCGGTGCCCGAAGCCCATCAGCCGGCCCTTGCCGTCCTTGATCTTCTTGACGTAGGCGGGGATGTTTTCCTTGGAACCGATCTCGTCCAGCATGTGCAGCACTTCTTCGTTCGCTCCGCCGTGCAAGGGACCGGAAAGAGCGGCGGCGGCAGCGGCCGTGGCCAGGTACGGGTCGCTTTGGGAACTGCCCACGGCGCGCATGGCGTTGGTGCTGCAGTTCTGCTCGTGGTCGGCGTGCAGAATAAACAGGATGTCGAGCGCCCGCGCAATCACCGGATTGGCCAGATACTTCGGCTCGACCATCTTCCACAGCATGTTCATGAAGTTCGCGGGATAGCTGAGGTCGTTGTCAGGATAGATGTAGGGGAACCCGACCATGTGGCGATACGACATGGCCGCGATCGAAGGCATCTTGCCAATCAGGCGCTTGATCTGCAGCAGGCGGTTCTCGGGGTCGTGAATGTTCTTCGCATCCGGATACACGGTGGACAGCGCCGCCACCGTGCTCACCAGCATCGCCATAGGGTGCGCGTTGTAGCCGAAGCCTTCCATGAACTTCTTGGTGGTTTCATGGAGCATGGTGTGGTGCGTGATATCTTCCACCCAACTCTTCAATTGACTGGCGTTGGGCAGTTCGCCGAATAGAAGCAGGTAGGCAACTTCGAGATAGGTACAGTGTTCGGCGAGAACCTCAATGGGATAGCCGCGGTAGCGCAGGATTCCCCGATCGCCGTCGATGTAGGTGATCGCGCTCCGGCAGGAAGCCGTATTGATGAAGGCGGGGTCGTAGGTCATCAAGCCGAAATCCTCGGGCCCGGTCTTGATCTTGCGCAAATCCATAGCGCGGATCGTCCCGTTTTCAACGGGAAGCGTGTAGTTCTGTCCGGTGCGGTTGTCGGTGATGGTCAAGGTGTCCTGCGGCATCCAAGTCCTCCTGAGAACGATAGCCAGCGAAACAGACAATGATACCTTGGGAGGGCTGCCGGAGGCAGTCGAAGCCGATGCCCGATGCCTGGCAGGCCTCGGTGTTATTTGGCGCGCGCCAGCACCAGCGTTACATCGTCGGGCTGTTCGTTGTCGCCGATCCAGTCCTCGACCGCGGCGGTGACAATTTCGGTGATGCGCTCGAGCGGCAAATGGCGATTCGCACGCACCAGTTGGAGCAGCCGTTCCTCGCCAAACTCGCCATAATCGTTTTCCGGTTCGGTCACGCCGTCAGTGTAGGCCACCAGCACATCGCCGGGTCGGAGTTCGACCGTCTCTTCCGGAAAACTCAAGTTGTCGAACAAGCCAACCACGGTTCCGCCGCAGTCCAGCAAGCGAGACGACCCATCTTCGGAAATAAGGATCGGCGGCAGGTGACCGCCGTTTGCGTAGGTGAGCCGGCGGGTCGCTCCGTCATAGAGTCCCAAAAACAAAGTCGCGTACTTCGCTGCCGGAGTGCTTTCGTAGAGTTGATGGTTGAGCAGCGTCAGCAGCGCCGCTGGAGAGACTTCCCTTTCAATTGCCTCGGAAGCCAGCATCAGCCCCGTTCCCCCGGCCACCGCGATCGCCACCGGTTCTCGCAGCACAGCTATGTCTTCGATGCTGTACGCGCGCACCGCCGAATGGATCGTCGCCATCATCAACGCCGCGGAAATTCCTTTGCCGCTGATGTCGCCAACCGCCAGCATCAGCTTGTCGGAATTCAAGCCCAGAAAATCGTAGTAGTCTCCGCTCACCGTCCGCGCCGGACGGCAGAACCCGTGCACTTCCAGGCTTTCCAGTTGCGTAATCGACTTGGGATAGAGCTGCGCCTGCACTTCCTGCGCAATCGCCAATTCGCCTTCCAGCCGCTGCTTTTCCTTTTGCTCCTGAACCAGCTTCTCGATCGACGCGGTCATGGAGTTGAACGAGTTGGCCAGGGTTGCCAACTGATCGGTCGACTGCACCTTGATGCGGTGGCTGAAGTCGCCGCGGTTGACATGCTGGGTGCCTTCGTAGAGTTGTGCCACCGCCGATGTGATGCTGCGTATCAATTTCCATCCCACGATCAGCGCCAGCAGCACGACGATCGCGAACAGAATCGCAATGAACAGCAGCATGTACCCCACGCCCTCCGCTAAATCACCCAGTGCCGCAAACAGCCTCTGGTAAAGAACTGAGGGCCGTGTCTGTACGCGCACCAGCGCTCCCGCCCGCTGCCGTTCACCGTTCGCCGAAGCCCAATCCACAACCGAGAGCGGAGTTCCGAAAGTGATTTCGTAATCCACTGCACGGCTAGGCGCTGGAATGGCCCCCGCAGTGAATGCCGGTTCGAACTGCCGGCCGTCAGCGGAAACCGTTCCACCCGATCTTATGTCGAACCCCACCTGGTTCTTGTCTTTCCCGTTCGGGACGGTAGCGGAGGGTTTCGGCTGCAAAAGTGTGACTTCGCCGAGATCGGCCGCCATCTCTTCCATAAGCAGCTTATTGAGTGGCTCGCTCGCGATTACGCGCAAAGACTCGGGCTCTTGCCCGAGCACAGTCGCTGTGCGCAGGTAGAGTGCGCCGCTGTCCCAGACGATTTCGCGGAAATTGTCATGCACGAATGCCGGAGCATTGAATGCCGCCGCTCCATTCGGCCCCGTGCAGTTGGGCTCCGCTTGGTTCCCGTACCACGCGCACACCTGCCGCCGTGCCCATTCGCGATGCTGCGGCCGCATTCCGCCAATGGTTTCTCCGCTCGGCGTTTCGCCCCGGCTGTACCGGTTTGCGATTTGTTTCGCAATCGCGCGGTTCGAGGCCTCCATACTTCGCAAACGGCTCGCGATCTCCGAGGTTACGACGAAGCTGGCGAACTGCCCGGCAAGAAGATAAAGCGTGATCAGTGAAATCGTTACCAGCAGGAAAACGGGAATCACGCCAATAAAGACATAAGTAACGATCAAGCGGTTCCGCAGCCGCCACAGGAGTTTCGCCCGCAGCCAGCGGTACCCGGCAATCGCGAGCAACACAATCGCCAGCCCGCTGAGAAATGTTACCCAGCCCCCGAGGCTCGACGACGTTGCTGGACTTACCCCGCGCGTCAGTCCCTGCACCGCGACGAGAAGCAGGTCGAGCGCCAGCGCGTAAAGCGCCGCCCATGCGACCCAGCTCTGCGGCCAGAGCCCTTTTTCGCGCAGTCTGCTTTCGAATTCCAGAGAGATCAGTCTCATCCCGTGGCCCGATTCACCGCCTGCCGATTAGACGCCGCGCCTGCCTTCATGTCGCAGGCGTCATATCTTTATGCCGTTATATCTCTGGATAGATGTCGAAAAAAGCCGCGAGACTCGTCTTGAGCTGCTTCTCAATCTCGTCTTTGCCACCCTCGAGAATGTGCATGGCGACACGAGCATCCTTCCCATTTTTCAGCTTGATCGTGGCCGCGCCCACCTCCGCCACCTCGTCGGAGGGCAGCAGACGCAGACCGTACACCAAAGTCAGGTTTGCCATCCCACGATTGTAAGCCAGAGAATGAGGGGAAGACTTCGGGGCGGGGAAGGTGTCAGGTCGCAGGTCTCAGGTATCAGGAAAACCCAAAGACGAGCACCTCGAGGGATCTTCCTGACACCTGACACCTGAGACCTGACGCTATCCCGGCGGCCATTGCAGCGAGCGCCCGCCGATCAGGTGCACATGCAGATGAAAAACCGATTGCCCCGCGCGCGGACCCACGTTTAGCACCGTGCGGTAACCATCTTCAATCGACCGCTCGCGAGCGATGCGGGCGGCCGTCAGGTGACAACGGCCCACCAGTTCCGCGTCTTCCGCCACTGCTTCCTTCAAGCCCGCAATATGTTTCTTGGGGACGACCAGGACGTGGGTTGGGCCTTGCGGGTTCAGATCTTCAAAGGCAAAGGTGTGCTGGTCTTCAAAAACTTTCTTGGATGGCACTTCGCCGCGAATAATCCGGCAGAATAGACAATCCGCCATAAGTAGGTCTCCCCTCGCCTGGAATTACGATCATCCGGCAAGTAATCTCGGAGATAGGTGCTCTATATCTCTGGCAGAAACAATAACACTAAGTCAACAGCCTGTTGTACAAATGTTTTCAGTCGAGCCGGACCAGAAACACCGCGCCCTTCGCCGTCTGCGTTTCGTGGGCAAGAGCGGATGCGCGCTGGCGGTCGTCATCGAGCACTCGTACACGTACCCACCAGACTCCCACCGGACTCTTAAACTTCAGCACTTGGGCCGTCTGGTACCGCTTCTGCAGATGTTCCGCCATTTCAGCCGCCGCCTTCTCCCCAGTGAAGGAGCCGATCTGAACCGCCCAGCGTCCACCCGTATCGAGCGGCGCGGGCGCTTGCAACACCTCCAACCGCACTTTCGCGGTGCCTGGTAAGTACACATTCAGCGTCTTGGCGGCGGCCAGGGAAAGATCGACGATGCGGCCTTCGACGAATGGGCCGCGATCGGTGATCCGCACCAACGCCGAATTTCCGGTCTTCAAATTCGTGATGCGCACAATCGAGCCCAGCGGCAAAGTAAGATGGGCCGCCGTCATCGCGTTCATGTCGTAAACTTCGCCGTTCGATCCGCGCCGGTTGTGATACGGAGCGCCGTACCAACTCGCGATTCCGGTTTCTTCAAAGATCGGTTTCGCGCCGGGGGGAATTTCGATCTTTTCGTTTTGGCCCGTAGTTTCACCGGGTGGCGGAGTCACGACTGGTTTCTCTTTTTCCTGCGGGATGGAAGGCGGCGGCGGAACCTGCGCCGGCGCGGGCTTATGCCGACCGCAGCCGCCGAGCAGAGCGCTGCCCAGCAATAGAAGGAATAGAAGACGCGGCAGATTGCATGACGGATTGGATAACAATGACCATGCCGGCGGTCGCCGCAACCGCCGCCGCCAGTTCTGAGGCGAGTACCTAGAAGAAAGGCAATTCAAGATTTCTTGCGCTCGGTTTCCAGAAAGTCGGCGAACTCGGAGAGCTTTCCCGCCGCCGTTCGCAGCGCCTTCGAGGAGTGGGTCCGCACTGCCGGCACCACCTCGTCGTTCAGATACGTGACCAGTTCCGCCGTCTCTTTTTCCAGAGTCTCGGCAATGTTCGCTACCGAGCGATTGAAGCGCGCGGAAGCTTCTTCCGCCTTGCGGTTGAATTCCGTCATACCCATCCTGCCGGTTCCGGTTAATGTTCACGCGTGTGCCGCGGTTACCAAGCCTTCTTATTATCGTGGGCACCCTCCCAGCGGTCAAATCTGGACAAATCCGCCGGCTTGGCGCGAGTTGTTCGGAAACCGGGTCACGGTACAATCGCGCCATGCGTCCGGCTAGAAATCGGAGGACTGATGTTGGATCGCCCACGCCGCCGGCCACTGCCGAGCTGCGCTCGGCCTG
>PKXK01000078.1 GCA_003132325.1 Acidobacteriaceae bacterium
TCCAGCTGAGGCGGAACAGAAGCACAAAGGGAACTGGAAACGGGTCGCGTCTCACTCAACGGGAGTGACACTAGAGCGCTAGTGAGCCGTCGCAATCTGCCTATCATGCTGGTCCTCCATGGACTGGCGAGTGAAGAGCAATCGAATGTGCTGGTTGCGTACGCTAGCTCACCGAGGCCAGCCTCCATCGCAACAGGCGGTGCATCAACCGTTCCGCCGGGCACGAAATCGCAGGAACTGAAGGTGCAATAGCAATGGCCACGACAGCAATCACCGCCGAACGCGAGAACTATCTGAACCAAGAGTACGGCATCAAGTCGTGGTTGCTCACTACGGACCACAAGCGCATCGCGCTGCTGTACCTCGTGTCGATTACGTTCTTCTTTTTCGTCGGAGGGTTCTTTGCCCTCGTGATGCGGCTGGAACTGTTGACGCCGGTCGGCGACCTGGTGCAGGCCGATACTTACAACAAGCTTTTCACCATGCACGGCCAGGTGATGGTGTTCTTTTTCCTGATTCCTTCTATTCCCGCCGTGCTGGGGAATTTCCTGGTACCCCTGATGATCGGCGCCAAAGACCTCGCGTTCCCTCGCATCAATCTGCTGAGCTGGTACCTTTTCATCATTGCAGGCATCGTGATGCTGCACTGCATCTTGAGCGGCGGCGTGGATACTGGTTGGACCTTTTATACGCCCTTCAGCACAACCTACAGCAATACCAGGGTGATTGAGGCTGGGCTTGCCATCTTCATCGCCGGATTCTCATCCATCTTCACTGGACTGAACTTTATAGTGACCATATCACCGCATGCGAGCACCTGGAATGACTTGGTCGCGCCTGCCACTGTTCCTCTACTCGACCTACGCCACCAGCATCATCTTCGTGCTGGGCACGCCCGTGCTGGCGATCACGCTGTTATTGGTTATCGCCGAGCGGGCCTTCCATCTTGGCATCTTCGATCCGACGCTGGGGGGCGATCCATTGTTGTTCCAGCACCTCTTCTGGTTTTATTCGCACCCGGCCGTCTACATTATGATCTTGCCCGCGATGGGCGTAGTGAGCGAGATCATCCCCTGCTTCTCCCGCAAACGCATCTTCGGCTACAAAGCCGTGGCCATGGCGAGTATCGCGATTGCGGTGCTCGGATTCCTGGTCTGGGCGCACCACATGTTTGTCGCCGGCATTTCCCTGTATTCGGCGATGATATTCTCCATCTTCAGCTACCTGGTTGCGGTGCCTTCCGCCATTAAGGTGTTCAACTGGACCGCGACCCTGTACAAGGGCTCGATTACGTTTTCAACCCCCATGCTCTACGCGTTTGGCTTTATCGGCCTGTTCACCATGGGCGGAATGACGGGACTGTTCGTGGCCGCTCTCGGCATCGATGTGCACGTGACTGACACATATTTCGTCATTGCCCATTTCCACTACATCATGGTGGGGGGAGCATTGATGGGCTACCTTGGCGGCATGCACTTCTGGTGGCCAAAAATCTCCGGCCGAATGTATCCAGAAGCTTGGGGCAGGCTGGCTGCGATGATCGTGTTCATCGGCTTCAACCTGACGTTTTTTCCGCAGTTCATCCTTGGCTACCTGGGAATGCCGCGCCGGTACTGGCAGTATCCGCCAGAATTCCAGATGCTGAACGTGCTCTCCACTGCCGGCTCCACCATTCTGGCGGTCGGATACCTTCTCCCAATGGTGTATTTCCTGTGGTCCATGCGGTACGGAAAGGTCGCCGAAGCCAATCCCTGGGGAGCTTCCGGCTTGGAATGGATGACGACTTCGCCGCCGCCGACTGTCAATTTTGATCACACCCCGGAAGTCACGTGGGAGGCTTACGATTACGAGCACATCCCCGCTCCTGAGGAGCTCCACATTGAGCGATAGGCCAATTCACCATGTCTGGTACAAACAATCGATTGCTTGATGCGGTCAGTCTTCGTACCGTACTCGGTACCTACACCCTACGACACAGAATGACGTGAGGTCCGAGACCTGTGGCTCTAAAGCTCCGTAAAAAGCGGCGCCCGCGATCGATATCTGCGAGTGCGAGCCTTATTCCAAGAACCTGGCCTTCGGGGAAACAGCCCCGTGCCGCACCGCATCCCTCTGCCAGCAAGCTGGATCAGCCCCCTCTCGTGTTGACAGTGGGACACTCGACACGAGCCGTGAAGGATTTTGTTGCTCTATTGCTTGCTCACGGCGTTAAGCAGTTAATCGATGTTCGAACGATCCCACGCTCGCGACACAACCCGCAGTTCAACCTTAACCGGCTACCCCGCCCGCTTGAACAAGCGGGGATTCGTTACCGGCACATGGCTGGACTTGGCGGCCTCAGGCATGCACGTCGCGACTCCATCAATGCAGGTTGGAGGAATGCCAGCTTCCGTGGCTTTGCCGACTACATGCAGACACCAGAATTTGAGAAGGCCTTGGACCAGCTCATTCATTTGGCTCAAAAGCGACCAACCGCGATCATGTGCGCCGAGGCCTTACCTTGGCGGTGCCATCGCTCATTGATCGGCGATGCGCTCCTGGTTCGAGGTCTTCGAGTAGAAGAGATCACCAGCCAGAAGCGTACTCGTCCTCACACTCTTAACGCCTGGGCTCGCGTGAGAGGAAAGCAACTCACGTACCCCGCCAATCTGGAAGGTACGAAGGCCGTTGCCCGGAGGTCCGCGTAGTAACTCCCGGCGTGGCCAGGACTCGCATCCGTTTAAGAGGTAACTGGAGAATCGCCTTCAACCCCCACGCGACCGGAGCGCACCTCTTACACGAACGCTTGACAGCGATGATGAGCGATGGCGGAGTACAAATTTGTCCCAAGAACATTCTATTGACAACATCCATATCCATTGTTTATGTGTTTATGACCAAGTAATGAACCAGGCAATCGGAGATTTTATTCGAAAAGACGGAACTCACCAGCGCCCGAAAAAAGCCACGACGGAACGGAGATGATGCATCCGAATCGTGGTACGCTAGGAGAGTCGCATGCGGGGCGAAGACTTTCTACTTTTTCACGGCTCGGCCAGCCTTAGCCACTAACTGCGTGGGGCCTTGGCCCCCGTTTTGAGACTGTAGGATAACTGATTCGCGGAGGTGCCCGATGCCCATGGAGTACGCCCACGCTGCAATCCCCGACTCGTACATTCCCCGAGCCTCATCTCCCATTTTCCAGCACCTGTTGGATACCTACGCCAGTGAGACAAACAAGGTCATATCGGTTTGGCATTATTTCTCCGCCGAAGACATGACCTTTCGGCCTCACCCGCGCTCGAAGACAGTTCTGGAAATCGTGAAACATCAGTTGCTGTCCGAGCGGCGCTTCTTTGGCGAGTTCATGGGCGTGCCGGAACCTCCGGCCGCACAGGTACTGCCAGCGCGTGAGACCCCAGAAGATTATGCCGCGAGAATGCGGGAATTAGCCGAGCCCCGACTCAGCTTCTTTGCGAAACAAACTGAAGCATGGTGGACCGAGAAAGTTCCTTTTTTCGACGTGATCAGGGAACGAATCTGGGTCTTTTGGCGGCGCGTTCTTCACACCTGCCATCATCGTACTCAACTCACTGTGTATTTGAGGATGATGAACAAGAGTGTCCCCTCCACTTACGGACCAACTGCGGATGTGACCTGGGAGGGAGCCGATCCGACGCAGACCGTGGAAGCAGCAAGTCGCAAATAGGCGATCTGTTGATCCGGATCCTCAGTCCGCCGCCTTTGGCTCGGATTCCAATGCCGCTTCCATTGTGATTTTCGCTTTCAAGACCCGTGAAACCGGGCACCCTAGCTTGGCCTCTTGCGCAGCCTTCTCAAATGTTGCCCGATCAACTCCTGGGACACGCTCGCTGACCGCCTGAATAGCTGCGATCGCCTATTTGCGACTTGCTGCGAGTTGGACGTTCAATGGCGGAGGTTGGCATTGGCCCCCGATCCTCAGCACAGCTATGATATTATCCGCTCACGTGATAACGGCATTCGCCGGCTGATCAGGAATTGATCGGGGAACCCTGGCGAGCCAGGCGCTGCGCCGACGAACCTGTAACTCTATCCAGACGACAGTCGCTGAATCCTGACGCAGCACCACGCCGCTCCTCCCGTCCCGCTTGCTCGCAGGAAGCATCGGGACCACTGACGGGATTTGTTATGCTGAAGAGTGAACTGCTTGAATTTCTCGAGGAAACCGCCGACGCCGCCTTCTGTGTGAACCAACAAGGCGAAATTTGTTCCTGGAATGCGGCGGCGGAAAAGCTTTTCGGCTACTCAGCCTCGGAGGCCATTGGCAAATCGTGTTATGGACTTTTGCAATGCCGCGGCAGCCTCGGCATCAAGCTTTGCACCCGTGAGTTTTACGCCCGACAAGCGACAGCAGAACACTGCAGAATCCCCAACTTTGATTTGGAGGTCACGGTTCGTTCAGGCCGTCGGATATGGGTGGATTTGTCAACCCTGGTCTTCAAAGATGGCCGAAGTCACCCGCGGCTCATCGTGCATCTGTCCCGCAATATCACAGAAAGGAAGCACAATGAGGACCTCCTGCACAGAATGCTTCAACTCTCCAAACAGATTATTGCAATATCGGATGGAAACGGGATAGGACGCAAGGCTCCTGTTTCCTCACTCTCCGAACAGGAGCAAAACGTACTGCGCCTGTTTTCAGACGGTAAGAATTCTGCCGTAATCGCCCGGCAACTTGGGATCAGCCTGCAAACACTCCGCAACCATCTCCACCGCGTCAACGACAAGCTTGGAACCCATAACCGGCTTCAGGCCGTTATGCATGCCATGCATCGTAAGCTTATCTGAGGTGTCGTACGCGACAATCGGCATTCTCACGAAAAATAGGTGGATTATGAAACAGCGCTGCGCGCTTTACGCGCGGGTCGGCACAAACAACGGACAGCAAGACCCAGAGATGCAGTTGCGAGAACTGAGACAGTTCGCCGACTGATTCAAAGTGGCGCACTACCCTTTCTTTGCCGCCCTGATTTTTGCCCAACGTGCCCGCTGTGCCGCTGCGATTCTTTTCCTGCCGGCCGCTGATATTTTACGTGTCGGTCGTGCCGCGCTCTTTCGCGCTGATCCCTTTCCTGTTGTGCGTGTACCCTCCAACAACCGGAGCACCTGACTCAATCTTGTAATCTCTTCCTTCACTTCTTGAATGATGTTATCGATAGGACTCAAATTCTCTTCTCCTGTTCGCAATTAGCGAAGGCAAAGAATAACACGTCACTTGAGTAGAATTTGTGACGATCGTCAGATAACTCCGGGCCAGTTCCCGCAGCATCCGCACGCCCGTCTCGCCATGGTATGGTAGACCGGCTTGAGCTGGTTGCCGCCTAACAGCTCCGCCAGCTTGCGCGCATTGGAGTGGACCCCGATTTTGA
>PKXK01000028.1 GCA_003132325.1 Acidobacteriaceae bacterium
TGGCCGATGATAGCCGCAGCATGATTCTCCAGTGCGCCCTGGCGAATCGCCTCGTACTCGATCGGGAGATATTGGCTCAGCGCGGTCAGCGGGCATGAAAAGCGGCCGAGATTGTGCAGCAGGCACTTTACTTCCTCTTGTACGGAAGGTTGGGGCCAGTAATAACGACAGCGGTCGCTGAAACTGAAGGCACGCGAGAGGCGCAATTCGTCGTCGTCGCCGCGGTAGTACGAACGCCAGTACGCCGGGTTGCGCAGCATCTCGAACTCCAGCGCCTCCCGCACTTGCGACGATCTCACCTCGCGCTTGTGGCCAAGGATCTCGCGTTCTATGCCGCTCAGTGCAAAAATCGCTTCCCGATAGGCGAACGTAAGCCAGGGGCCGACCTTCAAGATTGCAAAATGGTCCTCCACCATCTCTGCTAGAGCGGCGGGGGCCTGGTAATCGGTGGAATGGGCCTCATAGACAAGCGCAGGACTTGCAGGCAATCCTGCCGACAGCGCATGCACTTTCTGGCGATCGTAGTCGAAAACCCTGGTGTCGCCGAATTCCACGGCAGGTTGAACGACCAACCCGACGACGTTCTCCCAAGCGGCGAACAAACCATGTGCTCGGAACGCGGAGCGAAAGATGTCCAAAGTGCGATGAACATCTTCGACCATCGTCGGGGCTGGACATTCCCCCTCTGCCACTTCTCCGCCCGGGGGCGGGACCTCCGTTCCAATGACGTAAAGCGGTCTCGGCGAACCAGTCGGCATCTCCTCGCAGGCTTCTTCCGCAGCTCGGCACAAAATGGCAGCGCGTTCCGCGACGGCCTTCTCATCGAGACTCTTCACGTCGTCACTACATGGCATGCTCGTGTCCAAGTGGATCTTCTGATATCCCGCATGAACGCAAAGACGAGCCAGATCGCAGGCCTTCGCCATGGCTGTAGCCAGCGGTTCATTGCGCCAAGCAAACGGACCCAAGTGGTCAGCTCCAAGCAGAACGCGACCTGCTGGCAATCCCGCTGAGGCGGCAGCAACGCGAATTGCATCAGCGAATTGCTGCGGCGTCATACCCATATATCCGCCGAATTGGTTAACTTGGCTGGATGTCGACTCCACGTGAAGACAGTTGCCGTCTTCGAGCGCTTGCTGAATGGCTGCATCGATCACTGCCGGGTGCGCGGAGCAAACTGCGTAACTGCCGACAGTCCCACCGCCGCGATTTCGTTGGACGACGCTTCGCAGATATTCACTCGGCCCCTCGGCCACCGTGGGGCGATCCGTCTCGACGGGATTAGGCCTCTCATCCATCGCTTTCGCATTATAGATTCTTGAGCTGAGTATTCGCTTCACTGAGGTTGACCCAATGAAGTAGTATGCGATGACGATCATGCACACATAGGGAGATCGCTGCCGTGCCGAAAAGAACTCGAAGACAGGTTTTCAGAGTTGGACTAGCGGTTACCGCTGGCATACTGATGGTCGCGCTGCCGTGTGTGGCCCAGCAACTGACGAACGACGAGCTGTCCCTGACGGTCAACGCCCAGGAGGGATCGTACCAACTGTCTTTGCATGATGGTCAGCCCGTGCTCAGGTCCCGTGTGGCAGCACAGGTTGACCACCAGTGGCTTCGCTCGAGCGATTACCCGCGGCACCAGGCTTCGGAGTCTACCTTCAAAGATGATCTCGGCCCCGGCCGAGAGGTCACAGTCACTTGCAGCGGACTGGACGGCAAACCCGATCTTGTTTACGTGCTACAGCTCTACAAACAGCGCCCTTACGGCACCGTCCAGGTAAAGGTGCAAAACAGCGCGGGAAAGGAAGTAACTGTGCAGGCCATTCGGAGTGTGGAGGCCATGGGTGAGCCGATCCTCAATCTGGGTGGCGGTCAATCGGCCGACCGGGTTCTCTCCGACAGTTTCAGCGAAGATTGGCCGGACCTGGCTCTCTACGACCTCGGGGGAGTGCGCGGCGGGATGCATCGCGGTGCAGGGAGCCAACTCATCTACAACCGGGAGAGCAAGCAGAGTTTATTTCTTGGCGCTCTCACCTCAGACCGATTTCTGACCCTGATGCATCTGAAAGCTGAGGGTACGGGGGCGAAGACCAAGATAGCATCCTATACCGTTGAATCCACCGGAACCACGGAAATCCAGAAGGAATTCGATCTGAAGGATTCTCCCGCGGACGACCAGGTCGAATTGAGCCTTCCCGTTAAACCCGGGGAAGACATGGTTTCAGAGCGATTGATGTTCGAGGCCGGACCGGATTACCACGATCAACTGCTAGCCTACGGTGATGCGGTTCGTCGTCTGCACCATGCGCGCGTCTCTAGTGAGACTCCCATCGGTTGGTGGAGTTGGACCGTCTACTATGGCGCCATCAACGAAGGCGAAACCCTGACCAACGGCGACTGGCAAGCCGAACATCTGAAGTCTTTAGGGTATAAGTATTTCCAAATTGATGAAGGTTATCAGTATGCTCGCGGTGAATATACAACTCCGAATGCGACACAATTTCCAGATGGTTTGCGGTTTGTCGGGCATCACCTTACCGGAGAGGGCCTGACATTCGGCGTATGGACGGCGCCGTTTGAGGTGACAAGCCGGGCTTGGATCTATGAGCACCACAAGGACTGGCTGGTGCACAATGCCAAGGGAGATCCGGTCCCTCTTGGCGACGTCTGGGGCCAGAAGACGGATGTGCTTTACGCGCTGGACACAACCCATCCCGGAGCCCAGGAGTATATGCGGGACACTTACAGGACACTCGCCCGCGAATGGGGGGTCCGGTTCATCAAACTCGACTTCATGGATACCACCGCGATCGAGGGTTACCATTACCGCCCCAACACCACAGCCCTCGAAGCGCAACGCATTGGCCTCCAGGTAATCCGCGATGTCGTGGGCGAGGAGGTGATCTTGGATAAAGACGGAAGTCCCATGCTCAACCCAGTGGGGCTGGTAGATACGGGCCGGATCTCCGCGGATACGGGCCACAGTTTTGAGAGGACCAAGAATGCCGCCTCTGGCATCGCTGCCCGCTTCTATATGCAGCGTAATTTCTTCGTCAATGATCCGGACGCCTTCAACGTCACCGCAACGCATCTCATGGAGCATGCGAACGAACGGTCTTCGATTTCGCTGGGCGCGGCCGAGGCGTCGATCGCGCTCTCCGCAGTGTCCGGCGGCATGTATGAGATTGGCGATGACATGCTGGTCCTGGGCTCAGAGAAGGATCGGCTGGCGCTGGTTGAAAGCCGAGAGTTGCTGAATATGGCCAAAGTCGGCCGAGCTTCCACGCCGTTAGACCTGATGACCTACGAGCCGGAGGATGGACAGCCCAGTACTTTCTTCCTCCGGGAAGATCAACGACAGGCCATACTGACGGTCTTCAATTGGACGAACACGGTGCGCTCGCACACGCTAAGACTGGCGGACCTCGGCCTGCCTGCCGGCCACAAGTTTGCGGCGACGGATGTGCTGAACCAGAATGAGACGGTCACGCTCGGGGGTGGCGCAGTGCGGCTGGAGAACCAGCCACCCCAGTCGGTGAGGGTGATCAAGCTGATCGACAAGAGCGTTGCCGCGGCTGCCCCAACCGTGACGGCGCAGGTGCCTGCAGCGGCAAATACCGGTGCGACGATCACTCTTTCGGCGCTCTCGCCGCAGGCCGAAGCTGGCGGTGTGCCCGCAGTCGCTTATCACTGGGACCTCGGCGACGGCACGAGCGCGGATAGCCCCAAGGTATCTCATGCCTACACCAGCGCAGGGGAGTTCACGATCCGCCTCACAGTGGACGGAGTGGACGGGGTACCGGCCCACAAGAATTTCTCCGTCAAGGTAACCGGCAATTTAAGGGCGCACTCTAACCTTACCGACAATCGACGCTTCGTAGAGCCAACCGACCGCTGAGCGTCTCCGGAGGCAATGCGGTTCGCTCTTAACATCAAAGGTTAAAAGCGTGCGGTGAATTATCTGCAATTGAAGGAGCCCGACCCACCGATACCCTTGTCTACGTTTCAAGCGACACCTCGCGATTTCGCCTGCAAGACTCGGGCCCGGATGGATTCGCCGCTCTACTTTTCTGGAGGGCTCTTTCATTCCCTCCAGCATGGCGGTTTATCCCGGCGCTCTCCGGTTTGCCGACCCATCCGCGAGTAAAGTGACGGCAAGGGCGTTTGATCGGCATAGGGGCGGCGGTC
>PKXK01000135.1 GCA_003132325.1 Acidobacteriaceae bacterium
TCGAATTCTTGCGTAGCACAACTATCTTGGACCATCCAGTGCGTTCATTCAGTGACTGGACGCACATGAGAAAGTGACCTGTCGCGGCCGAGATCGAGAGTTGCACCCAGCCACGGATCGATTGCGTGTCACACACGCGTGCGTCCGAGCCACATACACAATGAGCGGCAAGAACGCAAAGCATGGTTCTTGAGCGCAAGCAAAATCGAATCGAAAGAGAGGATTGCCCCAATGAGAATGACAAGACTTCTCGGCGTCTGCTTTGCACTGTTACTAGCATCGGCGGCATTCGGCCAGAACTTCGATCACGCGCAATACTTTCCAAAAGCCACCCCGGGCCAAAAAAAGTCTGATCCCGTGAAAGGCGTTTTCCGCATTGACGGCAACAGCAAGGAAATTCAGTTCCTCGGCAAAGGTAGCGCCCCGGCGGTCAGCATCAAGATGGACAATATCAAGAGTATCCTTTACGAACGCACCGCCAAACCCCGCTATGCCGAAGGCCTCTTGATCGCCTGGCCATTGCTGTTCACGAAATCCAAAAGTCACTATCTGACCATCCAATACAACGACGAAAAGGAGGGGAGCCAGTATGCGATCATCCGACTCGACAAGTCGAACTATCGTGATTCATTGGCCTCCATCGAGGCGGGAACCGGCAAGCAGGTCCAGCGCAGCGAGGAAAGTTAGAGCCCATGCGCCCGTCCCGGTTTCGTCCGAGTTACTCTGAAGTTATCGACGAGGGTGCAGTTTCGACAATCGGGGAGTTATCTCGTGGTAGCTCGAATCGAATGCCAGCGCACATGACGGCGACCGTGGGTGCCGCGTTTCTCTCTCGACATCACACAGAACTGTGGCGGCGAAGATTGCCATTGGCTGAGTCTCGGCGTGTAATGGATATAGCATGCCGAGGCAGGACTTGCCATCCAGATTGGGTGTGCGTATGAGAAAGTCTCGCTCAGTTCTCATTCTTTTCGTACTTCTGAGCTTCTGTGTGTCTTTCGGTGTTCCGGCAGAAGACGTCCCGGAAACCCCGTACGACGAATCGCAGGCACTGCCTTACGAGAAGACGCTACAGTTCTCGATCGTGGCGCCGCAAGCCTCGGCCCAGATAGCCAAGACTGAGCTCAACTTCGGCTCTTTGACGAAACGCTGCCGGCGCCGTCCTGAAAGCAACGCGCAGTCCCACCGCGTCCCCGATTCGCTCACCATCATCAATCATTCTTTTCGCTGTTAAGAACGCTTCAAACTGGTCGCGGTTTCCCTCCTTGCCTTGATTTCTGGAGCGAGGACGGACGCTCGTTCTCCAGCCCAACCTGAAACAGTTCCGGAGTCGGTCGTTTGTCCCAACCGGTCGGCTCCGCCGCGTTCCGCGCTCGAGGTCCGGTGAATGAAGCGTGGAACATCCGTTAAGTTTCGAGGAGGCGCTCGTATGAGTATCAGCCTTGGTTTGGATGTAGGAGCAGTCAGCGTGAAACTGGCGGCTCTCGGTGAGCCCGCAGACTATCCCTTGCTCGTCCACCTGGCCGACGCCTCCTCGTCATTCTTTCTTCCGAAACTGCCCAAAAGCAACGGATTGTCTGAGCGCTTCGTTGTGCTTTCTACTTACCGGCGACTGCAGGGCAATCCGCTGGAAGCTGCCTCGGACCTGTTGCGGGAGTTCGGCGAAGTTGTGCCAGACGAAACCATCGCGGGCATTCGCTTCACAGGGTCGGGTGGACGGACGGTGGCCCGTGCCTTCGACGCCGGATTTGAAAACGAGTTTCGCGCGCTGGCTCGAAGCATGCATGCGCTCTATCCACAAGTGCGAACGGTGTTTGAGATGGGCGGGGAGAACTTGAAATATATCCGCCTGGGCGCAACGGATGGCTCTGACCATCTTGGAATTCTGGACTACCAATCCAGCACGGAGTGCGCTGCTGGGACAGGGTCGTTTATTGATCAGCAGGCTTCGCGGCTGCTCTATGAGGTCGAGGATGTGGGCGCTGCCGCCCGCGGCGCCAGCTGTGCCGCCCGGGTGGCCGGCCGCTGCTCGGTGTTTGCCAAGACGGACATGATCCATGCCCAGCAGAAGGGATACACCGCGAACCAGATCCTGCGCGGGCTGTGCGAGGCCGTGGCTCGAAATTTCAAGTCCAGCATCGTAAAAGGCCGGCAGGTGGTCTCACCCGTGGCATTTGTTGGTGGCGTGGCGATGAATGCCGGAGTGCTCGACGCGGTCCGGGAGGCCTTCCGGCTGCAAGAAACAGACTTTCTGGTTCCGGAACTACACTGCTGGATGACGGCGCTGGGCGCGAGCATTCTCGCGGCTGAAGGGAATGGCCATGGCACCACGAGTACCTTCCACCACCTGCAAGGGGAGACCGCCGTTGCAGAAGACTTTCCCACCACAGAAGCACTCTCGCTCGAACACGTGACGTTGCTGCGGGACAGCGTGCCGCCGCTCGGACTGGCGGAGGCAGGCAGCAGTGTGGATGGCTACCTTGGTATTGATGTGGGGTCGGTAAGCACGAACCTGGTCGTGATTGACTCGATGGGCAATCTGCTGAAGGAGATTTACGTTCCCACGGCAGGCCGTCCGATCGAAGTGGTCTCTGCGGGCCTGCGCGAAATCAAGGAGGAGTTGGGTGCGCGAGTCAGCATCCGCGGCGTAGGCACGACGGGGTCGGGGAGGGAGCTGATTGGCGAACTTACCGGAGCCGACACCGTAAATGACGAGATCAGTGCGCACAAAACCGGCGCCATGCATGTGTGTCGACAACTGGGTATGCCGCTGGTGGACACGATCTTCGAGATTGGCGGGCAGGATTCGAAGTTCATTCGCATCCGCGACGGCGTTGTCGTGGACTTCACCATGAATGAAGCTTGCGCCGCGGGGACCGGTTCGTTTCTGGAAGAGCAAGCTGAGAAGTTGGGAGTTGACATCAAGGGTGAATTCGCTCAGCTGGCTTTATCGTCGCGAAACCCGATCCGGTTGGGCGAACGCTGCACGGTGTTCATGGCGCGGGATGTGAGTAGCCTGCTGCTGAAGGGGGCCGCCGCCGCCGATTTGTGCGCGGGATTGGCCTACTCGGTGGCCTTGAACTATCTGAATCGCGTAGTGCGTGGACGGAACCTCGGGAACGTCATCTATTTCCAGGGCGGCACCGCTTATAACGATGCGGTTGCTGCCGCCTTCTCCGTCATATTGAAAAAGCCCATCGTTGTTCCCCCACATAACGGAGTGATCGGCGCGATCGGTATGGCGCTGATTGCACGAGATCGGGTGCTGGCCAGCGGCGAAACGAGCAGGTTCCGCGGCTTTGATCTGAACCGCATGAATTTCACCAGTCGCGACTTTGTCTGCCGCGCCTGCTCCAACTACTGCGAGATGAAGGAATTTTCCATTGACGGCGAGAAGAGCTACTGGGGAGACCAGTGCTCCGACAAGTTCCGCAAGCGTTCGCGCACCGACCGGCAGCCGGTGATTGAGGATCTCCTGTCCGGCCGGGACAAGCTGCTGGAGGCGGCACTCGAGCCACCAAGAGAGGGACGGAGAACGGTCGGTATTCCTCGCGCCATGTTCTTCTATGATCGCTTCCCCTTCTGGTGTACCTACCTGCAGGAACTGGGATACAACGTGGCGGTTTCGCCCCCCACGGACGGGCGCATCGCGGCCATCGGTGAAGAACTGGCGATTGCGCAGCCCTGTTTTCCGATCCAGGTGGCGCATGGGCACGTGCACGCACTGCTGAAGCAAGGCGTGGATTATATTCTGCTGCCCAACACAGTCGACGCGGAAACGCCGTTCATGCAGGCGGAGTCGAAGCTGTGTCCGTGGAACCAGAGTCTGCCGTTTGTGGTGCGCGCGGTAGAGAAACTGGAGAACGATCTGGACGGCAAGCTACTGTGCCCAACCATCCACTTTCGACAAGGACCCCAGCATGTGCGGAAGCAGCTTCGCATTTTGGCGAGTACGTTAGGACGAAACAAAGCGGCCAGCGATGCAGCAGCGGAGCATGCCTACCGCGCACAACAGAAGTTTGGCGATACGGCACGGCGAGCAGGGGAGGCCGCGTTGCAAGTATTGCGCGCGACGCACGAGCCTGCGATTGTCCTGCTGGGCCGGCCTTACAACATCTACGACCGGGCGGTGTGTTGCGACATTCCCCGTAAGCTGCGGACCTTATACGGCATCAACGTGCTGCCCTTGGATTTTCTGCCACTCGACGACGAGGATGTTTCTGCGATCAACGACAACATGTACTGGCACTCCGGCCGGCTGATTCTGGCCGCTGCGCAGTTCACCCGGCGCATTCCCGGCTTGCACCTTATTTACATGTCGAACTTCAAGTGCGGCCCGGACTCCTACCTCAAATCCTTTCTCGAAGATGCCTGTGGCAAGCCCAGCCTGGTGCTGCAGTTTGACGGGCATTCGAACGACGCCGGCTACATCACCCGGTGTGAAGCTTATCTCGATAGCAAGGGGTTTTTACGATGCAATTCCACAAACATCGCTGCGTAACCCGGAAGATTGGCGCCACCCATCCACTGGCGGGGAAAACGGTCTACGTCCCCGCCATGGCCGAGGGAAGCATCGAGGCGTTGTGCGCAGCTTTGCGCTGGATGGGCGTTGAGGCGTATCCCACGCCGCCCTCGGATCCACACACACTCGAGTTGGGCGGCAAGCACACGAGCGGTGACGAATGTTATCCCGCCAAGATTACGACCGGCGATTTCCTGAAAATCGCGCAGCAACCGGGCTTTGATGCCAAGCACACAGTTTTTCTCATGGGCACTACCGACGGGCCGTGCCGCTTCGGGCAGTATGCGCCGTTTCTGCGGAAGGTTCTGCAGGAACAGGGCTATGGTGACATACAAGTCCTTTCTCCGCACGGGGAACATGGCTACAGCGACTTCCAGGATTTTGACACCGCGTTCGTACGGACGGCGTGGCGGGCCGTGGTCTCGGCGGACATCCTGCGCAAGCTCCTGCTGCAGACCCGCCCTTACGAAACGCAGCCGGGAGAAGCCGACCGGGCTTTTCGCGAGTCCCTCGATGACCTCTGTCAGGCACTGGAACGCAGTTGTTCCGTCTTCGCGTGCCAGATGCGCTGGCTGACCGCATCGTTGTTGCGGGCGAGAGCTCGCTTTCACGCTGTACCTGCGCGCTTCGACAGCAGCCGGCCGCTGATTGGCATCGTGGGCGAGATTTTCTGCCGCCTCAACAACTTCAGCAACCAGGACCTTGTGCGCCGCCTGGAGGAACAGGGCGCGGAATGCTGGATGGCCGACATCGCCGAGTGGATCGGTTACACCAACATGGAAGAGGTGCGCAATCTCCGGCTCGCCGGTCGGTCGTACTCCTGGGAGATGATCAAGTCGAAGCTCCGTTCCCGAATTCAGCATGCCGACGAGCACGCGCTACGTTCGCTATTTGTCGAGGATTTCGCCGGCTACAAGGAACCCAGCGTCGAGGAGGTGCTGGAGCTGGCGCAACCCTATCTTCCCTTTCCCGGGGCCGAAGGCGAGATGGTCACGAACATGGGCAGGAGCGCCTATCTTGCCCTGCACGGGGTGGACGGAATCGTGGACATCAGCCCGTTCACCTGCATGAATGGAGTTGTGAGCGAAGCCATCTATCCTAAGCTCAGCCGGGATCATGGCGGCGTCCCTATCCGCAATTTCTATTTTGACGGCCAGCAATCCGACCTTGACCGTGACATCGGAATCTACCTCGAACTGGCGCAGTCGTACCGGGAGAAAAAGCCGTATGAACGCTTTTACCCTTCGCGGTTTTCAAGGCAGGAAAACGTCGAGATGCCGGCCTGTTTCCCCCGCCGAGGCAGCGATAGCCATCCAGATTTGGTGCGCGTATGTGCGGGTATTACACACTCACGCTGACAGGGGGTATGGACATTACGAAATTCAACGCGAAACTGCTGCCGGATGAGCGGCGGGTGTCCGACGTAGTGCACGCTGGTCTTTTCCTGGCCAAGCATGCCGAAACGCTGGTCGGGAAGCCGATCTTGGAGAGCTGCAGCGCGAAAGCGATTGGCGAGAAAGCCGAAGTGACGGATGCGCACGAAGCCTCTGGGGAGCACGTGCAGAAAGAAGCGCCGCAGGAACTCCGTCGCGCCCAGGGTCATCTTGCCGTGTTTGCCGCCGTGGGCGTAATCCTTCCAGCGAAAGGTGACGCGCTCTTGGTCGAAGGCCAACAAGCGATGATTGGAGATCGCCACGCGATGGGTGTAGCGACCGAGATAGCGCAACACCTGCAGGGGACCACCGAAGGCGGCCTTGGCATAGACGACCCAGTCGTGACAGTGCAAGCGGCGGATGAGTTTGGCGAACTGCTGTGGATCGGCCAGAGCGGCGGCGGGACCAGCGCAGCAGAGTTGGTTGCGGCGGTGCAGACGTTTGAGGCCAGCCAAGAACTTGCCGCGAAAGACGCGGCTGAGAACCTTCCCAGGTAAGAAGAAAGGATAGCGTGGACGGATCCAGTGCCGATGATCTGGCGAAAGTCCGCCTGCGGGAATGGCGCAGTTGAATGTGGGGATGCAGGAGCAAGTTCTGTCCCCAGGTGTGCAGGATGCTGATGACGCCGATCTCGGCCCCCAGGTGTTTGCCATCGAGGGCGATCTCCAGCAAGGTTTGGGCGCTGGCGGTGAAGAGCAGGTCGTAGAACCAACGTGGGTTTTCCAGGGCTAGCACATTGAGTTCGTGGGGCACAGTAAACACGACATGGAAGTAGCTGGTTGCCAGCAGTTCGCGCTCGAGGGCCGCCCGCCAGCGTTCGCGTGCTTGCGTCTGGCACTTGGGGGAGTGCCGGTTTCTGCACGAGTTGTACGAGATAGCCTGATGCCCGCAGCTGGGGCAGGCATCGCGATGACCGCCCAGCGCTGCGGTGCGGCAGCGCAGAATGGCCCGAAAGGCTTTGAGCTGCTGAAAGCCAAAGCTCGATCGATACCGATCCAGGAAGCGATCGCCCTGCGCGCGGAGAATGTCGGCCACCTCGAAGGTGGGCCGAGTCATTTTTCGTTTTTTCGTTTAAAGCTGCGGCTAATGTGCCGAGTGCCCGGATCATCCCCTGCTTTTTGTGCAGATCGGCTTTGATCCGCCATCAAATGCTGAAGGAATGTTGGTCTGTAAATGCAGACAAGGTATTTTGATCAGAAAGGGAATTCCAGAGGCCATGCCGAACGCTTTTGTCGGGTAGGTTCGCTCAGGTCGTGTCGCACGGTAGAGTGCCGCGGCAAAAGCCTTGGTGCTTCGAACAAAATGGTCATGGGCGGCTGCCCACCCGCGAAGAGGGGATGAAAGTGGTGCGCTGCAGCACGGGAGCGAGCCGTGGCCAAGGTCGAAGGTTTCTGGTGCCAATCGAGCCCAGAGCAAAATGTACTCGAGTGCTGAGCTTCCGGTACCCCGCAGCAGTTCCTCCGCCATATCTCATCCCAACGAAAGGATTGAAAAGTGTCACCCATCTACTGGACGAGTACAGTGCCTTCACCGATGGGAGGGGCGGATGTCAAACTGTCGCTGGGAGAAGAAAAGATTTCGGTGCGGTTTCTCTTCCGGCGGTGCATTCGCCGTACAATAAGCGTACACGGGAGTCGGAATTGTGGGGCATTTGGGCATTTAGGCCGGATGCAAAATCAACAAGTTACGTGTTATCAACGTGATGGAGCAGTTCGAGTCCCCCCAGTCCACCCTGAGGTTGTGTCGCGAGTTAAGTTCTTGATGTGCGGATGTGGTGGAACTGGCAGACACACAGTCTTGAGGGGGCGGCGGGGAGACCCATGAGAGTTCGAGTCTCTCCATCCGCACCAAACGACCCAGAGCGCTGTGCGCATCCGAAAAGGTTCCCTCCACTAACGGGCGTTTCCTCAAACTGATCGCATAACCCGCATGCCGCCTCCTCCGGTGTGGAACCGAACCGTTGTGGCTGCGGCGGCTTGAAGATAAACGAAACAACTCTTCTCTTGGGCAGGGCCCGATGCGGACGCCTCTGCCTTCTGATCATCTCGGCTCAACCCTCCCTCCCCAGCTCTCGCAGGAACACACGCATGGGTGACGGGCATCACGGCATACGCGGGAACTTCTGATGAGAATGGAAAATGTGGCAAGTGTGTCCTGTGCTCCTGCACAGGAGCGTTCATGATGGCTCGCCCTAGCCTGTGCCGGTCGCGACAAAAGGCCGAGCGATGCTCCTTCACTGCTACATTCGAAGGAGGGTTTATGAAGTCTCAAAGGGCAGCGAAACCC
>PKXK01000133.1 GCA_003132325.1 Acidobacteriaceae bacterium
TTTCCAGCTGAGGCGGAACAAGACCGCGTTCGCAGCCTGTACGATGCCTTCGTGAGCAGCTGGCATTCAGGTGGAACGGGCATTCAGGTGGAACGTGAAGTCTTCGATGACTATTTGGCAATCAAGTACCTTCGCAACACTATCGTTCACGGACACTGGAAGGATCACGAGAAGGAATGGCTTGGGAGTCGAGGTTTTCCTACTGACACTCGTACGCTAACAGGACAACATCTGAACAGGCTTTGGCATGTCAACGAAAGGATGATGTTCTATATCGCTCTCACTAGCTTCGCCAAAACTATTGCAACTAAACCAACGAGGCTGCACAAATTGGAGGAGACCGCTACGCAACTCCCTGACGAGACGGGCATTCTTCATTGGCAAGACATCAACCGAATCATTTGGATCAATCTCGACCGCATAAATGCCCAAATACATGCCGACATCGAAAAGACGGCCACGAGTGAGCGATACGACTGGACGGGCGGACGATCAAGGGCCGACCTTGAAGGGCTGGCTGGCTCTGAACCCAAGCGACTCTTTTACCTCGCTGCGATCCGAGCGGGCGAGGAGAAATATGCTTCTCTTGTTCAGCACCGCGCTCTGGCTAGGGAGGCGCTGGCATTCTGGCGCGAATACTGGCAGCGAGCGGTGGAGAGCCAAGGCTTGCTTGAAGGTGCTATTAAGCACTCACTTGAAGTATTCGAGTCTCCACAATTTGAGAAACTTTATGGCGCAGGGGCAACTCACTTGTTGTCCAGTGTCGAAAGGTTGCCTGATGAGGAGGCCCTCCGACTGATCGAGGCGACTGTCGGAGATGTCGGACGCCCGTTGACGAGCGACCAAATACTTATTGCGTTTCGGGCAGGACACCTTGCGTATGACCTCATCCCCAACGTCATGCCGCTGACACTTTTTATATTGGGGCTTCCGATTGTCGATCCAGAGAATACGAGCGATTACCTGATCGAGGCTGACCGCGCTTTGCAGGGTTTCAAGTTAAGCCGTGCGTGGTATTCGTGGGTCGAGCATGGCAAGCCGCCCGCAAATGCGGAACTTCAGTTTTACGTCGAGATGCGCCGAGAGTTCGCTGCACGAAAGCCCGAATCAAGAGCATGAGGCACCTAGTGTTGTCCCGAGACCGCAGGCGTCCTTGATTGTCCCAGAAGGTATACCCGCGTGACCACCGTGAAAGCGAATTTCTCGGGCATTAGATTCACTCACTTGCGGCTGCTGCGGAAAACACCCTTTCTGACCACCAGGGCCAAGAGCCACTCAACCGATGCGGGATCGGACTCCTTCACCTCGCCGGACTGAAGTGGAGTCTGAATTTCGTGATTGTGACCAAAGGCGGAAAGAAAGCCGCTCTTGTTGACGTGTACCGTTATCATGGAATGAGCCACGTCAATTTTCCGCGAGTCGGAACTATCTGCTGCGGCCTGCGAAAGACAGAGCGCTCCAACCGCGAACACCAATACGGTGTATTCAATTCGCTTCATTATTACTCTCCTCGTGAGCTCGCTTGCGGTGGCTCAAACCTTCCATAGCGCAAGGCGAGCGTAGGTAGAACGAGGAGGTTTAGCAGAGTCGAGGTCACGAGTCCGCCAAGAATTACCGTGGCCATCGGGCCCTCGACTTCGCGTCCTGGGTCGCCGCTGCCGATAGCCAAGGGCAATAGGCCGAGTCCCGTGACCAATGCTGTCATCAAGATCGGTGCGAGGCGTTCGGAAGCACCACGGAGAGCAGCGTCCAGTCCCCAGTTCATGCCTTCCACTTCAACCAGGTGTTCGTAGTGGGAAATCAGCATGATGGAATTGCGCAGCGTGATTCCAAACAAAGTCACAAAACCAACGAGCGATCCAAGGGAAAGATTGCCTCCCGTGAACAATGCAGCAAGCACTCCTCCGACGAGCGCGAAAGGTAAATTCAAGAGAACGAGCAGCAGGTTGTGGTAGTTGCCCATAACAACAGACAAAAGCAGAAGGATGCCCAACCCTGCTAGCAGCGAGTTAACCAACAGATCCCGGCGGGATTGTGCTTGCGCCTCCGCCGTGCCAGAAAACTCCACATAGGTTCCCGCGGGGAAGGACAAACGAGCGACACGCGTCCGGGCTTCAGCGACGAAGGAATCCACGGCACGCCCCTGTACATTGCACGTGATGGTTTGAACGCGACGTGCGCCCTGATGCAAGATGACGTAACGGCCAGACAACTCGTAAATATCAGCGAGTTGCCTCAGCGTGACGTAGTTTCCGTCTGCACTTCGCAACGGCAGCGCACCTATTTCAGTCATTCTGGGCCGGCTGCTAGGGGCAAGAACCACGGCAACGTCGTAAACCCGATTTCCTTCGTAAATCTGTCCGACAGTCTCGCCGCCGTAAGCAGTCCGCATGACATCGAGGACTTCGAGCGGATCAAAGCCCCAGCGGGCTACGTCATCCTTCCGCAGGCGCACTACAATCTGAGGCATGCCGGGCGGAGATTGTATTTGGACTTGCGCCGCACCGCGTAGACTGCTCAGCGCTCTGGTAATTTGCCCCGCGTCCCGATCTAGTTCATCCAGGTCATTCCCGAAAACGTTGACAACGACCGGGGTCGTGTAGCCAGACAGAGTCTCGTTGATCCTTTCCGTTAGAAAGCTGTTTGATGTCAGTATCGGTCCTGGAAGCTCCGAGATGACCTGCCGGATGCCGTCTTGTGCGGCCCTGACTTGCGCACCATTGCGGGCCTGCATGTTCACATCGATTTCGCTTTCGTGCGTTCCCATCGTGTCGGTTCCAAGTTCGGCCCTGCCCGCTCGTTGCGCGACCGACAGCACGGAAGGAATCGTCATGACAGCGTCCGTGATGCGGTTTCCCAGCCGCACTGATTCCTGAAGGGAGGTACCAGGCACTGCCGTCATGTGTATGGTGATGTTACCCTCACGCAATTCGGGCAGGAACGATTCACTCAGCAGGAAAAGAGTGCTGATCCCGAAAGCAACAAAAAGAGCGACGGCTGCCATCAGTACACGAGGTACCTTCTCAATGCGGAGCAGAAACTGGTGATACCCCGTCTTTAACCAATGAACGGCGGGCGGTTCATGCGGCGGGAGATCACGCTCGCCCAAGAGAAAAATACAAAGAGCCGGAGTGACGGTCAGCGCCACCACGAGCGACGCCAGAATTGCCCAAATGTAGGATATGCCGAGCGGGCCAAAGATTCGCCCGGCCAAGCCCGACATGGTCAGAACGGGGAAGAAAACCAAGATAACCGCGAATGTTGCATAAACGACTGCGCTCCGCACTTCGATCGAAGCATCGAGCACGACTTGGAAAGTCGACCGCGGGTTCGGCGATGCCCGATTTTCGCGCAGTCGACGATAGATATTCTCGACATCAATCACCGCGTCGTCCACGACCTCGCCGATAGCAATAGAAAGCCCTCCCAACGTCATTGTGTTCAGGCTCAGAGCCATCTTGTCGAGTGCAATTACTGCTGCGAGCAGCGAGAGGGGGATGGCAGTACAGGAGATCGCAGCGGCGCGAAAGTTGAAGAGAAACAGAAACAGGACTACGACCACGAGAACTGCGCCGATGAGCAAAGAATCGCGGACGTTATGAAGCGCGACATCAATGAAGTCAGCAGCGCGAAACACTTCCGGGTGGATGAAGATTCCCTGTGCCGCGAGGCTCGGACCCAAGTCAGCCAGTGCCTTGTCGATGTCGTGCGTGACTTCGAGTGTATTCGAACCGTATGCAGCGTCGACTGTCAATATCACACCGGGTTTTCCTCTGATCGAAGCAGCACCTATCGCGGGCGCTGGAGCGTCAGCCACTGCTGCAACCTGCCCGAACATCACATTGGCACCGTTGTGATGGACCAGAACAGTGCGGGCAAGTTGCGCGGCTGTGATGGACTGCCCCTCTGTTTGCAGTACGATTCGCTGGTTGGGAGTATCGACAAACCCAGCCCCGCGAACCCCGGTGGCCCGTCGCGCGGCGGCGATTAGCTCCTCCATGCTTACCCCGTATTGAACGAGGCGCTGGGAATCGAACTGGAATTGAAGCTGTCGGACCTCGCCTCCATTGACCTCCACTCCAGCAACGCCGCCAACCGCCAACAAACGCGGTTTGACAGTCCAGTCGGCAATCGTCCGTAATATCATGAGCGATTGCTTGTCGGACGTAAGACCAACCTCCATGACCCAGGTCGTCGAAGAAGTGAGGGGAGTCATCAGTGGCGGCTGCACTCCCGCAGGAAGCTCGCTGGCAACTGTTGATAAACGCTCAGTCACAGCCTGACGGTCACGATACACGTCGGTGCCGTTGCGGAAAACAACTGTGATGACGGAGAGACCTTGAATCGACCTTGAACGCAAGGTCTCAATCCCGGCCACCCCGTTTAGGGCGTTCTCAACAGGCTGAGTGACCAGAACCTCAACCTGCTCTGGTGAAAGACCGGGTGCCTCCGTCTGTATGGAGACCTCGGGAGGTGCAAACTCGGGGAAAACGTCGTAAGGCACATGAGAGAGGGAGAAGATTCCATAGACCAGCAGTGCACAGGCCAACGAGATCGCAACGCCACGGAAGCGGATTGAGAAACGAACGATGGCGTTCAGCATTGACTGCTCCTTGCATCAGTTCTCATCCGAGTCGCCTCCCCCTTGGCCATTCAAAAGCATTTCTTCGGAAAGTAGAGCTTGCGCCCCCTGTGTCACCACTCTGTCTCCCTGTGAGAATCCTTCTGTGACAAAGAATCCTCTTTCGACTGGGGTATCTGTTGCCACAGCTCGGCGAGAAAAGCGGTCGGGCGCAGTTTGCTGGTATACCCAGGCCTTTCCCTCCGACCAAACAACTGAAGATGTAGGCACGATCAACCCCTTCAGCTGATTGCCGATCGATAGATGAGCGAGCAGATTTATATCGGGAGCCAGGCCCAAATGAGCAGGCACAACATAGAGGACGCTCCGGCCTTGAATTCGTGGATCGATCCGGGGGAATGTGGAGACAAGTCTCGCTTCTGTTCGCGTCGCGCCGCCGATTTCAAGTGAAATGGTCTTTGGTGCATCAAACGTCGCATCAGATGGCATTGTCATTTGCACCAGCAGTTCGCGCTGATCGAAGATGTGCTGAAGCTCAGGTGCGTCCTCCACCGCCCATTTAGCGACGACGCTACCCCACTCTTGCCGAACGACAGATTCTTGCAGACTCAACTGCTGTTCCCCCGCGCGAACATCCGCCTCACTCGCTTGAAGAGTACCCTCGGCAGATTGGAGGGACTTTTCGGAGATGTTTTGATTTTGGTCGAATAGAATCTTCAGACGTGCATATTCCTTGCCAGCGACGTCCGCTTCGACCTTTGATTTTTGGAGTTGTGCCCGCGCCACCAAATAGCCATTGCGAAAGGTTGCGAGTTCTTGAACGGGAAGAACAACAGCAGGGAGCGTGACCTGCGCGTGTGTGAGCGTTGCGGCGAGCGTCGCAACTTCAAGCCCCAGACGGCTTTGTGTTGGCAAATCGAGAGTGAGTACGGTTTGCCGATCCTCAACAGAGATTTGGGCCGGTCCTTTCTTTGCTTGAGCCTGCTGGTCCGCTTGGTGTCCATCGAAGCGACCTTGGCAAGCTGCCATGAGTGTTAGCGTCAGAAGAGTGACGATCAAGATGCTAAGCGGTCCGATGCTCGCAGGGTTGGAGTTTGGGTTCATCGTTGTGAGTCCTTGGGTGCCTTGTTCAGAACCGGAGATTCGGGATTAGTGGGAAATATGTCGCCGGGATCAAGCGGGCGTTGGACGGCATCTTCCAGTTCGCCGAGAGCCTTCTGCGCTCGCGCAAGGGCATCCAGCCGCGTCCGGGTCACCGCTGAACTCTCGATTCGCACGCCGTTGAGGGCTAGCCGATCCTCCTCTCCGACCTGGACCGCCTGTTTCATCATCTGCAATTGAGCGTCTTGGAGCTTGTGGAGAGATTCGTCTGCTTCGGTCAGTTCCCTTAGTGCTGCGTCATAGAGGGCGAGTGCTCGTTCGCTCCCTGCAATGACCTGCGCTTGTTTTTCCAAGAATGCGGCGGCGGCTTCCTTACGTCGAGCCTCGGCCTCAGCGATCGGTCCCTGGTTTCGGTTGAAGAGAGGCAAAGTGGTCGAAAGTCCGAGTGTGAAGAAGTTTTTCTTCTCTTCGTATGTGTAACCGGGTCCGATTTGGAGGTCCGGATATTGCTTGGAAATCTCCAGCTGTAAATCGGCTTCGGCTGCGGCGTATTGTGCAAGAGAACGGCGGACATCCAGTCGATTCAGAACGGCTTCTCGTTGAATCTGTCCCGGCGAGAGGGATTCTGTGCTTGGCGGCGAATCTAGGTCAGACCATAAGAATGTGAGTTCCTGAAGTCCCGCCACTGGAATCCCAATAGAGGCTGCCAGTGCTGCTTTGGCCTCGGCAATCTGTCCCTCGGCGGTGCTGATAGCCAAGTGGGTTTTTGAAAGCTCAATCCGCGCGAGGTCGACTTCTGGCCTTGGGATCTCGCCAACAGAGAACCGTTGCGCCAAAATGTCTGCTTGTTCGCGGCGAACCTGCTCTTCGGAGCGCAGCAAATCTAAACTTCGAGAAGCGAGTAGATAGTTAAGTAGCGCAATGCGAACGCCGCTACGCACCTTCCACGCGGAATCCGCAAGATCGAATCGAGCAGCGTGTTCTAGACTTCGCGCGGATTCGATGCGATGCCCGCGCTTACTTGCCGTTTCGATTGGGACGGCAAAATCCAAATTGAACAGATAGGAGCTGGGAATGCCTGGGGCAACGCTGAGACTGGGATTGGGTCGTGCGCCAGCCGTCACGACGGCTGCCTGCGCTTCCGCAACGCGAGCCCGAGCAGTCTCCAGCGTCGGATCGAAGTAGAGAGCCGCCAGCGAAAGCATTCCGAGGCCCCAAGTCTTGGGTGGCCAAGGTGCGACAGGGTGACCAAGGTTTGCCTCTAGAAATACTTGCAAGCCTGAGTCACCGAGATTCCGAGACTCCAGCCGCGAGGCTGATTCCGTGGGTACGATAGGTGCCGGTCGGTATCGTCGCGCAGCGCATCCGGTCAAAACCCAGGTTCCGAGGAAAAAGAAGACAAGTGATCTTTTCATGCGCATAGAAATCTGCTCCGTATGGACGGAAATCGACGCCAGGCAAAAGCCAGCGAGTGACCGCTGTCTGAGGTGGAGTTGTCCTAGATGCGAAGAGGGAGCGGTGGGGAAGTGTCGGGAACAGGAATAGCAGAAATGAAATCGAGTGTGGGTTTCGATTTGCTCTGGGAGTCGATGAGACGTTCCTGACCTGTAGTGTTACCTAGAAAATAGACTAGAAGCTTTGCAAGGGCGAACGCCAAAATCAGCAGAAGTGCAATAACAGCTACGGTTGTCTCCGTGTCATAGCCTGTATCGAAGAGGGATTGGCCCCAATTGAGGGCAAGTTCGAAAAACGGGCAGAGTACGCAAACCACCAGCGTTAGCGCCAACAGAATATGAAATCCTTTGCGGGTCATAGCGTGAAATCTGCGTTTGCCATTTGTGAAGCTCGTTCTGCTTTCTGTCGCGTCCTAGTATACACGAAACAGCAGAGCAGCTACTAATAGGAGTCTTATCCAATGCAAGATGAGCCTGAAGGGGAGGTGAGATTCCAATACAAGATGAGCCTGGAGCGGATGGCATGCTGAGGATTGACCATCCGCGTGCACGAAGCAGAGAAACTGAGCCTGGAGCAGATCCAGGCTTTCCTGAGCGCCAGCGAGGCCATCCGCTTCGAAGGCGAAACCCAAAAGCAGATTTATCACTGGATCGAGCAGGTGCTCGGCCGGCAGGAGTACCACCAGCAGAGCCGTCCGGCGCGCGGGTTGTTACGCAGCTATCTGACGAAGATGACGGGCCGGAGCCGGGCGCAGGTGACCCGGCTGATCGGCTCGCTATCGGAAGAGCGGATCGCCCGCGCCCTACGGGCGTCATCGTTTTCCCCAGCGCTATACTCGCGCCGACATCGAACTGCTGGCCACCGTCGATGCGGCCCACGAGAACCTGAGCGGTCCTGCCACGCGCCGTATTCTGGAGCGGGAATACCGCCAGTACGGCAAGCCCGAGTATGAGCGGCTGTCTACGATTTCGGTGGCGCACCTCTATAACTTGCGGCAACAGCCGCGCTATCGGGAACGCCGTCTGCACCCTCCATCACCGTCCCAGGCGCTTCCCCAGGCTCATTCTTCGATTGGAAAAGACTATAGGCCACGCAGTTCGAGACTGTCGAATAGACCTCGCGGAGGCAGCACGTTTATCGGAGAATGACAGCCAAGACCTCCGCCTCCCACCGCATGTTCTGCCGGTTCCAGGCAATGTCGTTGCGCCGCATCCTTAATATGGTTTTGTTCTCCAGCAGCGCCTCAACCTCTGTCTCGTCGGCGCGCTCGACCACCGCGATCCCTTGCCCGAGGATCGCCACGCGGTCGCCCTTCTTTAAGGTTCTGTCTTGTTGGCGTCGGTCGTAGTACCTTTTGCTCCTCTCGATCAGGTAATCGAGTCCGGCTGGGTCAAAGCCCGAATCCTTGCCCCATAGAGAAATAGTCTCGCCGTTGCCAAGGACGAAGATGTCGCTACCGTAGAGAGTCAGAGCTTGGAGCCGAGACTGAATTTCCGCCAGCGTGATCGGTAGCATTTTAAGAGGCAGATACAGATTTTTCGGATAGGCAAACTGGGCACGAAATCCTTGCTCGTGCTCGACGACCGTGCCCCACAGGTTGACCTCGCCGCAGATTCCGTAGCGTTCGTATCCCGTCGTGCGCAGGTGCTCACGGCTTTTCGACGCGTACACGCCGCATCTGCACTTCTCTTGCGGGGCATCGTTGGCATCATGCGCTGGCTCCGCACGACCTACCGTCGTCCTCCGATTCGATGCCCTGCACGCCGCCGCAAGCGGCTTGCCCGGAGACCATGGCTCGCCGTTTAGCGACTTGAGCCCAGCGGCAACCCATTGCCAGACCCGGTAGCCGATGATCGGCGAAATGTAATCAGGGATGCTCATTGCTTGGCTGGCACCTGCTCGGGCTCCGACTCTGGCGACTGAATCGGCTCGGGCTCAGGTTCGCGGGTCGGTTGTTCCACTGGAAGTTCCAGCGGCTCCACGATGATGGTTCGCAACGGCTTACCGATTTGCATCATTTGCTCCCGTTTTTAGAGCCGAGCCTCTAGCCCAGCTTCTTCGCTAGGAATTGCAATGGTGAGATTGCAATCGTCGTTCGCCTCTTTCATCAAACGGCACACTGAGGCTCTCGAAATGTTGTGGCGCTTGGCGACTTGCGTCAGCGAGAGACCAGAGCGGCGGTCTTGAACGACTTGTTCCCGATTCACATCCAAACGTGATCTCCCGATCTGACGGCCCTCAAGTTTTGCCCTTCGCATCCCCGATTTGACCCGGTCCACCACGAGTGACCTTTCCAGTTCTGCAATCGCCGAGATGATCGTCACGAAAAGACGCCCCATCGGACCGCTGGTATCGACGTTTCTCGCCGTGAGATGAACTCAATTCCCATACTGTCCAACTCGTCGATCACTTGTAGAAAATTCCGCGTGCTCCTCGCAATGCGGTCGAATGCCGCCACCAGCACGACCGAGAACTTTTTGCGCCGTGCATCAGCCATGAGCAGATCGAGCCCCGGACGGCGTACCTTCTTTCCACAAACACCCCGATCTTCGTACTCGTGCACAACCTCGAACCCTCTCTGTGCCGCCAACTCTCGAAGATCGTACAGCTGAGATTCAACGTGCTGATCGGGAGTCGAAACACGAACATAGATCGCGACTTTTTTCATTAGTTTCTCCTTGGTCCGGCGTTATGCAGGTTTGCGGTGCCCGCAGCTTAGGAGTACGCATTCAAAGAAGTCAGGCTCGTCGATGCCGTAGTGAAGCGTCATCTCATTGCCGCACTTCGGGCAAGCCAGGCACTTTCCCTTTGCCGAGCCGCGAAGCCGATCCACGGCGTGAAGGCAGATAGTAGATTCAGGATGCAGCAGGTTCAGCCTTGACCAGACCTCGTCCAGCAAAAGCTCCCCTATCTGGCTGTTTGTCAATCTGTTGAGTTGTCTTGCCAGTGCGCCGGGGATGAGCAGCGCGGCGGCAATCCTTTCCACGGGGTTATCGGAGTACGCAAGCTTTTTCTGCTTTTCAATGAGTTCCCGGTTGGTCAATCCCTGCCCCTACTCTTAAACTGCTGTTCGAGGTCTTCAG
>PKXK01000092.1 GCA_003132325.1 Acidobacteriaceae bacterium
TGTCCAGAGTGGCCAGCGGCGCTCCCTGTCGGACTGCTACATCAAGATATGCCGCGTCGTATGCCGAAAGATCGTATTCCCGCGCCAGCGGAAGAACATTGCTCACGCTATCGGCGACTGTCTGTGAATGCTCGATAATCGTCAGGCCGCCCAGCAGCTCCACAAAGCGCCGCACGTCCGGCTGCTTCACACGCTTGCGCCGTTCGCCCACCAACACCGCATTTGTAATTTCCAGTGCCCATACGGCCGGCACGATCACCGTCCGGCCTTCCAGCGCCACAAGCACACCGTCCGCGTATTCGCTCGCCTCGTCTGGAAAACACCAGGCGAGCGCTACAGAGGCATCGACCACTATCCCGGTCAAAATCGCCGTCCTTCGTTAACCATCTCGCGGACGCTCATGGAATCAGGCTTAATCCGCTTGCGCAGCGCCCGCATTCCCTCCACGACTTCCTTGTGCGTCAGTTTGGAACCCGTTTCTTCGACAGGAACCAGCATTGCTGCAGGAACCCCGTGTCTCGTGATCGTGATTTTTTCGCCCTGCCTTACCCGGTCCAGCAGATTAGATAGATGCGTCTTGGCCTCAAAGGCCCCTACCGAGTCCATTTCTCCCACCCATACAACTAGTTCAAACTAGTTTAATTATATCTCAAAAACACCGTCTGGTCAAATCGGGGTCATCACACGATTTGCACAATATAGGGCGCTAAGCGAATTTCAGAACCGTGTGATTCGGTTACCCTACCCTGGCGTGCCCGACTTTGCCGGTCGGGCTTTACTCGCGCACGCGCTCACCGGGCCCGTAGTCCCGGCCATGGTGCGCCGGCACGTCATGATGCTTGCCGCCTTTTTCATGCAGCCGCAGCCACCACCGTTTTCCTTGCTGGGTAATAATCCTCAACGCTCATGCCGATGACGGCCGACACGCGGGCGAAGCTGAAAACCATCACGCCGATCAAGCAACCGCTCGGCACAATGCAGCAGGCCATCGCATCGCTGAAGCCATGATCTGCCACAAATGCCGGCAACGAAAACCCGACAATCGCTCGTTCCTCGGAATATGCCTCGACTGCGTCTCTCGCTCATGATGCCCCTGTCCCACCATTCCCTTTGCAATGGGCCTCAACCAGCATGGAATCCTGCAGGCCGCGCCTTTCGTGTCGCCGTTCAAAGCTTCTTTCGTTCACCGTTTCCGCAAGCGCGGACCCTCGGCAAACGCAGAGAAGCTTGGGACACGCGCAGGCTATGCGCCCTGCGGACGGTTTCCATGTTGAAACCCAAATCGCAACCCGCAGTCGACGTTCCGTTTCTCGGCAATCAGACTTGGATAGATTTCATCTGGCGGACCCACCTGGCACACCGACCAAAGCGCGACGGCTCTTCCGATGGGACTCGCCCCTGGTACGCGGGGACGGACTCCACGTGCCGCCAGGGTTCGCCGTGAATACCGCTTCGCCGCGGTCCCTCGCTTGCCTTGATCACGTCGAATACGGAAATGTACCGCGGGTCGCGGGCGAGTGGATATCCGCCCTTAATCCCGTGGTGGGACATCAACACCCCAGCTGTGGCAAGTCGCTGGAGGATCTTGGCCAATGCTTCATGGGGCAATCCATAGAATTCGGCCAAGTCATTGGCGCCGAACGAACCCTCGCCAGCGTGTTCTGCCAAGTGCTGCGCAGCGAGGAGACCGTAACAGGCCCTCCGAGTTAGCAACATGAATGAATCCCGCCGGTCTGGCCGATTCGGACCGACACACGGCCCAGCCTAAGCCGACGTGCAATTGGGCCAGAAGCCAGCCGCTTGGGGGGACGGTTGCCGGGCCTTGCCAGCCGTGCTATCGGCGCAGTACAATTAAATTGTACCAGATTAGTACTATTTCAAATCTGCTCAGGTACGGCGGTTCGGAAACCTCTTGAGACAGGGGCATTGACTGATGATCCGACTAGGTAAATTGACGGACTATGGGTTGGTCCTGATGACTCACATTGCGCAGAACCACGACCGGTTGCTGCACACAGCGCGTGACTTGGCCGTCGAGTCACGGCTGCCTCTGCCAACAGTGAGCAAGCTGCTGCAGGAGCTTCAGCAGGGTGGGTTACTGGTTTCGCACCGTGGCATCAAGGGTGGGTACAGTCTGGCCAGGAAGTCGCGAGAGATCTCGGTGGCTGAAATCATTGCTGTACTCGAGGGTCCTATCGCGCTCACTGAATGCAGCACTGACATCTCCGGGCTGTGCGACTTGGAGCCCTGTTGTCCCATCAAGGACAATCAGCGCATCATCAGCCAGGCGGTGAGCGGGGCACTGGAGAAGGTGATGCTCTCCGATCTCAGTCAACCGTTACACCTGACCACCATCAGGAATGGGCGCGGAAACCTAGTGCCCACTATTGGTTTTGTATCCGGGAGAATGCAATGAGCACCAACGTGAAAACCATACAGGATCTTGCCGACCGGGAGTACAAGTGGGGCTTCGTTACCGAAGTGGAGGAAGAAAGGGTCCCCAAGGGGTTGAACGAAGACATCATTCGTGTGATCTCGGCCAAGAAAAATGAGCCGGAGTTCATGCTCCAATGGAGGCTCAGGGCTTATCGCCACTGGGTGTCGCTGGAGAAGGCGCAGGCCGAACCCAAGTGGGCCAATGTCAAGTACGGGCCAATCGACTACCAGGAAATCGTTTATTATTCGGCTCCCAAACAGAAACCCGGTCTGACGAGCCTGGAGGAACTGGATCCGGAGATCCTGCGCACCTACGAAAAACTGGGTATTCCGCTCGAGGAGCAGAAGCACTTGGCTGGTGTGGCTGTGGATGCGGTGTTCGACAGCGTCTCCGTGGCTACGACCTTCAAAGAGAAGCTGGCCGAGCTGGGGATTGTCTTCTGCTCCTTCTCGGAAGCTGTGCAGAAACATCCTGATCTGGTGCAGAAGTACCTTGGCTCAGTGGTGCCTTATACCGACAACTTCTTCGCCGCCCTGAACGCGGCCGTGTTCACTGACGGGTCTTTTGTCTATGTGCCGAAAGGGGTTCGCTGCCCGATGGAACTTTCCACCTACTTTCGTATTAACGCGGCGAACACCGGCCAGTTCGAACGTACGTTGATCGTCGCCGACGAGGGCTCCTACGTCAGTTATCTGGAAGGTTGCACTGCACCCATCCGCGATGAGAACCAGTTGCACGCTGCCGTGGTTGAGTTGATCGCGCTCGACAACGCGCAGATCAAGTACTCGACGGTGCAGAACTGGTACCCGGGCGACAAAGAAGGCAAAGGCGGGATCTACAACTTTGTGACCAAACGGGGCAAGTGCCTGGGCGCAAACTCGAAGATCTCCTGGACGCAAGTGGAGACTGGTTCGGCCATTACCTGGAAGTATCCGAGCTGCATCCTGCAGGGCGAGAACTCGGTGGGTGAGTTCTACTCGGTTGCCCTCACCAACAACTACCAGCAGGCCGACACCGGGACCAAGATGATCCACATCGGCAAGAACACGCGCAGCACCATCGTCGCCAAGGGCATCTCTGCCGGTCACGGCCAGAACACCTATCGCGGCCAGGTGAAAATCATGAAGGGTGCCACGGGAGCACGCAACTACACGCAGTGCGACTCGCTCCTGATCGGAGATAAGTGCGGCGCCCACACTTTTCCGTACATCGAGGTGAGGAACTCAACCGCCCGCATGGAACATGAGGCTTCCACCTCCAAGATCGGTGAAGACCAGCTCTTCTACCTGCGGCAGCGCGGGCTAAAGGCGGAAGACGCCGTTTCCATGATCGTGAATGGCTTTTGCAAGCGTGTGTTCCGCGAGCTGCCCATGGAATTCGCGGTGGAGGCGCAGAAGCTGCTGAGCGTCAGTCTGGAAGGCAGCGTTGGGTAAGGCTGAGATCCCGTGCAGAGGGTTGCAACGGCTTGGCTACTGAGAGGAAAGGGAATGAGCTTACTGGAAATCAAGAATCTGCACGTCAAAGTGGATAACTACGAAATCCTCAAGGGCATTGACCTGAAGGTGAACGCCGGTGAGGTGCACTCCATCATGGGCCCGAACGGCTCGGGCAAGAGCACGCTGGCGCAGGTGCTGGCCCGCCGAGAGACCTACGCGGTCACCTCGGGCGAGGTGTCTTACAACGGCAAGGACCTGCTGGCCATGAAACCGGAGGAGGCCGCCTGTGAAGGCATCTTCATGGCTTTCCAGTACCCGGTAGAGATTCCCGGTATCAGCAACGCGTACTTCCTCCGGTCGGCGCTCAATGCCATCCACAAGTACCGCGAGCTGGATGAGATAGATGCCATCGATTTCCTGCCCCTGTTCCGGGAGAAACTGAAGCTGCTGGACATGGACGAGAAGCTGATGAACCGGTCCGTGAACGAAGGCTTCTCTGGCGGCGAAAAGAAGCGCAACGAGATCCTGCAGATGGCGGTGTTGGAGCCGAAGCTCGCCATCCTGGACGAGACCGATTCCGGTCTGGACATTGACGCGCTGAGGATCGTGGCCCAGGGCGTCGATGCCATGCGCAACCCGGAGCGCGCCATGGTCGTGGTGACTCACTACCAACGCCTGTTGAATTACATCGTTCCTGACTTCGTCCACGTGCTGGTGGATGGACGCATTGTGCGTTCGGGCGGCCCGGAACTGGCGCTGGAACTGGAAGAGAAGGGCTATGGCGCGATGGAAGCCGAGGCGCGGCATGCTACACCCGCCTAATGAGAACGAGGGAAGAACAACGTGATCACGGCAACTCAGCAGTTGGGAAGTTACCTGGAAAGCTTCGGTGAGTTCGAGAAGCTTGCCGCCCGCCATGACCTGCCATGGTTGCGGAAGCTGCGCCGGGATGCGTTTGCCCGCTTTTGCGAGGTCGGGTTCCCAACCACTCACGACGAAGACTGGCGGTTCACCAACGTCTCTGCTATTGCGCAGACTCCCTTCCGGCTCACGCGGAACGGCCGCGCCCGGCTGTCCCAAAAGGAACTGGAGCCGTACCGGGTTGCGGGCGTTGCCTCTCAACTGGTGTTCGTGAACGGGCGCTTTGCGCGGGAGTTGTCGTTGTTGAGCAAACTGCCTGATGGGGTGAAGGTCAGCAGTCTCGCCGAGGAGATTCCCAGCAATCCCGGAGCAATTGAAGCGCACTTCGGCCGCTACCTTGATATCCGCCGTGATGCGTTCTGTGCACTGAACACGGCTTTCGTGGAAGACGGAGCGTATGTACACATTCCCAGAGGCACGCTAGTGGAGGAGCCCATCTGCCTGCTGTTTGTCTCCACCGGGGGCGATGCTCCATCCATGAGTCATCCGCGCAACCTCATTGTGGCGGAGGAAGACAGCCAGGCCACGTTCGTCGAGGACTATGTGTCGCTCGACGGCGGCGGCGCGACGTTCTGCAACACGGTCACGGAGCTGGTCGCCGGCGACCACACCGTGCTTGCGCATTACATGCTCGAGCGCGAGCACAAGCAGGCTTTCAACATCTCCACGCTGCGCATCCAGCATGGAAGAAGCGCTAATGTCGTGTCGCACTCGGTCCTGCTGGGCGGGGCGCTGGTGCGCAACAACGTAC
>PKXK01000271.1:0-228 GCA_003132325.1 Acidobacteriaceae bacterium
GTCTTCGGTTTCCTGATCAACCTGCCCATCGTGTCCTACTTCGAGGTGGGCACGTCGCTCACCGCCAATCACGCACACGCCGCACTGTTTGGTGTCTTTGGGATGTTGGCCTTAGCGGTCCTGGTCTTCTGCTTCAGGGCCATGCAATCCGACACCACGTGGAAGGAGACGGAGAAGTTCGTCCGGGTGGGATTCTGGGGTGCTAATGTGGGCCTCGCGCTCATGATC
>PKXK01000271.1:282-2727 GCA_003132325.1 Acidobacteriaceae bacterium
GGCTGCACCCCACCGGATCCCCTGCCTGCAGGACAAATGGCTAGTTTATGACCGGATCATGGTGAGTACCATCTTGAAGCGCGTGGTTGCCTTAACAGCGTGCGGCTTCTCGGCGGGCAACAAGACGATTTCACCTGCTGTGAGTGCTATCGGCTTACCAGCGACCGTAATCTCTGCTTCTCCTTCAATCGCCTGCACGAGCGCAGCGAATGAGGAGGTATGTTCAGTTAACGCCTGCCCAGCGTCAAACGCAAAAATCGTGACGTTCCCCTTCTCCCCCTTTTAGGACAAACTCGGCTTACGACGGATCCGTCCTGATAACTGACCAGATCGACTATTGGAAGTGCTTGGGCTCCGGTAATTTCTGAGCGTGTTGCAGTGGTTGAAGTCACTTTGTACCTCCTATGCTTGTTCCATTGAATGAACAGGCTGCTTGCCAGAACAATGGGAATCTATGCTGCGAGTCGCAGTAACCCAGAGCGTCTGGAGTTTGAGAACTGATGAACTGAGTCAGGCATTCGTTGACTCTCGTTGCCCAACCAGAGAGATGGCCCGGAGGTGCTCCCGATACTTTGTGAAGAGCTGCCGCATGGCAAAGATCCGGTGACGAAGCTTCGGGTTTGTAGCGACGTTGAACGCGACCCTCAAGCTTCCCCTCAATCCCTCATCCCGCAGCACGCGCTGCGGCTGCAGCAGATGCATCGGCGCTTCAGCACTCCAGGTTACTTTCAGTCCGTTCTGTTCGAAGAATCTTATCCATTCACTCCGCGATAGCGGTTGCACTCCGACATGGATCTCTTTCGAGAGAGCCGCTTGAATTTCATGATGTAGATGGTCTAGAAGATCGTCAGGCGAGTAACACAGTTCGTGGATTCCGTACCGTCCTCCGGGAGCAAGAAGCCGCCGGGCTTCCGTCACAATTCGATTCTTCTGTTCCTGGCTCTGCATACTCAGCATGGCTTCGCCATAGACCACGGTCGCACACGCGCCGGGCAGACCCGATTGTTCCGCCAGTCCCAGCACGATCTCGGCTTTGGTCCCTGCCAGCCGGTCTCGAAGACATTCTGCTGCTGCCGGCTCGCGCTCCACTCCCCAATAAGCCACCGGACGACGTTTCAGAACCATTGCAGCCGTGATGCCAAGTCCTGGAGCGAACTCAACCACGCTGTCCTGTGGACTGATTGCCAGCGCATCGAGCATCTGCCGTGTGAGTTCAATCCCGCCTGGTCGCAGCACACGCTTGCCTGCACGTGCCAGTACCCAATGTCCCTGCATCTTGTCAGGGTGTTGCCCTTCCCCAACCAATGGAGGATTAACCGGAGATATGTTTTCTTCGCTGCTGTGAACGTACGACCTTTGCATCATTGGCTCACCCCTTTCTCGAGTACCAAGCCTAGAGAAGCCGAGAAGGTACGACGATGACTTTTGTCACGGTGTGTGCTCACAAACCGATCTTCTTTTGATGAGCGACAGAGTGAGGTACGAGGACTTCCGGAGAAACCGGGGCGCCTTCGGGCAGAGTCTCGGGGGAGCCGATCCTGTCAGACCGCTGCGGCCGTCCGTCGTTTTGCCATTTCGCGTGCCATCTCCGATTGCTCTGCACTGGAGAGGACGCGCGTGGCAAGCGGGAACAGAACAGCATCCTCAAATTCAATATGCGTGCGATACATAGAGACGAGATGAGCTACTAACTCTCGAAAGCGGCCTAGCTGCTCGGACGTCAAATGTCCGACTGCAAGCCAGCACTTACCGAGCAGTTCGATTTCAGCATGCATCGGAGTGGCGCGTTGGTGGTCACTCTCCAGGCGTTCGAGTTCCCGGAGTGCTGATTGAACTTCAGTCTGCGAATTGTGTCTAAGCCGTGGGAAAAGGGATTGTTCCTCATCCGCCGTATGCTTCGGGGCAGCCTCGTGAAAATAACGAAGCGCCTTTTCGGTACTGGTTCCAGTTTGAAATGAACCAGCACCGCCTTTTCCAAGCTGCCTTGTTCATCTTTCGTGAGCAGCCGATTCTCCAGCTCCGCGATGCGGTGAAGAACTCCCAAGAACATCTCAATCCGACGGTGACAGTCGGACAACAACACCGTGGGCTTTGGAGTAGACCGCACTATCAATCGTGGCCCGAAAGAACTCGCTTGACCGGACAATAGAAGATTTGTACTAAGGCTTGAACAAAATGTTCTATATGCGTATACGTGATGGCTGAGATAAGGTCACTTCTTGCCGCTACCGGTGCGCCAGCACTTCAGCAAGGGAGCGTCACTGGAATTGGCATACCCGCGATTGATGCGCTGAACAAGGCCGCGAGGTTTCAGTACGAGTACGAAGACCAGCCTGTTCGGACATGGGGAAGCCCGCTGACCGTGCTGAGCCAATATCTCCCGATCGAGTACGAGGCGATTCGCCAGGGCGCACTGGAGAATGATGCTGCGGCTATCATCGGCCA
>PKXK01000082.1 GCA_003132325.1 Acidobacteriaceae bacterium
GGCGTTCCTTCGAACTGGAAGTCCGTATCCTCCTTCGGCATCTGCTTCGCGGGGATCGCGGCCGACATGGTCAGATCGATATCGGCGCGCTTGGCTTCCACATCGTCCTCGCTGCCCGCCAGTTGCAGTTTGGTTGCGGTTTTGCTCGTGGAGTCGATGCTGATGATATGGGCCGCCATCTGCAGCGGCTTCCCTTTCAGTATGGTCCACACCTTCTCCGCGTCTTCGGGCGTGCCTTCGGAAAGAACCAATTGCCACTCCGCGAAGCTCATCTCCTCAATCTTCTTGCTCTTGATCAGGGCTGCCGCCTGCTCGGCGGGAGTCGGAGGCACGTATTTCGTGATGGTGAAGCCGGCCGGAGGCAGCGGGGTGGTGGCTGTCTGCGCCAGCAGCGCGCTCCATCCCTCTTCGCTGCCGTGGTACTTGTTGTACTTGCTCAAGCCGAACTTCGCGATCTGAGCCTTGCCCGCACCCTGCGCCAGATTGGAAGCGCGCGCAATGAAGAAAAGTCCGTCCACGCCATTTTCCGCCGGTCCAACCTCCAGATAGGCGCGCCCCAGGTCATAAACGTTGAGCAGGTTCGCCGGATCCGCTTCCACCGCGGCCCGCAGATACTTCACGGCCTTCGTGTAGTCGTTCCCCTTGGCCTGGACGGTAGCCTGGAAAGCGGTTACCCCGACCGCGCCGTTGAAGATGGTCGCGGCTCCATCTTTCAGTTTCTGAAAATCCGCGTCCGACGTGCCATCCGGCTTCGGAACTGTGGGCAGACACTGCAAGCCTTTTTCGCCGGTCTGGCCCGCCTCCGCATAGTTCAGTTGCGCGTTCTTGGTGTAGGTCAGCAGCGCCAACGCCCGTATGTTGCATGGGTTCACCAGCAGAACCTTCTGCCCCGTTTCCAGCATCTTGGTCTGATTGAGCTTCTGCTGGTCGGGCGTTTTCGCCTGACTGAGCGTCTGCTGGTAAGCGCCCATTAAAGTTTCCAGGGCGTCTTCCTTCATCACGCTGTTTGGATACTGCGTGAGAAACGCTTCCAGGCCGCTGACCTTGGCCGCTGCGTCGGTTTGCTGCACGGCGCCGACGTACGCGTTATACTCGGCCGGGTCTTTGATCTCTTTTTTCTGGGGAGCGGCCGGAGTGGCTGTGGGATTCTGCGCCGGCGCGGATTGGGCTGGTACCGAAGTGGTTTGAGCGACGGCGGTAACCGCGGCTACCAACAACATCGCGAAAAAAATCTTCTTCATTACTGTGGCTCCTTAATACTTGGGGAAGCTGGAGTTTGATTTCTTGCCCGATTCCACTCGATCTAGTGCCGGGCTTGCACCATGAACCAATCTTTCTCTCTGCAACTCACACTGCAACTGACACTGACTGGTCCCGAGAATCATCTCTCGAGAATATGGGCCGCCTCGAGACGTACTGCGGCTTCACCATTATTCCGGTGAGCGGATTATAAGGATGGAATCCCGCTAAGGCAAGCGGATTGCTCCATTTACCCCTGCTGAATGTTTAGATGCCCAAACCCCCGGCCCTGTCTAAAGGCATCCCACCCTGCATCATTCGATACACAACCCACCCGATCCAAAATAGAATAGTTTTCTCTCATATTCTCCTTGGAGGACCGTCTCTTGACGAGCACTGCATCCAACCCGCCTCTGGCTGGCCAAGTCGCGGTCGTTACCGGCGCGGGACGCGGCATTGGCAGGGCGATCGCCCTGACCCTGGCTGAACTGGGCTCGCACACCGTCCTATGCGGGCGCTCGCGCGAAGCCCTCGAACAAACTGCCGCGGCCATCCAGCGCAGTGGCGGTGGGAATTCCGGGAGAGGTCTTGAGAAAGTTGCCGGGAAGAGTTCCGTGATCGAATGCGATGTCACCGATCTGCAATCGGTCGAAGCGCTCGCCGAGCACATCGAGCGCACCTTCCACCGGCTGGACATTCTCGTCAACAATGCCGGCATCGGCGGCGCCGGAGGACCGCTTCATCAGCTTTCGCCCGACGATTGGGATCGCGTGTTGAACACGAACCTGCGCGGCGTGTATTACTGCATCCGCAGCCTGGCGCCGCTCATGATCAATTCCAAAGGCCGCAACGGACACATCATCAACATCTCGTCCCTCGCCGGCAAGAACGCCCTGCCCAACGGAGCCGCCTACGCCGCCTCCAAGTGGGGGTTGAATGGATTGACCTACTCGGTGGCGGAGGAATTGCGCGCCCACAACATTCGCGTGTCGGTCATCTGCCCGGGCTCGGTTCACACCGAGTTCAGCCCGCATCCCGGAAAAAATGCCGAGAAGATGCTGCAAGCCGCGGACGTGGCGCACGCGGTTGCCATGATCGTGACCCAGGCTCCGCAATCCTTTGCCAGCGAAATTCTGCTGCGGCCTACGCAGAAGCCGTAACCCCTGGCCGCTCGCCGGTCAGTCCTTGAACAGATTGTCAAACGCCGCGCGCGCGTCATTCGGACGCTGACTGCCTTTGCTGGAAGTTTCTTTTTCGATCATCACGCGGATGGAATAGAGCGAGCAGTCGTTGCGCTTGTCTTTGGGCGAGATTCTGGCGGGAATCGGCTGATTGCATTCGAAGCGGCTGGACGGGTCGAAATGTTCGCACTGTTTGCAGGCGTGCAGATCGAACCCGCACTTCGGACATTGCCCGACGGGATCCGTGAGATTCTGCAGCAGCGCGCCACATTCCGCACAGCGGGAGACGGTTCTTGTACCTGGCATGTTGATCGGCCGCGGGCCGAACGTATTTTCTTTTTTTGCGGCCGCCGGCTTCCCCGACTCTCTTTCTTTTTTCGGTCCCGCGCCGGAATCCTGGTATCCGCGTTGCCTATACTTGCGGTCGGACAAAAAACGCCTCCTGAAAAACGCCCTATTCTCCGCCTTTGGCGCCTCCCGCACAAGAGGTTCTTTATGAGCTTCGAGCTGCGGGCTGCGAGCGAACCGGTTGCCCGAAGCTCGCGGCTCGTAGCTCGCAGCCTGCTGGCTCGGCAACACCGAATTAACCCACTACCCCTGAATTGTCTTTCACATATCGGGGTGCTACCATCCGATACACAGAAAGACTGAGGAGGTAGTTATGGCGGATCGTGAAGGCAACGGCTTCTTGTGGTTCCTAGCGGGTCTCGGTGTGGGAGCAGTAGTCGGCGTGCTGTACGCGCCCCGCTCCGGCGATGAAACCCGCGATGCCATTCGTGCCAAGGCGCAGGAAGGCAGCGAGCGAGCGCGGGCCCAAGCTCGTCGGGCACGCGAACAGGCGAGCGACTGGGTGGATCGCGGACGCGACGTGCTCAACCAGCAGAAAGAGCAGTTCCGCTCCGCTTACGAGGCGGGCCGTCAGGCCTATCACGAAACGACCGCGGCCGGGGCAGAACCGCCCAAGGGTACCTAGCAGGCTGCCGAGCAACTCGAGATTCGTATCAGCGATCTCGAGTTTCGATCATCTCGACCTTCGTATGAGGGCATCGCTTTAGCGCTGCCGATTCGTATCAGGGTATCGCTTTAGCGGTACCAAAAGGTCTTCGAAATCAGAAGCCCCTTTAGGGGCTGGGCGGCGGCAATCTGCGTTTCCGCAGCCTGCCAGCACAGCAGGAGCAGCCATGGATGACAACCTCCTAAGAATTTTTATCGCGGTCACTACTTTCGCAGTCGTGGTCCAGGCGGGAATTCTGGTGGGCCTCTACCTCGCGGTCCGCAAGAACTCGGCGAAGATGGAAGCTCTCGCCACCGAAGTAAGGAGTAAGGTTCTGCCCACGATCGACACGGTGCAGAACATGCTGGTGGAAATTCGGCCTAAGCTCGACGTCATGACCGTCAACCTTTCGGAATCAAGCACGCTGGTGCGCAATCAACTCGGCCGCCTCGACGCCACGCTCACCGATGCCCTCGATCGTGCCCGGCTGCAGGTCATCCGCGCCGATGAACTGCTGAACCGCACCATGGACAGAGTCGAAGCGACCAGCGATGCCGTCCACAAAACCGTGATCTCTCCGCTGCGCCAGGTCAACGGACTGATGAGCGCAATCAGCACCGGAGTCGAAGTCTTCCTCGGCCAGAAAAGGCGTCATCCAAAGAACGGCGCGGGCGTCCCGCAGGACGAGATGTTCATCTAGAAGCTCTTGTGTAGGGACGGGGCGGAGCCTGCCCTGAGCCGAGCCGAAGGGCCCCGTCCAAGCGGGGCAGAGCCCCATAAGCGCTAACGTAAGAATTACTTCCTGTTTTCCCGTGATTCGGGAATTGGCGGTCTGCTAAGGATGCGTGCCTCTTTCCCGGACAAACTCATGCAAACAAAGCTGTCACAATCGAGGCCTGCCTGACTCAAAACCTTTGCGCTAAGAAACACTCAGTCACAGTGCATGCCGCTTTCCATTCCTCACTTAGGCCATGCGATGGTAAGGAGGAATACGC
>PKXK01000188.1:0-46957 GCA_003132325.1 Acidobacteriaceae bacterium
ACCTCTACACGCGGTCACGGTACTAGCAAGTGCTTTAAGCCGAGGCGCGAAATCGCTTCGTCACTGATTACGAGCACCGTAGTTAGTTTCATTGCCAGCTGTTGAGGCATACAACTATCACATCCTGCCTTCCGACGTCTGCCGGTGTAGTGCTGTCAGGCAATGCCTTACATATGACTAAAGGCTACGACGTTGAATCGGAGAATGATATTGAGCGTTGGTGGGTGTGACGTAACAGAAAGAGGGATGGCTATTGTACTTTGGTTTACGACGCTTGTCTAAGTGGAGACTGAAGTCGTTCAACCATCTTCACCAAGTCGGCCACAGATTGCGCCTGCATCTTTTCCATCGCACGGCTGCGATGAGCCTTCACTGTGTTTTCGGCGGTTCCAATTTCAGACGCAATCTGCTTGTTGAGCATGCCTGAGACGACCATGGCGACGACCTCGCGCTCTCGAGGGCTCAACGATTCGAAACGCTCCCGTAACACCGCAATTTCCGCCTCTCGTCGGCGTCTGGCCCGATCCCTCTCCAGCGCGAGCTGAATCGCATCCAAAAGATCCTGGTCGCGGAAGGGCTTGGTCAGAAACTCCAGGGCTCCCGCCTTCATGGCCCGCACCGACATCGGAATATCGCCGTGTGCCGTGATGAAGATGATCGGAATCTGGATGCCGGCCTCAGCTAACTCGCGCTGGAAAACGAGCCCGCTGATTCCTGGCAATCTGATATCGAGGACGAGGCAGCTCGCGACTTCGGGGAGGTTGCTGCTCATGAACTCCGGCGCCGACGCGAACAACTCTACGTGTAAACCCACGGATTCGACGAGGCGCTTTATGGAGCGACGAACCGATGGGTCGTCATCAACTACGAAAACGACGGGAGCTGGCTCAGTCATAGAGCATCCTTAGGGACTGACCGGTAAAGTGAATTGGAACAGCGCACCCTGGGAAGCTGGCACGATAGACAATTGTCCACCGTGCGACTCGATTATGGAACGGCTGATCGAGAGCCCCATTCCGATGCCTTCTGCCTTGGTGGTAACGAATGGTTCGAAGATGCGGTCGGCCAGTTCCGGCTTGATTCCGGGTCCAAAATCTTGAACCTGAACCAAAACAGAATCTGGGTTCTTTGCCGATCTGATCAGAATCTCCCGCCTCTTGTCTGTGCACGTGCGCAATGCCTCAATAGCGTTCATGACTAGGTTAATCAACACCTGTTGCAACTCCACCGCATCGCCGCGCACGCGTGGCAAATCCGCCGCAAGTTCGGTGCGCAACAGGACATGGTTTCGCGTGAGCTCGTTGCGCAGGAGAATGGTTACGTCTTGAATGATCTGGTTGATCTCTAGTTCGGTCCGCGGGAGAGTCCCCTTCATCAACAAGCTACGAATCCGCGAAATGACGGCGCTCGCGCGAGTGCCGTCGTTCACAATTTCTGTAATTGCCGCGCGTAATTCAGCGGGATTCGGGTCCCCACTTTCGAGCTGGCGTAAAGAAAAGTTGCCGTTGGTGACGATCGCGCTGAGAGGCTGATTCACCTCATGGGCAATGGCGGCGGCCAGTTCTCCCATCGCAGCCAAGCGGGTTACGCGGGCGAGATCCTCCTGTGCCTGACCCAGCTGCTCTTCGGCTTGCCTCCGCTCGGTCACGTCAATACACGAGCCAATGTAACCAGCAAAAGAGCGATCCGGATTGAATCGCGGCACCCCGATGTCGAGAACCCATCGAAATTCGCCGTCGTGCCGTCGGAGGTGATACTCCATCCTGAATGCCTCTCGGCGATCAAAGGACTGAATGTACGTATCCAGGCATTTCTGCAAATCCTCAGGATCGACCCCCTCTGATCGTGCACGCGATCTAGCACTCCTCGGAGCGGATACCTTCGCTGGCACTGCGGATCTCTGTGATCACGAACAAGCCCGTGCGCTGGTACAGCAGGTCCTGGCTCGCTTCTCACGTATCGACATCCTCGTTAACAACGCAGGGATGACACAGGTCGGCCGTCCCGGTGCAACGGCCACCCTGCCCCTGACCGAGCTGCCCGAGCAAGATTGGGACTACAGCATTGCTATCAACCTAAAGACCGCGTTCAATGTAACGAAAGCTGTTCTGCCGGCTATGCTGAACTCTGGGTACGGTCGCATTGTTAACATCGCATCGACAACCGGTACTATTTCGAGCAATCCACGCGAAACCGCATACAGCGCTGCCAAGGCTGGAATGGTGGGACTGACTCGTAGCTTGCGCTCGAGGTTGCCCGTAAAGGAATCACTGTTAACGCAGTTGGGCCCGGCTGGATCGAAACCAGCTCCTCCACGGAACCCGAACGTATCGCCGGGAAGAATACCCCTGTGGGTAGGGCGGGACTGCCTACGGAGGTCGCCGCCGCCATTGCATTCCTCGCCTCCGAATCGGCTTCCTACATTACCGGCCAACTCATCGTCGTTGACGGAGGAAACGGCATTCAGGAATTCAAAGGTCCATCGGAGTCTTACTACTGAGTTGCGCCCAGGTCCAGGGGGGAGCGTGGCCTCATGGCTGTGAAAGCCGTGTGGTTTGAGTATTCCATCGTAGCGTAGAGATATTTCCAGTCCAGAGTTGATTGAAGCCAACAGCAGCGCACTCGGCCTTGCTACGGCGAAGCAGTTAGTGAACGGAGATCCTGCAATCAAGGTGAGCTTACCGCTCGTGGAGTTGATGGTGTTCCCATAAACACCCGATCCATCAATCCCCACCGCATAAACAAACCGGTTGCTGGCCCGCTGGCGCTATTCGGATTGGAAACATTTCCGCGAGGGTGCATGATCGCGATGAAGCCCACTGCGGTATGCAGCCTTTTCAGGATGTTTTCGGTGACGCCTTCAAGCGTGTTTTGATTTTCGGCGAAGTAAGCTCGGTAGCCTGTTTCCTTCTCTACCAGTTTCGCGATTTCCTGTCCGAGCTTGCGTTCGGCGGGCGTACTCTGACCGCAGCTTACGAAGATCAGCGGCTCTGCGGGGGATGCGGCGGTCTTCCTGGCCTCTTGTTCTGCTCGTTGTTCAAGCTCTTCAAAATATTTTCTTCCGCGTGGCGCGATCTCGATAAAAAATGATCCCGCGTTGAAGAAGGTTCGGTCAGGTGAATCACCACGAGGCCAGATTTGACCGCCAGAATACTTCGAGAGAAGTATTTGACCGTCATCCTCCAAATCTTTGAGGCGTTCTGCAAGTGCACCATGGTCGGTTTCCCCGGTGATCTGGGATAGCATCGGCAACGATGTGTCGAACCTTTGTCCCGGCACACGCTTGATAGCCTGGTAAATGGCAAGTTCAAGTCGCTCAGAGGGCAGCATCCTGACATGATAGTTGAAGGCATCGTGGGATTTTCCTCTTGACTCGGTCTTGAAAGCGGCGGTTACACTCAGGGGTGAGCACGTTCTTCGCTCGGGGACTGAAAACCTCTGCCCCACGAGTGCTAGAAACGTTCTTGCCCAAAAACTCGGGCTCTTGCCCAAAAACTAAGGCTTTAACGCTACTTATTAGGCAAAGCCACGCGAGCCTCACTAATGTGGAGGGGATGCAGAGAATTGAACTCTGATCTCAAGGTTCGTAGCCTTGCGCCCTCATCCGTTGGACCACATCCCCACATTGGAAGCGGCAGAGAGATTTGAACTCTCATCGTCCGAGGTAGAAGCTCGGCGCATTGTTCCGTTATGCTATGCCGCCTCTTTGCTAAGTAAATCTGGTGCGGGATGCGGGAATCGAACCCACTTCGTCTCGCTTAAAAGGCGAGTGCATATCCCTATCTGCCAATCCCGCAAACTCTGGTGGGTGACGCTGGAATCGAACCAGCCTGGTCTCGATTAAGAGTCGAGTGCATCTGCCATCTCTGCCAGTCACCCATGTTCAACATCAAAATGGTGCAGGATGTTGGAATCGAACCAACGCCTCGCGGTTATCGACCGCGGGCTCGACCTTCGAGCTAATCCTGCATGGTGCGCCGTTCGGGAGTTGAACCCGCATCTGTTGGGTGTAGGCCAACTATTCTGGTCCGTTGAACTACCGGCGCGAAAAATTCGCAGAGGGTACAGGGGTCGAACCTGTCTAGCCGCGCTAATCTGGCGCCGAAGTGGGTATAAGCCACTGCTCCTCCCGGAGGCCCCTCCACTGGTGGCTCGCGATGGATTCGAACCATCCGCGACGGCTTTATGAGAGCCGCGTTCTTCCTACTGAACTAGCGAGCCGTTGTTTCCTCACACTTGGCTGGCCGGGCAGGATTCGAACCTGCGCATGGCGTGATTAACAGTCACGTGCCTTTCCAGCTTGGCTACCGGCCAAAAAGCCGAAGGCCCCGATTTTTAGTCGGGGCCTTCGAGAATGTCTGAATTTAGAAACCGAAAATGGTCAGACCAATCCCGAGGGCCCAGCGCGATTGACGCGCCGTCTCATCATGGATTTGGTCTGTATCGTCATTTTCGAAATCGAGTATAGCATTGCTGTCAGCTGGAATCCACCATTAACCGGCTGTCCCATCACTCAAGTTACTCGTGGTTGCCCCGACGTCACCCATCACTGACTTAGCATCCCCGCCACGAAGTGGGCAAAAGGTATACCCGTGTGACCACCCCGAATCCGAATTCCTCACTCAGTCAAATCATCCACTTGTGGCTGCTGCGGAAACACCCTTTTTGACCACCGGGTCTAAGAGCCGATTTCCGCTTGGGCAAAGCCCCGCTCGGCTGGTTTGTTTGCGGAGATAACCATTGAGGGGAGGAAAATCTGGACCGGGCCGAGGATAACTTCAGGTTTGCGCGCCATCCTGAGACAAACCCGAGAGGCAGCCGCCAACTAGCTGCGAAGAAGATCACTGCTAAGAGTGACCCTCTACAAGACGAAGTCAGTGCGAGGCGCTTCGAAAGCGCAATCCACACCCGAATGGAACATCTGCCAGCGTCCGGGAAAATTGACACGTTTCCCCTTGCGGCCTAACATCCAGTTTCGTATTGCAATCAGGAGCGCTTATGAACCGTCGCGAATTTTCGTGCATCATGGCGGGCGCTGCTGTGTCTGCGGTGCTGCGCTCCCCTCTTCTGGCTCAGAACGCTGCGACGAACGTCTCCGTCGCGGAATCGGCCGCCGAGTTATACAAGCGCGTGCTGGTGCTGGACTGCAACTCCGCACCACCGGAGCAAGGCCGCCTGCCGCTGCCGCAAGCTGACCTCGACATGGTGCGCGACTCTGGCGTTAACGTGCTCAAGTGGTCCTTAGGTGGCATCAATGACGACTTTTCCGAAACGATAAAACAGGTCGCCTACATCCAGCAGATGATCGAGGTGCATCCCGCATATTTCATGCAAGTGCGAGTACCGGCTGACATGGAGCGCGCTAAACGCGAGGGGAAACTGGGACTCATTTTGTCTTTCGAGAGTGTGGAGATGTTAGAGGCGAAGGAGCTGGTCAATGGCTTCGGGAATCGGGTCCTTCACCTTCTGCGATTTGCATTCGATGACGACAACCGGCAGACCGTTCATGAACAGGACGATGTCCGGGATGATGTGGTACTCCGTGCCGAGGATGCGCACCTTAAACTGACAGACGGCGATGAAGCAGTTGTTGTCCCGGTGACTGAAGTCAATGAAGCGCACTGTCGGGCTTTTCTCGCCCGTCTTGCGATTCTCGCTCACGCTGGTGTTCTCCATCAGCAGGTGGAAGGCGTGGCGGTTGTTCTGGATCAGGCCAGTGCCGGGGAAGCTGGCCGTTAGCTGCTTGACCACTTTTCCACCTGATCGTCTTCCAGCCACGTATTGATGACCTTCAACTGCTCCCTCAACACGGGCAGCATGACTACCTCGGTGAAGCTTTCGCGGAAGGTGTCGCTGGGGTGTTGTTTGCTATCAAGATCAATGACCTGCCACTGCAGCCCGGCGAGTTGATCGAGCAAGGGTTTCTCGACGTGATTGCGCTCGTCGAGCTTGATCTCCTTAGCGGTTTTGTCACTGACGGCCATAATCTTCTCGCTTACTGCACGGCTTCTGCCTCCAGCAAGGGCGTGACGCGCCTCTTGCCGGTGAGCAGGTCTTGCATGAGGGCGGGTTTGAGCGAGCGGAGTTTCCTTAACTGGGAAGAGCCACTGACAATATGGCTATCCACCATGTTCAAGACGGTGACGATTCTTTCTTGCTCGCTATGTGAAGGCCTAGGCTACTGCAAGCGCCAACCTCGCACCCAAGGGTCCTAAAGGACACCCACGACACAAAGGCGAAATACGTCTTCACCTCGGACAACCAGCGCAAGCAACTCCGATCCAGCGTCCTCATCTGCCTCGATGTAGCGAGGCCGTGTGCCCTCGTCGTTTCGAGTAACGAGGCTAATGCCTTCCCTGAAACCGACCCGGAGGTTATGTCGTTCATAAGATACATCGGCGAGTCGGTGCGTTACGATCTGATTGAGGGAGATTTTCTCCGCAGGATCCGCGATTTCAAGCCAAGCCTATTCTCGGCGGGCCCGCACCAATGATCGCACCGTTCATTTCCCTGCCGCCCGCGACGCTGAGCCCGTATCCCCCACCTAGTTCCCACTTCGGCTTGGCCGCACCCGCTCTACTCTCCTAGTTGGCGCAGCAGGGCCTTGAAATAAAACTCGCTATGCTAGGTCCCCAGGATTGCTTGCCCGGATTCGGGACAGAATTGCTCTCCGCGATCTTGCATATTTGCGATGCCGTATCATTGATGACAAAAGACAGTCCCGTGTCAGACGGAATTTAGGCGGTAAGATGATCAAATGGATTTCGGTATATAGAAAACTTCAAGCACTTCTTGACACGCCCGGCGACTCGTACTTCTCGGGTCCGCGGTTCATTCGCGTAATGCAAGACTTCAACCCTGAGCTACCCGACTACTACTAATACCTCGAAGAACGCCGACGCGAAGCGAAAAGCACCACTCGGCGACACTTTTTCAAGGACGTTCTCAAAGAGCTTGAAGAAGGAACGCGCGTGCGAGCCGTTGCTGCGCTGCTGGATGAGTTGGCCCGTGTCGATGGTAAAGCAGAAACTGTTTCTGAAATTCGAAAAGAGCTATGTGGTGGAACGTTAGCTCCGACCGCGTCCATCCCTGCGGAAGCATGGAACTCGGACCGGTTGAACGGCTATCTAGCCGAAATTGATGCGGCAATCCGAGTGGCGGAATATGAGAGGGCGGTCACTCTGTCATACACCTGTCTAGCAGCTTGCGGAAAAACTCGCTGTTGTCGTTGATTTTGGGTGGCGCAGCGCTTCAGCGCTGCGGTAAGTGCATTGTTCTGAATCCGGCTTTAGCCGCTGAGGGCATTGCTTACGCTCAGAAACGACTTTTTCCGTAGCCTGCTAGAGGGGTTTCTGGGTGCTTTCCTGCGCGCAAAGGTGCCATTGAGTTCATATCCTCATGAACTTATCGAGTTATCGCGAAGCGTTCGGGACTATTTGAGGACGACAATTGAAAACTATCCTGACGAGGTTCTGAACTTGATCAACCACACCGGCCATGGCGTCGACAAAGCACGGAACCGCTTCAGCGAGTCGCATTTTGCGGACGAGGCTGGGTCATGGCTGGCGACCTATATTCGAGACCTCGTTAACAGCGAGATCCGGTTGCTTCTTCACTTCATGTGAGACGTATGACTCGGATTATGCATCGAGAGGAATCTTCAGGTCGAAGCAACCCGGCATACCGAATTGCTCGCACATCCGCAACTCATGCTTGGTCGGCAAACCGGAAACAAGCCCCACCGTCTTGGTGGCACTCCGATTGTCGGCCGCGTTCGGGCTAGATACGTTTGACAAGATCACCCCCACAATCTCTAACCGCCTGTTCAAAGTCGTTCATTGACGGAATCCAGTAGGGCCTGCCCTCAGCCACCATTTCGATGCGGCGATCATCGAGCCAGTCCATGATCCGAACTTGATTGGCCCAGCAGGGGTGGTAGGCAGGGTGCAATCGACAGAATTTGAGGTACGCAAGGAAGGCCGCGAGATTGTTCTGCCGCTGAATTCTCTGACTCATCGCGGATCTCGCCATGTGATGTCCCACCGAATTGTTTAGGCAGATCATTTTGAAGTCCCTGCTAAGAAAACACGAAGTCGCATGCTTCTCCTGCGCTCGGGGGTGTTCAGAGGTTCCCTAGGTAAGAAAATAACCCAACTCCTAGCCATTCCTTGCGCGGCGCTCGTATTTCAAAAGGTGATGGCACTGTTGAAGGTGCCGCTCTTGGATTGGCCCGAGAAGCGTTTCGACAGAGGTGAAATTCTGGCGTAGGGGTGTGGCTGTGGAATTAGACGACGAATACGACGATGAACCGAGCATCCGCAACTTGATCGAACGTCTCCGGAAACTGGGCGAGNNCCGCGCCCACTGGATCACCTGTACGCAGTGGCTGTGGGTGGCGCATTGAGTGATCGCCTGAATGGATTGAGCGATCGCCAGATCGGCCAACTGCTTTTCGATTTCTGCTGGCCGGAGCTTTATTTGAACGGTCCTGAGCTAATCATCTGCACGCACGCCATAGATCGGCTCCGTCGCTCCACGGGAGGCGCAGTCACGAATGAGGAAGCTGAAGACAACCTGAAACAGCAGCCAGTGTGCCCGAAATGTGGAAACGAGTTGTTTCTGCACTACGGAATTGACGAACCTGATTTCTGGCTGTGTGACCGCGTGGCCTGCCGGCACAAGAGATCTGTCCGGTAAGCAGCATATTCGACAGAACCAATCCAGGCATGGTCCAAGGACGGTGACAATCTCCAGGTGTCGGACAGGCGGGACTCCGACTTTCTCAACTTCAGGTTGGCCGACGACTCGCCCAGAACCTCGTTCGAACTTCCCACAAGCCCGTTTATGGATAGTTTCCGTGTTGCCGACCGCTCGGGAGTTCGAACTGTTCTTCTGTTGCCGTCCCGAGGGACACTCGCGACGGCTTAATCTCGTGATGATCGACGCAACTGACGGTGAGGTGTTCCACCACACGGCTACTGCCGCAATGTTAGAAAACCTGCCCAAATCGCCCCTCTGGCAACGCCGTAAAGATTGGACTTGTTGATCCCCACGCGTGGCGTTAGGAATGGGTAGTTTTCTAACCAACGTTCTTGTGTTGTTCTTGCACTTGCCTTCGGCGAATAGTTTCCGAGATGGGCCAGAATCGTCGGATTCCGCGACGCATTGATGAACGAGCCCTATGGCGGGCTATTCGCATTGGCGGCCTTTCGTGCGATCAACTCGAACCCTTTCGCACGGGCGCTTTTCTCCAGTGTATGGAGCCGAACGCGAGCCGCGGCCGGATGCTTGGCCTGGATTTCAATCTGGCCGAGCGTGAGGGAGGCCTCTAGCTGCAATCGAAATAAGCTCAAGTTATGTGCCTGTGTGAGTGCCTGTTGAGCGGCTTTCCCGGCCTCTCCAAGTTTTTTCCCGGCTGCCATGAAGTTGGCATGATCAAGCATTACAGGGATTCGAACTGTTACATCCTGGCTCTTTTCCGAAAGTCGGACCGCTTCGGCAATGGCTGCGCGGGCCTCGTCTACTTTTCCTTGTTGAAGCAGGGACCTCGATAACACAGATTGTGCAAAGATCTCTTCATCAGCGTAAGCATCTGCCCGAAACGCCTCAACCGCCATTCTGCTGAGCTGTTCGGCCTCGGCTCCTTTGCCGGAATCGCAGTCTAATTCCGCCAGCGCCAGGCGAGTTTCGGCGGCATCGCTTTTATTTCCGAGCTGCTTTTGCAGGGAGAGGGCGTCAAGATAAGCCCGATATGCTTTATCCGCCTCCGCCTGTTGTCGAAATACCCGCCCGATTTCAACGAGGGTAGAGGCGTAATAGCCCTTTCCGCCAATCTCGTGCTGAATAGTCGATGACTGTTGGTACATCTTGTAAGCACCGGAGAGATCTCCCTGTTCAAACAATACGTCACCAATTGCCGCCAGAGCCTGTGCCGCCGAACCCCGATGGCCCACTTCGTTAGATAGCTCGAATGTCTTCTGAAAATGGTTGAGGGCATCCTGCAATTTCCCTTGCGTGCGCAAAAGGTTGCCAGCATTGCCCATCACGCCTGCCATTCCATTCTTGTCGCCAGCCTTCTGGTAGCTGCGGAATGATTCGTCATACATCCGTCGCGCGGTGGTGAAGTCACCTTTCTTGGCAGAAATCAAACCGAGATTCATCAGTTCTCTGGCTTGACCCTGTTCATCACCGATGGCCCGCGTTATCGTCAAAGCTTGACTGTAGAGCTTCCCGGCCGCAGCAAAATCCCCTTGATTGATAGGAACTTCAGCCATGGTGTGCAGGGTTTGCGCCAACGCGCCGCGGTCTCCCGCAGCGGCGTAGATCTGCCGCGCTTCTTCGCAGGTAGACTGGGCCTTTTCGTTCTCGCCAAGATTCGCCAAAGCTCGGCACTCCCTGGTTCGGGCTCGAGCCACCAGGAGCGTGGCGCCCCGTTCCCCTGCTTCTTGTGCCGCGAGGTCTGCCGCGTCTCGGGTGAGTCTGTCGTCCCCGAGCGACGCAGCGGCCGCTGCTCTGGCCAGATCGATTCGCGGATCGCCTTTTGCCTGCGCTCCAGAAGCACTTAGAGTGGCCAAGCCCTTTAATGCATCTTTTCCTCGACCGCCGGCAGTTTCGACACTCGCCAGCTGCAAGCCGTACTCGAGATTGTCCGGGAAAAAGCTGAATAGAGTTTGATAGGCTTCAATAGCTTTTCCCCAATCCTTACTCGTTTCAAAGAACCGGGCCTCGACCAGCAGGTGCTTCTCACGCGAGAGATTGCCCGCTCCATCCAAGGCTGTCTTCGATTCCTGCCGCGCGTTAGCGTCGTAGCCGAGGGATGACCACGCCTTGGCGAGCGCAGCGTGCGCAAGTGGAAAGGAAGGGTCGGCAGCGACGGCGCGGCTGAGTATGTCTCGGGCCGAAAGCGCATCAAATGCGCTGATCTTGGCGAGTCCTTGCGAATAGAGCCGAATTGCCTCCGGATTCGACGGCAGCTCAGCCCTTAGTCCCACGGATTCGACTGGGGAAAGGTTCTCAAGTCTGAACTGCCCTCGCAAGCGTGATCCAACCTGCGATGCGAGGTCGACTATGGCTTTCTCAGTGCCCGTTTCCGAAATCGCAGCGACAGTTTGTCCCGTGGTGGAGTCTTCGAGGCGAAGGTCGAGGCGAATCTGGCCCGTGTCTTTTCCCTGGGCGAGATACGATCCGAGAATTATGAAGTCGCTTGCCATGTTCTTGCGAACTTGCGGCAAAGCGGCGGGGGGCAGACTTTCCACATCGGATAGACCGAGGTCGATCTTGGTACGCGCGACGGTCTCGGCTGGCACGGTGCGCAGTTGCTCGCCGGCTGTAAGTTCGGCGGCCAACATCTCCGAGAGGGCAGTTGAAATCCAAGCCGTATCCTGGCGGCTGGAGAGATTCTTAAAACCTAGTATCGCTACCGACGGACGCATCCGAACATGGACGCTACTGGATTGTTGCTCGTTCCTCTGTTTCCATAATCTGCGCGCTTCCCATGTACCCAACCCGGCGACCACGGCGAGTACCAGTAGCGCGGTAGCCAACGACTCCGTATGCCGATGGATGAATTTTCCACCGCGGTAGAGGAGAGTGGGTTTACGGGCCTCAATCGGCATGCCCGAAAGGTGCCGCTCAATATCTTTCGCGAACGCCTCCGCGGACGCATAGCGATGTTCGGGCTCCTTGCGAATTGCCTTCATCACAATGGTATCGAGATCGCCTCGCAGCCGACGCGGCAGCTCTTCTGGCCGAATCGCTCGCGCTTCACCAATCAGCTGAGGGGTGATTACGGTTCGCGTGCTGCCGTCATGAGACGCCCTTTCATCGATCCGGCTAACTGCCGCACTTGGCTTCTCCGGTACTTCCTCGCAAACGGAGCGCTCGATTTCCAAAGGCGAATCGAACCGAACCCGATAGGGGCGATGACCGGTCAACAGCTCGTAAAGCAGGACTCCGAGCGAATAGATATCCGTGGCATTTGTGATCGGTTCCCCGCGCACCTGTTCAGGACTGGCATATTCGGGCGTCATTGGCCGCCAATCGGTTCGGGTAAGCGGCGCGTCCGGGGACCATTGCGGGTTGAGCACCTTGGCGATGCCAAAATCCAAGAGCCGTGCCACGCCTTCCTTCGTGATCAGGATGTTGCCGGGCTTCAGATCACGATGGATGACGAGGGTTTCATGGGCATACTGAACTGCGAGGCAGACGGTACGGAACAACTGCAAACGTTCGGCAATGGACAATCTGTGAGTGTCGCAATATTCGTCGATACGAACACCCTCGACGTAATCCATGATGAGATAAGGCAGGCCCTCTTCGGTGCTCCCGCCGTCGAGGAGCCGTACGATGCTGGGATGGTCGAGAGCTGCGAGGGCTTGACGTTCGTTGCGAAAACGCCGAAGGACTTCATCCTTGTTGATCCCCGGCATGAGCATTTTGATGGCTACTCGTTTCCGGTACTGGTCGTCGGCACGCTCGGCCAGATAGACGATGCCCATACCGCCATGGCCGCATTCGCGGATGATTCGATACGCCCCGATTCGTCTTCCGGCGATTGCACTCGACTGAGCGGATAACAGATCAGCGGCAGGACAATCCTCAAGAAAAGTGGGAGCGTCGTCGAAGCTCGACAGCAGCGATTCTATTTCGGCGCGCAGAGAGTCGTCGGCCCCGCAGGCCTGGCGCAGAAAATTACTTCGCTCCTCGGGGTCTCGCTCCAGGGCCGACGTAAACAACTCTTTTACCTGGTCCCACTTTTCAGGCATGTTTCGGGTCGCCTTTGCGCAGTTCACGCGCAAGCCACGCTTTTGCCAGGTTCCAGTTACGCTTAAGCGTCGTGCGCGAAACTCCGAGAACTCCGGCCGACTCTTCAATGCTTAAACCGCCGAAAAAACGCAACTCCACGAGTTGGGCCTGCTGCGGATCGAATTCGGCCAGGCGGGTCAGAGCTTCATCCAATGCGATGACGTCCGCCGCCTTGCCTTTGGAAACTCCGGCGGCTTCTTCCAGGAAAACTTTCTCGACGCCTCCGCCGCGCTTCTTGGCGTCATGGCCACGGCTGTGGTCAACCAGGATGCGGCGCATCAGTTGTGCCGCGACGCCCAGGAACTGCTCCCTGTTCTTCCAATGAACTTCTCTTTGATTGGCCAAGCGCAGATAGGCCTCATGCACCAGGGCGGTTGTCTGTAAGGTGTGCTCACCGCGCTCCCGCTGCAAGTAGTGAGACGCCAGACTCCGCAGTTCCGAGTAGAGCAGCACGACCAACTCGGCCACTGCTTTGTCATCGCCGATATCGAGTCCACTCGGGAGAGTGGCTACATCTTTGGGCGCATCCATAAACAGCCTTGTAGGCGATGACCGGAACCGCCGTGGTGTAAATGGGCACCGTACATCGCGATCACTTGAACTTGGTAAATATAGAAACAAAGATAAAAAAGAGGGAGGATAGGAGTTCGCGAGCATTCCAACTCACCCCAAAGATCGCGATCTCTACGGGCGGAAGTATATATCCAGTCGAATGCAAAGAAAAGGGGGTTTACGCCTTTGTTTTGGCCCGGTTGGAGCTTCTTGGTGCAGGAAGCTAGAACCGCTAACCGGACTATTTGAAAGAAATTTGGACCTTTTTCCCTGATTTCTTCGCGTTATCTAGATAGAGGCCGAGTTTGGATCGTGGGGAGGGAAGACGGCAAGCGAACATCCCAGGTTAGCGATCTCTGCGGCGGCGCTCAAGAAACTGCTCGAAAAAAGGAGAATCTATGAAACGGAAATTCGCGGTCTTGGATCCAATGAAATCGCATCGTTCAACCGGGATGTCTCGCCTCGGGCTTTTGACCCTTCTCTCCATACTACTGGTGTGGGTTGGCGTGGCTGGCGCGGCGGTGAGTAAGGATGCCGGCGTCGTTCTGATTAATCAAGCGGAAGCCATCGCAGGGGGGATTACGTCATGTGACACAGCGGGTTTCCCTGTTACCATTTGTACATCAGGCAGCTACCGTTTGTCGGGGGATTTGAACGTGCCTTCCGGCACGGATGGCATAGAAATTACTGCCTCTAATGTATCTTTGGACCTGAACGGGTTCACCATTGTGCTCCCCGCGTCGGGGTCTACCCCCAGCATCTGCTCGATCAAATCAATTGGCTCACTATCCCTCATTCGTATCCAGAACGGGATTCTGTCTGGCGGCGATTGTGGGGTTCAGCTTGGCAGCGCTTCCAACTCGCTTGTGTCTGATGTCACAATTCAGACCAATGTTGTCGTTGCTGGCGCATCGGGAATCACGATTGGACCCAGTAGCCGCGTTCAGGACAATCGCGTGACCTTCCCCTGTGTCTCCTGCCCCCTCAGTGCAATTGGCATCCACGCTTCTGGTAACGCCGTCATCAGGGGCAACTCCGTCGCTCAGGCCGAGTTTGGCATCGATGTTCAATGTCCAGCGGTCGTAGTCGAGAACGTCCTGGCGAATCCCTTTCCCAATGGGTCCCCCGTATCGGGCTTCATTATCCTACCAGACCCCTTTGGAGGTAATTCCGCATTGTATCGATCCTCGTGCACTTTTTCTCTTAACAATCAGTGCACATTCTCCGGCTCAACCCCGGACGCAAATTGCGGGAACAGCGGCCCCTAACACACCGCCAGTTTCTAAGACTCACGAGTTGGGGGATGGCTAGGTGAGCGCCGTCCCCTTTTCGTCTTTTGGAGTCCGTCTCGGTTTGGCGACTCATAATCCGTCGGTCGTAGGCTCGAGTGTGCACTGCAAGCGCCAAGGCGTGCTTTGCCACTTGTTCGAGGTCCGTGGGACAACCACCGCTGTGGTTCTTTGCTCGTTCAGAACTGAAGATCGCGTACCCATTGAGTCAGGAGTGTACGTCCAAAACGAACATCGCTACGAGCAAGACACGATCTACGCTGAAGTGGATCGGTGGATACAGTGGGGGTCGCGTCTCCGGCTATATTCAAGCTCAGGTTAATCACGAGCATTCATGCGGACAACGATGCGGTGATAAAAACGTGATAGTTCTACGGTCAAAAAGGGTCTATTGGGATCAGAACGAGGCAGAATGTCATCCTGGAAAGTCCTTGAAAAATCAGGTGGAGTAGAGAATTTTCATAACCATTCAGAACACACTGTGTGATCTTCAAAACCGAGGGGCAGCAAGGCATCACGCCGTCGAGTCAGAAATCCCGACCTCGGAGTTAACGGCGATCGGAGCGTCGTCGGCACCGGTTCCGGTCGGATCGCGGTCTATCCGGAAATTATTCCGGGCCAGAAGTCCGCTTCTGGGAGATCTGCCGCTGAAAATCACCGAGATTCCTCCCGAGCGAAGCGCTAACCGGAAGTTGTAAGGGCTCGATATAGAGTATCTGACAGACTTGGCCTAATGGCCGGGCGTGCAAGGTCAAGTTCGATCTATCACACCCGAGCCGTTGTTGGCTTCGCACTCCCCGCGCATGTTCTGCTGATTCAGGACGATGTCCTTGCGGGCAATCCTCAGCACGAGCCTGTTCCACAATACGACCACAACCTCTTTATTGCCAGCTTGCTCGACCACAGCGATTCCGCGACCGAGCACTGCCACGCGGTCGCCCTTTTTCAGGGTGCGCTCCCATTGGCGGCGGACGTAGTATTCCTTGCGCGTCTTGATCAAGCAGTCCAATCCCGCCGCGTCGAAACCTGAGCCGTTCCTCCAGAAACGGATGCTCTCGTGTTCGCCAAGTATGAAAATGTCGGCGCCAAACGCGATCAGAGCTTTCAGCCGGGCGTCTATTTGTGTCAGCGTGAACGGGATTGTGTCAGGCGGCAGGAACAAACTCTTGGGATACGCGAACTGGGCACGCCACCCAAGTTTGTGCTCCACCACTGTGCCCCACAGGTAGACTTCGCCGTGGATACCGCGCCCCTCGTAGCCGAACTGGCGCAGGTGCTCAAGGTTCTTCGCCGCGTAGACGCCGCAAGTGCAGTCCGAGTGCGGGAGTTCGTGAGCGCCATGCACGGCTTTCGGACGACCGACGATTGTTCCGCGAACAGCAGCCCTGCATCCCGCCGCAAGCGGCCGACCCGGAAGCCACGGCTCACCGTTGAGCGACTTGAGACCGGCGGCGTTCCACTGCCAAACGCGGTACCCGACGACAGGCGAGATGTAATCGGGAATGTTCACTGCGCGACTGGCACCTGCTCGGGCTCAGGCTGCGCTGAAGCAGGAACAGTTTCAGGTTCGGCTGTCGGCTGGTTCACCGGAAGCTCAAGTGGTTCCACGACGATGTTCGAAGCGGCTCCACGACGATGGTTCGAAGCGGCTCCACGACGATGGTTCGAAGCGGCTCGCCGATTTGCATGACTAGCTCCTTCTTTCTTCCGGAAAGCTCTTTGCCATCAGATTTCTGCTCCGTGTGCGCTGGCATGCTCGCGGCACAGGGTCTTAATCCAACCGCCTTCCCGCCGTTTTCCCGGCTGGCCGCAAACCTCGCAGGCGCGGAAGGACTCCCGTTCGGCGGTTTCGAGGCGTCGGCTAATGGCGTCATTCGCATGAGTCACGTAGATGCGCAACTCGCCAAATTTCTCTTTCACTAGCAGTACTTCAAACTGGTGTCCGGCTGCCTCGAATTCGGCGACCAGAGGTTCCAAGTCCTCGCACAACCGCCAGAGGATGTCGAACCAGCCATCGCCGTGGCAGAAGCCGAAAGACATCAATGTGTGTCGAACGTCGCCTTCGCGCTTGAACCACCTCGGGCGCCGCAGTTGGTCATGCGCACAGATATGCAAAAGCCATCGGAGCATCGGACCAAACTGGAGGGGTACCAGGACGCCTCGCCGAGCACGGTGGGAGCGAGCCAAAACCAGCTAACGCAGAGACGCGCCGGTATTGTATACTCCGTTAACCGAGCGGCAGGTTCCGCCAGTTACACTTGGGCGGGTGCGGCAAGACTGGCGCGCTTTCTGTCGACATCCCCCTCGTTCTTTTTTGCGGAGACAGAGCCATGGAAGGACGCGATGTGCGCCGTCCTGATGACCAGCCAACCAAGGCGGAAGGTACTGCTGCGGTAAAATCCCCCTCGGACTTTGGCTCATCTCCAGCCCCAGACACTTTCCCTTCGGGATCGTCCCCGACTCTTCTTGAACTCGCTTCGGATGCTCCTACTATTGCGGAAGGAACTCCCGCGGGCAGTGCGAAAACGAGTCACCCTCCCGACTTGAACAACCCAACCCTCTTGCGGCCCGGCACCATACTGGGGCGCCGATACGAAATCCTGCAGCTTCTTGGTGAGGGAGGCATGGGGGCGGTTTACCGCGCGCGGGATCGCGAAGTGAATCGCATGGTCGCGCTTAAAGTGATCCGTCCGGAACTGGCTGGAAATTCCTCCATTCTTGAGCGCTTCAAGCAGGAGCTTGTGCTGTCCCATCAGGTCACGCACAAGAACGTGGTCCGCATTTACGACCTGGGCGATGCCGATGGAATCAAGTTCATCACCATGGAGTACATCGAGGGCCAGGACCTGCGCAGCCTGATCGTCCAGCAAAAGATATTTTCTCCAGAGGAAGCGGTGGAAATCATGCGGCAGGTCTGCCGCGCCCTGGAAGCAGCCCATGCCGTAGGCGTCATTCATCGGGATCTTAAGCCGCAAAACATCATGCGCGACAAACAGGGGCGGGTCGTAGTCATGGACTTCGGCCTGGCGCGCTTGCTGGACAGCCACGACGGCATGACTCAGACCGGCGCCATCGTGGGCACCATGGAGTACATGTCGCCGGAACAGGGACTGGGCATGCCCCTGGACGAACGTTCCGACCTGTTCGCGGTTGGACTGATTTTTTACGAGTTGCTGACCGGCAAGATGCCCTACCAAGCGGACAGCGCGTTGGCAAGTTTGCTCAAGCGCACCCATGAACGCGCTGCCCCAGTTTCCAAGCACAGCCCCAGCATTCCACATGCGCTCAGCGATATTGTCGGCAAGTGCCTGGAACCGAAACTTCCGGACCGCTATCAGCACGTGGGCGAGATCCTGACCGACCTCGAAGCCTGGCAGGGCGGACGCGCCGCAGCCACATTGAACTTCCCCAGCAGCAGCCGGCCCTGGGGACAAACCATTCCCTGGCACTGGATCGGCGGAGTCGCAGCGGTGCTCGTGCTGGCGATTGTCGGCTTCCTGTTCCGAGACAAGCTGTTCCGTCCCACCACCGCCCGAGCCCCATCCGGCCCGGTGGTTTCGCTGGCCATTCTGCCTTTTCGCAACGCTTCCGGCGATCCCAGTCTGGATTGGCTGGGCTCCAGTCTGGAGCAAATGCTGACCACGGACGTGGGGCAGTCCTCGAGATTGCGCACTGTTTCACCCAATCGGCTCAATCAAGTGCTCGCCGACTTGCACCTAGGCGCGGGTTCTACACTCGATCCATCCAACGTGCGTCGTGTGGCGGAGTTCAGCAATGCTGATACGGTGGTTTGGGGTCAGTACGCTAAGTTTGGCGACCAAATCCGTATTGACGCTACATTGCAGGACTTGAAGCATGAACGTAGCGCCACCCTAAAAGCGGAAGCTTCAAACCAGAACGACCTGCTTGCCACCATTGACCGGTTGGCCCAGAGCATTCGCGAACACCTCGCGCTTTCGCCACAGCTGATTAAGGAATTGCAGGGACAATCGTTCAAGCCGACCTCGACGTCGCTGGACGCGCTTCGCTTCTACAACGAGGGGCTCGAACTCGTGCGGCAGGGGAACAATCTGGCAGCTTTGAAACGGCTACAGGAATCGGTGAAGGCGGATCCCGAGTTCGCACTTGCATATTCCAGGCTGGCCCAGACTTATGCGAACTTGGGCTACGACAATGAGGCAGACCAGGCCTCGCGCCGGTCCATGGACTTGAGTCAGGGTTTGCCGGCACGGGAAAAGTACCTGATCTCAGCTAACCACGCCCGCATTACGAATGACAACGCGAAGGCGATCGAGGCGTACGAAACACTGGTCAAGGTCTCCCCGAATGACCCCGACCTTCTGTCTGACCTGGCCGGCCTGTACTCGGCAACCAGTGCGTTTGATAAAGGCCGTGAATTATACAAGCAGCTCCTAGAGCATGATCCCAAGAACGTGGAAATACTGCTGGCCATGGGACGGCTGGAAATTCGCAGTGGTAATTCGCAGGCCAGCCTCGAATACCTGAATCGCGCTCTCACCTTAGCCATACAGCTCGAGAACCAGGAGGAACGAGCGGCCATTCTCAACGCCATGGGCGTGGCTTACAAGATACTTAATAAGTTGGATGATGCAGCCCGCTATCTGCAGGACTCGCTTGTGATCAAGCGGCGTTTGGGTCAGAAGAAAGGCATGGCCATCAGCTTGAATGAACTGGCTCAGGTTCAGGCCACCCTGGGCAAGCCGGAAGCCGCCTTGGCCAGCTATCAGGAAGCCTTGGAATTGCGGCGCGATATTGGGGACAAGAAGGGCGTTGGCGACACGTTGATCGACCTCGGCGGTTACTACCAGGATGGCGGACGCTACAACGAGGCGCTGAAGTTATACAAGGAGTCCCTGCAGATCCAGCGCGATGTCGGGAACGAGGATTACCAGGCGCTATGCCTGAACAACATCGGACTCGCCTACCTGTCCCAGGGCGATTACGACAATGGGCGTACATATTTTGAGCAGGCGCTGCAGCTCCGGCAGAAGTTCAAGGTGCCAGGCGACACGGCCGACACACTCCATAACCTGGCTGAGACCTCTGCCAAGACTGGGCAATTCGACAAGGCTCTGGACCAGTACCTGGAGGCACTCCAGCTCTATCGCAGTGCCGACGACAAGTCCGGCGCCGCCAAAGAGTCTTACAGCATGGGGACCATATTCGAATACCAGGCTCGTTACGGTGCAGCGGTCTCCTCGAAGCAAGATGCTTTGAAGACTTTCCGGGAGCTCCAGGACCGGAGCTTCTGGATGGCCGAGATCCTGGGCGGCTACGGTCATGCATTGGCACAAGCCGGGCGGGGGGACGAGGCGCAGGAGTATTTGGATGAGGCACTCAGCTTAGCTCGAGGGTTAAAGAACCAGGGGCTTATTGCCCAGACGCTCGATTTCCAAGGGGATTCATTCTTTTATCGCGGTGACCTGCGGGGTGCCCGACGGCTGTATCAGCAAGCGGTGCAAGCAGCGTCGCGTAGCAACGACCGCCACGCCGTGCTCCTATCCAATCTTAATCTCTTCAAGGTTGCGGCGAAGGAAGGTGCGCCGAAAAACGCGATTGCGGGACTGAAGTCACTGGCGCAGGAAGCCGATGCGGCCGGACTGAAGTATCTCTCCATAGAGGCCTCACTTTACCTGGCGCAAACGGAGTTGGCCTTGAAGGATTACTCCCGAACTCGACAGGATCTTGAGCGCATCCTGGTGAGAAGTGACAAACTGGGACTGCGACTGTTGACCGCACAAATCCAGTATCTGCTGGGAACGGCGCTTCGTCTCTCCGGCAGCCAAAAAGAAGCGGGGCCACATTACAAGGAGTCGGTTCGCTTGCTGGATGAAATCCGCAAAGAAGCCGGAGCTGAAAAGGTACTACAGCGCTCCGATCTGAATTCCGTCTATAACGAAGCGAGCCGCTGGTCAACTCCCTCCCAACCATGAAAAAGCCGGGCCAACCGGCCCGGCTTGGTATCCTGCATGATTTGGGTGTGCTGGTTGTCAGTTCTCGGGCACGATATGGATCTGCTCCGAGAACGCGGGTATTTGGTTCAATTGATCGAATACGCTCACCACGTACGTTCCGGGTTGCAGAGTCCTCGTAGGTAAGACGTAGTACCAAATCCCGAGCCCGAGGAAATCCTGGAATGACGTGGACGGCAGCGTTATTGGGGTAACAGCCCCCGATTTCCCAATTAGCCCCAAGGAGATAACCGGCCTCAGGTTGGTCAGGTAGGGGCCTCTGCTGCACTTCTTGCCGTTTGCTACTGCCGTGAAGGCGAACGTGAGCGGGTATTCCGCTTCCCAGGTGACGTTATTGGGCGGGAAGAGGAACCCACAAGAACTGCCGGTCGTCTTGGGTGCCTCATTATCCAGGTAGGTGGAGGGCGTGTTGGTTGTCCCTTTGGTGCCGGGATCCGAGTAGACCGCCGTCGTGATGTCCGTGGATCCGTTCTTGATCATTCGCGGGTTAATGGGCGTGGGGGGCTTGAATTTCCAGTGATGGTAGAAATCAATCGAGGAGAAGCTCGTAGTGTCCACGCTGATCTGATGTACCACGCACTTGGTACCATCGGCGGACGCGAGCTCGCACGATCCGTAGCCGGGAATATCAGAGTTCCCCGCGGATTGGGGTACCTCGGTAAAAGCGATGGTTACATGAGCGGTAGTGGTGAGCCCGTTTAGAGTTGTCTGCCATGAGTTGCTATTATTGTCATTGTAGACCGTCCCAGTGTTGTTCGGGGGCGGGTATAGCGTAATCGTCTGAACGACAGGCTGCGGCTGCGCGGCGGTAGCTAAACCATTGACGCAGATGCCGCCCAGGGTCGCTGTGTCGGTCAGATTCGGAATCGCTCCTGTGGCGATAGGGCCGACCTCGATCAGCCCCGAGGAGATATTGATCCTGGAGAATTCTCCAGTTCCAAGGTCGCCGACCCAGAACGATGTCCCGTTGGTGTCGAGGCTTAATGCGAACAACGAAGATTGACCGGGGATCGTATAGGTCTGAGCCACAAAGGCGCCATCTGACAAGGAGATCCGCTTGACGTCGGCCGTATCGGCCACGAGAAAGTCGCCGGCGAAGGTGCCAAAGCTCGGAGGCAGAATCCGAACCGTGTAAAACGGTCCACCCCCATCCTCCGTAAAGAAATCCGGATTCTGTGTGTTGGTCGACAAGTTGAAACTTTTTATGCTCTGGCCTTCAGACGTGTAATAGAGGGTGTTGCCGTCGGCGGAGAGCTCAACCCAGTCTGAGCCTCGATCTTGAGTGACTACAGTGAACGACTGTATAAACGCACCCGTCGGGGCGAACTTGTCCACTACGTGAGTTCCGTCAGCATGTCCGACGAAAAAGTTTCCCTGCCCGTCGAACACGATAGATTCGCTGCTGAGCGCCCCTGAACTGGGAGCAATCGTCTGCGAAACCGTATGCGGGTCGGGAATGTTGAACTTGTAGACGTTTGCGTTAGTGAAGTTCGTGGTGTAAAGATGGCCAGTTGAATCGAACGCGCAGCCAGTGGTATATCCGTTGCCGCCGCTGCCGTTTTTCCCCGATGATCCTGAGCCATCGGTCAGGGTCTCTATCAGGGTGTAACCTTCGCCCCCCTGACGCCAAACCTGGTACTGACCGTTGCCGATAGCTACGAAAACGTCTCCCCGTTGCCACTCGCTTGCACGAGCGGTAATGCTCAATACCAAGACAAACAGGGCGAATGACCCGGCGCGGATCACTGCTCTAAGGCTATTCATCGTTTTATTCCTCCTCCGGAAGCTCTGGTCGTAAATAGACAAGGTAACGTCGAGGGATGAGGCGTTTTCATGGGAACCTCTCTCTTTTCTCTCGTCAGGGTGCGGAAATTTGCAGTCATGGCGTATTCCCTCCTGGGGAATTTTCCACCTGGGCTCGAAACAAAAACCTGGGATCGGGAAGGGGGAACCCGAGGTTGACAAAAGTCTTGGCGCGAGCCGAAAACCACGCTCGCATCTGCATCCCAACGCCTCGTCGTCGAAGACCCCTACAACCCCAGTTGACGCATCTTGCCCTCGAACGGCCCGCTTGTCAATGGAATTCAGCTCTGGGCCGATGCAAATCTTGAGCGGTGAAAGTTTGTTGCACTCAATGCAATTTGCTTGCACAGAGCCAGGTTTGAGACTCGTTTCGGCCGAATGGATCGGCCAGATTCCAGTGGTCAAGGGCCAAGCGGGAAATGGAAACGCGGATGCGCGGCAAGGTCGTCCATCTCGTCGCGGGCAGACGACTCTCGCCCCGGTCTCTTCCGTTTGTGGATGCTGACGGAGCCGCAGAATTCCTTGGCATCACGCACCGCCGGGTCCTGGAGATCGCGCGTGATGGAGAAATTCCTGGCCATCCAATGGGTCGCGGCAAGCGCCGGACGTGGCGATTCCGCCTGTCCGAGCTTGCGGAGGCGCTAGTCGCTAAACACCCAGAGCATGCCAACCGCGAGCGCAGTATCATGTATGCGGGCGGTTCCAAGCGGTGCCAAAACGGTTCGAACGCGGTAAACTGAGTTTTACAGGTGACGTTTTACAGGTGATTTCCGTCTTCGGCCGTTAGCAGAAGTTTGCTAAGCTATTGAAACGGCTCACTGTAGGCGCGTAGCTCAGTTGGTTAGAGCGCTACCTTGACACGGTAGAGGTCTGGGGTTCGAGTCCCCACGTGCCTACCATTTCACTTATTGAATCTGCTGCCGAGGACATCGCCGCTCGGCTTTGATGTCTCAATTAAAGAGCAGACAATTTAGAGACCGCTGGTTTGATACCGCAGAATCGCCGCAGCCATCCGGTACTCATAACCCGCTTGCGACTCCGTGATTTCCGCTTGCGTCTGCTGCAGTTGGGCCTGGCTGAGTTCCACAATCGAGCTCAGGCCGAGTTTGTAGCGCGTCTGCGCCAAGTCCAAGGCAAGGTTTGCCTGCTTGAGAAGTTGATTGGTCACGTCGAGGCGATCATAGGCGGTGTTGGCATTCAGCCAACTGGTGCGGACGTCTCTGGCAATCGTGTTGCGCAAGTCAATTGATCGCTGCCGCACGGCTTGCGCTCGCAAGTCGGCTTCCTTCTCGCGCGCGGAAAATAGAAACCCGTTGAAGACAGGGATTTCCATGTTGACCCCGGCGGCGCCGTACCACGGCGAAAGGTGATAGTCCCGCACAGGCGTCCCGCCGACCGCGCCCAATGCGGCGATGGTAGGGAAAAAGGAATCTCTCGCGGCGGTTTTCAATTTCTCTGCCGATTGATATTGGAAATTGATCGCCTGCAGCTCCGGCCGGTAGACGAAAGCTTGCTGAATCAGGTCGTCAAGATTGGTGGGCGGAGCGCTGGTCGCGGCCGGTTCGTCGACGACGTCGAACTGCCACGGAGTGACGTAGCCCAAGAGTGCGGCGAGAGCAGCCTGGGCGCCCTTCTCGTTGTTTTGCGCGTCGAGCAGAAGCAACTTCGCCTGTGCAAGATTGACCTGGGCAAAACTGAGATCGAGTTCGGATTTTAACAAGCTCTTCGTTAGGGCCTGCACCTGGTCAACCACCACTTGGCGGTTGGCGACGGTCTCGTCCGCTACCCTCAACACGGCTTGCGCCTGGAGCACTCCATAGAACGCTTGATCGACGGCCAGCAGTATCTGCTCGCGCGTGGCTAGAGCGTTCTGGTCTTCGGCTTTGGCAGAGAAGTTTGCACTGGCAACCAGGTTTTTCGTGTGCCCAAAATCCGTAATCAACTGACTGACTGCGGCCCCTCCGGCCGCTCGCTCGAAGATGATCGGGTTGTTTAAGCCTCCGGCCGCAATCCGGCTGTTGGCTTCGGAGTCGACCGCCGTCAAGTTTGCCGTCGCCGTAGGCCAGTAGCCGGAGCGTGTCTCGCGAGTCACTTGCTGGGCGGCAAGAGCCTGCAGGCGCGCAGCGGTAATTTGCGGGTTGGTTTTGATCACCAGCGTCTCGGCTTCTTTGAGCGTCAGGCGAACCCGTGTCGCCGCCTGTCCGGCCGGTCCATTGGAATGCGAAGCCGGTGGAATCGGCGAAGGCTGGGCTGCGGTCTGCGTTTCCGAATGCACTGCGCTGGAGGCTTCCGGAGCATCGGGAAGCGATTGAACGGCCACCGCGGATTGGCCCATACAGAGAGTTGTCAACGCAACAAAACAGGAGAGCAGGGCGAGTTTTGGAATCATGCCGCCACCTCGGGAGTGGCAGTCTCTTCCTTGCGGTGAATCCACAGATAGGCTGCGGGCACGAGATAGACGGTCACGACGACAGAAACCAGCAGTCCTCCAATGATGGAGCGGGCCAGCGGAGCGTATGCCTCGGCGCCGGTTCCCAGTTTCATGGCCATGGGAATCAAACCGAGCAGCGTCGCAAGCGAAGTCATCAACACGGGCCGCAGCCGGAGCCGCGATGCCACGGCCGTGGCTTCCCGCAGGGGAGCGCCGCGCGCGCGCATTTGGCGCGTAAATTCGACGATCAGAATGCTGTTGGAAACTACGATCCCGACCATCATGACGATGCCCATCAGCGACATGATGTTCAGCGTCGTTCCCGTCGCCAACAGGAACAGCAGCACCCCCGCCAGTCCGGGTGGAATGGCGAGGAGGATGATAAGGGGGTCGACAAACGAAGCGAATTGCGCCACCAGGATCAGGTACACCAAGACGACGGAAAGGATGAGGCCGAGCCCAAAGCTGCGGAACGACGAGCGCATGCCCTGCACGGAACCGCGCAGCGCCACGTGAACCCCTGCCGGAAGGGTGGTTTGCTTGACCACCCTGTCGATGGCCGTGGCCAGGGCGCCCAAATCTTCTTTGGTGGGAGCCACGTAGACATCCACCACGCGGCGCAGTTGGTAGTGATCCACCTCGGTGGGGGACTCGATCGCCGTGATATCGGCGACGCTGTCGAGTTGCGTTGTGCGCCGGCCATTGGAAGCGCGAATGGGGATTTGTTTCAAGTCATTCAGAGTGCGCACTTCATCTTCCGGATACTGCACGGTCAGCATGTAGTCGTTGCCCGATTTCGGATCGACCCAGTAGCTGGGAGCGATCATCCCGTTCGAGGTCAGGGCGGTAATCACGTTGTCCACCACTTCCTTTTGATTGAGGCCAACCAAGCTTGCTCGCTCGCGGTCGATATTAAGTTGCAGGGCCGGATAGTCGATATCCTGGGGGATCAGGACGTCGCTTACTCCCTTCAAACGCCGGACGCGATTTCCGATCTGGGCGGCGACGGCATATGTCTTGTCGAGATCCATGCCACTCACCTGCACGTCGATCGGCGCGGGGAGACCCAGGTTTAGCACGGAATCGACCAATCCGCCCGATTGAAAGTAGGCGCTGAGTTGTGGCAGATCCTCATTGAGTGCCCGGCGCACGCGATTCATGTATTCGTAGCTGCCGACTTTGTGGCCATCTTTCAGACTGACTTGCACGAACGCCGTGTGCTGTCCGGAATTGGGTGTGTAGATTGCCGAAAATCCCGGCGTCACCCCGATGTTGGAGACGATCATCCCCAGTTCGTTGGGCGGCACGGTGCGGCGGATCAGGTCCTCGACTTGCGCGATGTAGTTCTCGGTGAGTTCCAGCCGCGTACCGGAGGGCGCCTTCAGATTAATCAGGAATTGCCCGGGATCGGTGCGTGGAAAATAGGCAACGCCCAGTAGCGGATACAGGGAGAAACACAGCAGGGAAACGCCCACCAACCCAAGACTCGTTGCCGCGGGCCGAAGCAAGGCACGGCCCAGCGTGTGATCGTAGCGGTGAACCATCTTCTCAAAGTATCGATTGAAAATTGTGAAAACTCTGCCGTAGAACGAATCCCTCACTTTATGCTCATGGACGATGTGCCCTCCCTTGATCAGCTTGGCACAAAACAGCGGCACCACCGTCATGGCGACCACATACGAAGCCGCGAGCGAAAGCACCACGGCAGAGGCTAGCGCGGTAAAAAGAAAGCGGCTCACCCCGCTCAAGAAGACTACCGGGAAGAAAACGACGGCGGTCGCCAGCGTGGCTGCCAGAACGGCCAGGGAAACTTCCTGTCCGCCTTTTTCGGCCGCAACGGCTGGCGGTTCGCCCAGTTCGAGATGGCGGAAAATGTTCTCGAGCACCACCACCGAGTTGTCGATCAGACGAGAGAAAGCCAGCGCGAGCCCTCCGAGCACCATCGTGTTGACGGTGCCGCCGCCGGCGCTGATGGCCATGAAGGCGGCTAGGGCCGATAGCGGAATCGACAGGAATACCGCCGCCGTGGCCCGCATGCTTCCGAGGAACAGCAGGATCATGAGTCCCGTCAGGATCAGCCCAATCCCGCCTTCGTGCAGCAGGTTTTCAATCGCTTTCTTCACGAAAATCGACTGATCGAATACCACCTTCGCTACCAGTTCTTTGGGCACGTCCGTGAGATTGGCAACCGCCTCCTTGATGCCGTTGACCACCGCGATCGTGTTGGTGTCGCCCCCCTGTTTCAGAATTGGCAGATACACCGAACTCTGGCCGTCCACCCGCACCACGTTGGTCTGGATTTCATGCGCATCCATGGCTTTGCCGATGTCTTGGACCAGGACCGATGAGCCATTCACGGTCTTCAGGGGGAGACGGTTGATCTCGCCGGTCGTCGGCAGCTGGCTGTTGGTGTAAAGGTTGTAGTCAATCGGCCCGATGCGGACGTCGCCCGCGGGGAGAATCAGGTTGCTGTCATTCACGGTGCGAACCACGTCCATCACGCTGAGCTGGCGTGCTTCCAACTTGAGCGGATCGACGTAGACCATGATCTGCCGGTAGCGGCCGCCGAAGGGCTGCGGCACGGAAGCGCCGGGAACATTGGCGACCTGATTTCGAACATCGTATTGACCCAGGTCGCGGAGCTTGGTTTCATTGAGCCCTTGTCCCTTCAGAGTGATCAGGCAAACGGGCAAGCTGGACGCATCGAACTTGAGCACAACCGGCGGAAGCGTTCCGGGTGGCAGTTTGCGCAGATCGGCCATGGCGAGACTGGAAACCTCGCTAAGGTCGGCGTCCGGGTCGGTGCCCGGCTGGAAATAGATTTTGATCAGGCTCACGCCCGGCAGAGAACGCGATTCCATGTGATCGATGTTGCTGCCGAGCGTAAAGAAACGCTCAAACCGTCCAGTGATATCGGTTTCAATCTGCTCCGGTGGCATACCGGAATAGAACGTCGCCACCACGACCACGGGAATGTTGATCGGAGGAAACAGGTCGACCGGCATTCGCACCAGGGTGACTCCGCCGACAATGGCGACGATGAGGCAGCCAACAATAATGAAGTAGGGATAGCGAATGGCAAAGCTGGACATTAGTACTGACCCTCCGCCGCCTGGTTTTGGGCAACCAGTTTTGGCCGAACACGCTGTCCCGCTTGCACGGCGTTCAGGTTGCCGACGATGACCTGGTCGCCATCGCTAACCCCGGAGGTCACCTCGATGCGCGCGCCGCTATCCACTCCCAGCTTGATGGAACGTTCCCCTACGATGCCCGACTTGTCCACGACGAAAACGGTGCCGTTCGTTCCGATACGTTTTACCGCTTGAATCGGCACGGTAAGGACACTGTCTTTCTGGTGCAGCACCAGGGTCGTTTCGGCGTACATGCCCCCCACCAGCGTATCGTCGGGATTCTCCACATCGATCTCGGTATGCATGGTGCGGGTTTCTTCGTTGAGCGCATCGGCGAAGCGCGCGACCTTTCCCTTGATGGTGCGGCCTAGAGCCGGAACGACCACATCGATGGCTTGTCCGAGTTGCAGATCGGGAACGGCAGACTCAGGCACTGGGACAACCAGACGCAGCCGCGACCATTCCACCAGTCTGACGACGGGCATGGCTTGCGTATCCGATGCGGTGCCGGCTTGGATGAGCGAGCCGGTATCCGCGTAACGCTTGGTTACCACTCCGCTGAAGGGAGCCGTAATGCGCGAGTACGCTTGGAGCGAGGCGTAGCGATCCTGGGTGGCCTTGGCCATGGAGAGTTGGCTTTGCGCTTCCGCCAGCGCGGCGCGAGCGCTGCCTACTTGCGCTTCGGCCTCGTGATCGTGGGCCATCGAGTCGTCGAGTTCCTGTTCGGCAATTAAACCGGGGCGAGCCGCCGACGCCTGCTTCAGCCGTGTATAAGCGGCATGGTAGGCAGCGTAGGTTGACTCCGCTCGTTTCACATCTTGTTCCGCCCGGTGGATCGCATCCTCACTGCGCCGAATGTCGGCATTCGCACCCGCAACCTGCGCGTTCAGTTCGGGAACTTCCAGAATGGCCAGTGTCTGTTTCTCTTTCACCTTGTCGCCCACGTCGACATAGATGTGCCGGATATAGCCGGCAACTTTGGCGTGGACGTCGACTTCCTGATACGGCCGGAAGGCGCCTGACAATGTGATGGAACTGCGGATTGGGCCCCGGCTAGCTAACGCCACTGCGACCGTAGGCACCATCGACTGGTCTTCTCGGCTCGCCCGCGCCCTGTGCCCGGGAAACTCGATAAGGAACCAGCCAACCACCGTTATAACAGCGACGGTGATGACGATGTAGCTTCGCTTGAATCGCATCTACTCTCTCCAATCCCAGTTACTGAAAAATCTCCCCAAAACGGGCTTCCGCACTACTCAACCGACTGTCAGCTTCCAGGAAAAGGACCGGAAGAAACCTGGCCTGCACTCACAAGCAATGGATTGATTTGGCGGTCAGTTACAGAAGGGAAATCGAGGGAGGAGGACGATTGTAGAGAGATTCCGTGAGCTCGAACGTCGGGACCTGCACATCGACAGGCGGAGCGTGTGGCTTTGCCACCGGGAGCAGCATGGTGCCCACGATCGAGACGGGGCGCGTTACAACAAACGCATCTGCGTCGAGATGCTGTCGTATCGCATGCGACGGATCGGCGTGAGCGCTAGGATGGTCGAAATCGAAACTGTGGAACATGCGGGTCGTAACACTGACGCAAATCGCCAAGATGGCGACCAGCACGACTACATGCCGGACTGAAAACCGTTTCTTTTCGCCACGAAGCAGATTCGCTCTCCCCCACATCCTGGCTGATTATACTACACCGCGGGAAAACAACCGCTCCACCCATGGAATCGGAAACGTCGCAGCCGAAATCCACCTGCGGCGAAGGAAAACAGGGTGGGATCCGAAAACTGTGATCCGAAAACATGGAGCCGCCAAGACAGGGTTGCATATTCTTCCGCCTCGACGCAGACTGGGGCGTCAGGGAGAACACCCGATGCCAAAACTCCAGGTGCTGGTGCTGGACGATGAGCCGATCGTGGGCAAGCGTCTGAAACTGGCGCTCAGCAAGATGGGCTGCGAGGTCGAAGCCTACGACGATCCCGCCCTCGCGTTTCGCCGCCTCGACGAAAAAGAATTCGACGTCGTCATCTCCGACATCGTCATGGGTGAGATTGACGGCCTCCAGGTGCTGGAGCGCGTGCGGCAGCGATTTCCCCGGGCCAAAGTCGTCATGATCACCGGCTATGCCATGATGTCCATGGCCCAAAGTGCGATGGAGAAGGGCGCTTTCGATTTCATTGCCAAGCCCTTTACCCCCGACGATCTGCGCTCGGTCGTAACACGCGCCGCCGCCGAGTTGGGCATCCCTCTGGATCAAGCGGCGGGCACGGCCCCCGCGGGAGTTTCCCATGAGTAAGCCTGAGCCCGAAATTCGGGCCGCCGAGAAAGCGCTCAAGGAACGGCCCGTTTTCAGCATCCGTTTGCAGGTTTATTTCAGTGTCTTCTTTCTTTTCGCCATTGTCCTGGCCATCGGTCTTCTGACTTCCGCCACCACTTCGCGGGTCGAACGCGAGATCCATCTCTACGAAGTCACCAGCAAGTTCCTGTTCGAAGTCGACCAGGCCCGCCGCTTCGAAAAGAACTTCTTTCTGCACGGCACCAACCTCGACGACGCCCTCGAACAGGCGCACTCGGCCCGGCGCATCTTGCGCGAGAACGCGGATGGTTTCGGAGGAATCGTCGGCCCATCGAGTTACAACCAGATCGGCGCCAGCCTCCAAGCCTACGAAGATCGCCTCACCAGCCTCTCTTCCATCCGGCGCGACGATCCCGCCCGGCTGGATGAGATTCGCAACGCCGAGGTCGACGTTCGCAAAAACGGCCGCGACATCGTCACCTTCGCCACCGATCTGGTCGAGAAGGAACGGGAAGAACTGGAGAAGATGATCTCGTTCTCCCGCCATGTGCAACTCTACCTGCTGATCTTTCTGCTGCTCTACATGGTGGTCATGAGTTACATGCTGATCCGCCGCATCGTGGATCCGATCGGCCGCTACATGGAGTACCTGGGCCGCATCGCCCGCGGCGACTATAGCCCGATCCTGCCCCGCCGCCGCTATCGCGACGAATTCTCCGCGCTCGCCATCGCCATCAACCACATGGTCGAAGAGTTGGGCCGCCGCGAGAGCGTCCTGGTGGAATCGCACAAACTGCGCGCGGTCGGCACCCTCACCGCCGGCGTCGCTCACGAACTCAACAATCCCATCAACAACATCACCCTCACCAGCCACCTGCTGCTCGAGGACTATGCCAGCCTCCCCGATGCGGAACGCCACGAAATGATCACCGACATCATTCACGAGGCCGAGCGCACCAAAAAGATCGTCGGCGCCTTGCTCGACTTCACCCGTCAGAGCGAGAGCAAGGTCGAACCGCTCGATCTCGCCGAGGTGGTCAAGCAGACGCTGGCCCTGTCGCACAACCAGCTTCACCTGAAAGGCGTCCGCGCCACGCTGGAAGTGGCGCCTCATCTGCCCTTGGTACACGGCGATTCCCAGCAACTCTCGCAGGTTGTTCTGAATCTAGTGCTCAATGCCGTGGACGCTTCTCCCAAAGGAGGCACCATCGAAGTCTCCGTCCACCGCGCCAAAGACGAAAACTTCGTCGAAATTCGAGTCCAGGACCACGGGACGGGAATTCCCAGTCACATCCTGCCCTCGATCTTCGACCCCTTTTTCACCACCAAGCCCAAGGGGAAAGGCGTCGGACTGGGGCTATCGATCTGCAAAGGGATTTTGAGTCGGCACGGCGGGGAACTGACGGTGGAAACGGAAGTAGGTAAAGGCGCGACGTTCTCCGTGCAACTGCCGGTGACCAGCTTTCCCGTGGATTTCGGCGTGATGAAGGAAGAGATCGAGAAACGCGGGCCGCAGTAAGCGCGTCTAACCTTTACTCACAAGGGTACCCCTTGCGTTTCTCGGGCTGGCCGAAGGTTTGGGGCGGACTATGGCGCAGCCGTGTCTAAAAGCCAAGAATCCCTACGGGAAGAACCTCTCAAATCTGGAAATCACATTAATATCCACCTCTCGCAAAATAGTGCTGAGGCAAGTGGTAACTTCTATACCCTTTGCGGCTCCCTCTTGGAACGTTATAAAGGAAATGGCTTATCTTTTTCGGACTTTTCGCAGCATTCATGCTGATTCTCATTGAGGTGCAGCTTTACGTCATTGCCAGCCTGCTCCGCCAATTCCGTGACCGTTACCTTCCACCTGACGACGGGGTGTTTCGGAAGTGTGCAGACCGCTTGCCCGATGCTGTACTTTCTGAACAGGAGGAGCCTGATGAAGTATCTGAAGATGATGGCGATCGCACTTATATTGATGTTGGACATGCCGGGCTTGGCCCAGACCAACGCCCAGCGTGCGATGGAAGTTGAGATTCTCTTGCGTGCCTACACCACGCTGACCACGCTCCACCTGCCACCCAGCGACCCTAAGCGCTTGGCTGAAGCGGCCGTTCGAGCCCTACCCCGGGGTGCTGCGCCCGTACCGACCTTCACACCAGATGCTGAGACCGATTCCCGGCTGTTGGAACGATACGCCCGTGCAGTGTTCGCGGAGCAGAAGCCGGGGGACACATGCTTGTGGGGAACCGTCAAAGCCATGATAACCGCCACGGAAGACCCCCACACGATGCTGTTTTCACCCGAGCAGCTTAAAGCCGCTGAGCCCTTTCTCGATGGACTGCCGTCTGTAGACATTGGGGCGGCGATGGGCTTTTTACCGGACGGACGGTACGTCGTAACGGATGTGGATCCTTCTAGCCCCACAGGCAAGGCTGGGTTGAAACCCGGGGATGTGGTCCTCGCGATGGATGGGAGGGAAGCTTCCACGTTGAATCGTCGGGATTTCTTCTTCCCCTTGGCGCATGGAACTAAGTTGATATGGAAGGTCCGCCGCCCCGGTCTGAATGATCCCGTGGAATTGAAGGTTACACCGTTCACCTGGCTTGCCCCCTTGGTCGACAGCAGGATGTTGGAGGACAGCGTGGGCTATGTGCGATTGAAATTTTTCCTGGAAACCAAGGATGCCCTTAGGGACAGTGCCTCGTTGGTTCGCGTGCGACTCGAGCAGCTAGCCCACGCTGGCGCACGATCCTTCGTGTTCGACCTGCGGGGCAACCCTGGCGGAGGTGGAGTTGGCAAAGTGTTTTCCATCTTTTCGGAGGGAGAACCAGTGCTGCTCTTCCGGGACCGAAATGGAAAGGACGAGGTGTGGCACCGGGAAGGGCAAACAGGGACCGGATCCTTGCCGGTTGTTCTCCTTGTGGATAGCGGAACCTTCTCGGCAGCCGAGTTCACAGCCTATGCCCTTCAGCAATACAAGTCCGCCATAATCTTGGGGTCACAAACGGGCGGAGGACTGTCCCTTCCAGAAAATCTCGAGTTGGCGGACGGGTACGTGCTGCATTACTCCGGAAAAGCCGTGGTCGGACCCGTCTGTCATTGCGTTGCCACCAGCCAACGCGTAGTTCCGGATGTCGTACTGCCCGAGCGAACTCCCGAGGAACTGGCAAGGGGCGTGGATCGGATTCTAAGCGCGGCTGTCGCAAAGGCGAAGGAACTAAGAACGAGCAAGTAGTCTAATAACAAACGAATGGGTTCTGTACTATCATTTTGGTAAGTAAGGATGGGCAGTTAAGCCATCCTACTAGCGCAGTGCGTCAAACAGATCGACATTTATAAGTCCCCGGTTTCCTCTGTGCCCTCTGTGGTTAAAGCCTTTGACCTCCTCGCCAGACACCACGGATCACGGCGGGTGGGCCACTTTAACGCGGAAGTATAACCCGGGTTTGTCTTTGAAGGTGTACCGAAAAACTGGGGGTGCGCCCCTTCTCGCGCTTTTCGAGAAGGGGGCCTCCCGAACCGCCGACATCGTTCGACTCCGCAAAAAGTCATGACGCAAGGGAAGCCCCCTCCCCTGGCCTCGCTCTTGTCAAGCTTGACTTTTTGATCGGGACGAAATTGGGGTCCGACGCCGGGACGAAGCAAAAGCCCCCATCCCAGAGCCCGAACTTGCAGCAAAACGGCGCTAAGTTAACCAGAAAAGTCCAAAAAATCCTTCCCGCCAACCCACCACCAAAGAATTTATTTGCGGGACGAACAAACGGATTTTCGCGGTTTTCGAAACGTGGGGTTTGGGCACCGCGCCCGCGCGCTAATATTTCGCAATCTGTCCTGAACCCGGCACTCGCCGATGAAACGAACCGAGATACATCGGGCAAAACCTCTTTAGGTACTTCTCGATTTTGGAAAATCTTGTCAAGTAGCTGTATCAATGATTTTCCCCATAACTCGTTGATTCGTTTGACAAAATAAACTCGGGAAAGTTGTCCGGGGTGGGAAATGGAATTGATATAATAGAAGTAGAGAGTAAGAACAGGGTGCGGAGCTATCCCGCACCCTGTTTGTTGTCGTGAGGGGAAGGGCGTCCTAGCTAAGTCCTTATTCCATAATATTTTGCATATAACCCCTGTAAAACCAAAGATTTGGAGCGTTTTTGGCTGTAACTCTTTGATTCCAATAGCGAGGGGGGGGCGGGGGTACCCCTACTGACTGGTTAGCGCACTGGGGAAAAGTCCACGGATCTAAACCGACTTGGCCGCGGCAATCGCGCGGCTAATGGCATCGCGCAGGTCTTGCGGTTTGAACGGCTTGGCGAGGACCTCGAACGCGCCTTTCGACACCGCCTCGCGGGCCAGTTCCATGGTCGCGTAGCCGGTGATGAGCACGACCTTGGTTCGGGCCGACTTCTTGCGCGCCGCCTCCAGTACGTGCAGCCCGTTCACCTCGTCGATGCGCATGTCGGTCACCACCACGTCGAACTCTTTGGCGGCAATGCTGGCCAGCGCATTCTTTCCCACCATCTGCGACTCCACCTCGTAACCGTCTCGTTCCAAGGCGGGCCGGAGCCGTTTGTTCACGATCTCCTCGTCATCGACAAGAAGGATACGCAGTCTCTCGCTCATGGACGGTCACCCTTCGCGGCATGAATGGCTGCGATGGCCGGGAACAGTCATGCCGGCGTTTTAGCTTCCTTCAAATCCGGCTCCACCACAATGGTGGCATACATCTTTCGTCGGCGCACGTACGCGCGCACCACCTGCACCAGAATCACTCCCGCCCCGGTGATGCCGCTGACGAAGAGCAGCGCTTTGCTGGTTCCGTTGAAATAGCGGTCCCAGGCGGGGTTCAGCTTGACCCAGCCGAGCTGCCGCAGGTAGGTGGGGACGGCGACGGCCCGGGAAACCACGCAGAACAAGATGATCAGGCAAGTTACCAGCCGGATCATCACCTCTTTCACCACCTTGGTGCCGTAGGTGCCGATGTGCACTCCGATCAGCGACCCCAGGTAGAGCAGCATGGTCAGCCGGATATCGACCTTGCCTTCAAACACATAGTTCAGCGCTCCCCAGCCTCCCATGAATACCGCGAGATACAACTCCGTGCCCGCGGCCACCGCCGAGGGCATGCCGAATACGTAGATCATGGCGGGCACGCCGATGAACCCGCCCACGCCAATGGTTCCGGCCAGGTAGCCGGTGGCCAGTCCAACCGTGAGCACGATCCACAGCGACACGCTGACGTCGGCCACCGGGAAATGGATCATGGGCGCCAGCTTCAGCCGGTTGAGATAGTCGGAGATGCGCCGCGAGGGCCCGGCTACGTCGCTCTTTGACGCTCCGATAATGTCGCGCAACATGGAAAGCGATACGATGGCCAGGATCGAAACAAAGACCGCGCTGATATAAAGGTTAACCGCCGTTTCCTTGCGAACCGCGCTGCCCACGGTGTGCCCGGCAATCAGTTCGGTGTTGACCCACACCGCAAAACGGACTCCGATAGCAGCGGTGGCGAGCATGAACACAGCCATTTTCTTGTCGACGTTGCCCATTTCACCGTGCTTGCGGGAGCCGACCAGCGCCTTACCGAACTTGTGCGTGATGTTGGAACCGACCGCGATGACTCCAGGCACCCCGAGGTTCATCATGCCAGGGGTCATGAAGAACGCACCGCCGCTGCCGATGAACCCGCTCAGCGTGCCGCCGATGAGACCCAGCAACACGACTTGCAACATCGTCGATGCGTTCAGCGTGTAAGGAAATAAATCCATGCCGCCTTCTCGTCTTTCGGCGCCGCTGCTGTCGTCCGCGCGCCCGTTCCGCTAGTCCATCATTCCGTCATTCCATCTTGATCAACTTCAGCAGGTAGTGCACGGCCTTGCCGGAAAAATACGCCACGATAGGAATGAACAGCACCACGCTGATGGCTGCCGTTATCCGCCACGCCATCTCCGGCCGTGTGAGGAATGCCAGCACCACTCGTTGATGGGTGAAAACCGCCACGTAGATCAATGCGGTCACCGCCGTGCACAGCAGCATGGTGACCAATTGCGCGGCGCCAAACAGAAAGCGCTCCTGCATATCTTCGGCTTGGACCACGGAGACTCCCCGCAACCGTTCCTGCAAGGTGCTCGTCAGCTCTCGACTCAGCCGGGTGCGCGCCGCCTTCCCTTTGTCGAGGAAGACTTCTCCAATCACCACCAGGCTGTAGGAGATCGAGCGGTCGATCGCGTTGGACAAGTTGTTGACCGAGCCTTGTACCACCATCCGGCCGCCCGCCTTGCCCAGCTTGACCAACTCGTTGAAGGTTTCCTCGACGCCGCCCTCGCGCAACTGGCTAGCCTGCGGGTCTGCCGGCACATCGTCCTCGATGCCGCCGGTTTCTCGCGTTGCGGCGGGGGTAGCGCCGGCGCCGTTTTGGCCGGCCGTCGCTTGCTCGACGACCGATGAGGTCTCGGCCGGCTCCAGCCGGAGCAGTTCCACCGCGGCTCCCCATTTCTTGGCCACCTCGACTATGTGTTGAAAAGTTTCGCCCGTGGGGGTGAAGTGCTCCTGGATCCACAGGATTCGGCTTGCCGCCATGGTGGCGAAAATATGATGCGCCCCAGGGACTTTTTCCACCACCGGGACGATCGACTCGGCCACCTTGAGGTGGCGTGGCTGATAGGAAATCGACACGTTCCCACGGTCTGCCTGCACCTGGAAACTGGCATAGTAAGTGCGGTCGTCTTCGGCGAGGGCCACGCGGCAGCGGCTGGCCAGCAGCAGGTTCTCCAGGGCAACGCGCGCCGCCGGCGTCTCGTGAAACTCAGGAAGCTGAGCCACCGCGCAGAAGGCCGACGCCACGTTCTCCACGTTGGCGTGCTCCACGTTGATCAGGAAGTCGTAGCTCCGCGATTGCTCCCAGTCGATGTTGTAGAACGTCCGCACCCACTTGCGGCGGTCCTCTTCCAGTTCGTCGATGTATTTCTTGGCTTTGGCGCGATCCAGGCCGAGGCGGTTGGTCACCGATTTAATGCGGGTCTCCATGTCGGTGACCACGCGCAGGCGCAGGACGTGCGGAATGCCCTTGAACAGCAAATGCCCGGTCAGTCCGTGATACACGAGCGGGCCGGAGAGCGCCATTTCGGCGAGCGAACTGGTGACGAACGACTGGTAGTGTTCCCGTTCCAGCATCATGCGTTCGTTCAGTCCACGCGGATTGACGCACGCCATCTCCAGCTTGCCAGCGGCGATGCCGGCAATGGTTGCTCGCTCCAGCATCTCCTCGCGGCCGATGCAGGCACACCCCAGCTTCCGCGCCAGACTCTCGGCGAAAGCCTTGCCGCAGCTGTAACTACCTCGCGATACGCAGATAAGTTGCATGGCGCAACCCGCTGACGATTGTGGAATCCCACCGCCAAACCATCTGGCGGCGGCAAACAATTCTCTTGAAATGGTGCGCCTTGGCCGTCAGGTTCACCGTGACAAACGTCACCAGTGAACGTGAGTTCCGGCTCCGCTCCGGGCGAGGGACAGCGCCCCAAGCGCGGTGACACAGGTCACGGAAGCTCGTTCTACCATGTGGTAAACCTACTGCGGTGCCGTCGTGTGTGTCCGAGCGCTCCGCCAGTTGGTTGTGCAACGATGGAGATCCACGGCAAGCCGCCCCACTGTACCAAGCCGCCCGGTAACGGTGTGGGGTCTCGCGCACGGGATATTGGAGTCCACCTCGGAGTTCTGGGATGACGGCGCTCACCTCCCCAGGCTCGGACCCGCGAAACTCGAATGCCGTGTCGCTGCCGTACCCCGGCGTGGCCAGCCTGGCCGACGAAGACCGGCGACTGCTCGCCGACGCGGAGCGAGCCCTGGCCGATCGCCCGAATATCTCCATGAGCCTGCGCATCGGCATGAGCATGTTGCTGTGCTTTCTGCTCGTCGCCGGAGTCGTGGTCGCCTCGATGGTGCTGGTCTCAAGAGTCGGCACGCTGCAGGAGTTTCTCGACAAGGCGAGCACCTATGCGCTGGAGGTAGAGAACACCCGGCGTTATGAAAAAAACTACCTCCTCTACGGGACGGGTCTGGACGATGCGCTCACGCAAGTGCAAGCGGCGCACAATCAGCTGCACAGCATCAAGGCCAGCATGGTCGAAGTTACCGGCCCGCAGGTGTTCGAGCGCATGGAAGAGAACCTCGAGCAATACGACCGCTCGCTCGAGCGTCTGGCCGAGTTGGCGAGACAGCCCGGCGCTGCTTCGCAGGACGAACGCACCCAGGTCGAAAAGGAGCTTAGACGGCACGGCGCGCAGCTCATCGCCGATGCCACCGATCTGCTGGAGCGGGAGCGGCTTCGTCTCCGCACCGCCATTCGCACCTCGTGGATTGTGGCGGCCAGTTCGCTTCTGTTCATCATGCTCGCCATGGCCGTGGTCACCTTCACGCTGACCCGCCAGGTCTCCAATCCCTTGCGCCGGTTCGCCGGCTATACGGAACGGATTGCGGCTGGCGACTTTTCGCCGATTCTGCCGGCGCGCCGCTATCGCGACGAGTTCTCGCGGCTCGCCGTAGCCATCAATCGCATGTTGTTCCGGCTGAAAGATCGCGAGGCGCAGCTCGCCCGTCACAGCCGCATGGCTGCAGTCGGAACCCTGACCGCCGGCATTGCTCACGAACTCAACAATCCCCTCAACAACATTAGCCTCAACGCCGAGGCGCTCCACGAAGGTCTGAACCGCTACACCGACGATCAGAAGCTGAAAATGCTGGCCGACGTCGTCAGCCAAGTCGAGCGGGCAAGCGCCACCGTGAGGAATCTGTTGGATTTCACGCGCGTCGAGAAGCCGGTGGTAGTCTCTTTGTCGGTGGAAAATGTGGTGCGCGAGGCGCGGCGGCTGGTGGCCAACGAAGCCGAAATCAACCGCGTGGAGTTCAACCTCGCGCTGCCGCCGGACCTGCCGAAGGTGCAGGGCAATCCGCGCGACCTCCAGCAGGTGTTCTTGAATCTTTTTCTGAACGCGATCCAGGCTATGCCCAACGGAGGAGTGCTGACGGTCCGGGGCCAGGCAACCGGAGCTTCTACGAACGACCGAGCGCTGGAAGTTGAGGTGACCGATACCGGCATTGGCATTCCCGAAGAGAACCTCGGTTCCGTCTTCGATCCTTTTTTTACGACCAAGGAAGTGGGCGCCGGAACCGGGCTCGGCCTGGCCGTAAGCTACGGGATCGTCGAGAAGCACAACGGGACGATCACGGTGCGCAGCAAGCCCGGGGAAGGCACAACCTTCACAGTCCGCCTTCCAATTTCTTCCATCGAGGGAGGTGTAGGTGCATCTCTATCTTCCCATCGCGGGTAATAGCGTCAACGTATTCTTGATGATTGGCCTGGGCGGATTGGTGGGGTTCCTGTCAGGCCTGTTTGGCGTGGGCGGCGGTTTTCTGATGACGCCGTTGCTGATGATGTACGGGATCCCGCCCACGGTAGCGGCGGCTTCGGATTCGAACCAGATTGTGGCCGCCTCCGCGTCCGGTTGCTACACCCATTTTCGCGCTAAGACCATCGACGTCCGCATGGGCGTGCTCATGCTGGTGGGCGGCATCGCCGGTGGGACGTTGGGGGTTCAACTCATCAAGGTTCTGCGCCGTCTGGGGGAGGCGGATTTTGCCATCACCGTGGTCTATGTGCTGATGCTGGGGGGCATCGGCTCCTACATGTTCTTCGAAAGTTTGATCGCGCTGCGGGGGCGCCCGTCACGGGCTGCTGCTCCACGATCGCCGATCTATCGGCGTTTGGTCGGGTCGCTTCCTTTCAAGGTTTACTTTCCCCGGTCCAAGGTGACGATCACCGCGCTGATGCCACTCCTGCTCGGGACGCTGGTGGGCACGCTGGCGGCCATCATGGGAGTGGGCGGCGGATTTATCATGGTGCCCATTATGATCTACCTGCTGCGCATGCCCATGCATGTCGTGGTCGGCACCAGTCTTTTCCAGATCTTATTTACCTGCATCAATGTCACCGTGCTGCAGGCGCACTTCAATCACAGCGTGGATTTTGTACTCGCGCTGCTGCTGCTGCTCGGTTCGGTGGTGGGGGCGCAGATCGGCATACACTTCGGCCGGCGGCTGCGGGCCGACCAACTCAAGATCCTGATGGCGGTGTTGGTGTTGGGCGTGATGGTGAAAATGCTGCTCGGGTTGCTCTTGCGGCCGGAGTTCCTCGTCGCCTACAAGGGGGGCCACTAAAGCCATGCGGCATGCCAGCGTCGCAGCCATCGCCCTCGCAATTTTCTCAGTCTTGCCCCGGCCCGCCGCCAGTCAGACCGCGAGCGTGACAGGCGATCTCATGGTCGTTCCCGAGCGCGTGGAAATCGACCTTGCCTACAACGGAGCTAACATAGAAGTGGGCGCTGAAGTGCCGGCCGGGTACGAGGCGGCGGTGAGGCTCATGAGTCGTTCCGAACGGCTGGAGTTGAAAAAACTCGGGAAAAAGGCGGGACTGCTTTGGATGGGCGCGGGCACCGTTACCTTTGAGAACATACCAGTTGTCTACCAGGTGCTCAGTACGGCGCCGTTGGCGGATCTTGGACCGCCGGCCTTGCGCGCTCAGTGGATGCTGGGCTACGAGTCGTTGATTCCAGATCACGCTCCCGGGGCTGACTTGCGCGGAGAGCTGGTTGGATTGAAGGAGCACGGCGGGCTTTTTGCGCTACGCGAGGGAGCCTTGATGCGGAGAGGGGAAAGTGCTTCGCTCGTCGCTACCGGGGCCGACGCCCCGCAGCGGTTGCGCGGCACCTTCCGCTTGCCCGCCTCGGCGCCGGCCGGCGACTACTCCGTCGATCTTATTGGTTTCAAGGACCAGCGCGCCGTTCACCTGGCCAGTGCTACTCTGCATATCGAGCATGCCGGAGCGGTAAAGATCATGAGACATCTGGCGCTCGACCACGGCCTGACTTATGGCGGCGCGGCATCCTTGATCGCGATTGTCGTCGGCCTGCTGACGGGCGTACTGTTCCGGTCGAAATCGAATGAAGGGCACTGAGGGGGGCGACGGTGAGATTCGCGGATCTATTCCGCAGCGCGCGCCGGGCTGACGTCGAGTTGCTGCGAGCGCGCTTTCTCAGGTTTCGCAGCCTGCTCGAAAATAATAATCGCGTGCTCTGCCTGATCGCCGATGCCAACGAAAAGCTCGGCGGCGAATACCTCTTCGACACCCAGTATCTCCTGTCCCTGGAAGCACAGTTGGGCGAGGCGGTGACCGCTGTGGTCCGCGACCTTGCCGAGATGTCCGGCAATCGCTACCCGACTCTTGCTCTCCAGTTCGAACGGATGCGGGCGGCGGTGCGGGCCAGTCTCAAGCCGCACCAGATCGATCCGAACTTGCCGCTCACCCTCACCCTCGACGAACTGGGCACGGAACTCGCCGATGTCGTGGGAGAGAAGATGGCGCGGCTGGGGGAGATTCGGCGCCGGCTCGCGCTCCCGGTGCCGGACGGATTCGTCATCACCGCGCGAGCGTGTGATCTGGTGCTGGCGCATCCCAAAGTCGCCGGCGAGTTCGAGAAGTATCGCGCCGGCAGCGAAGGCGCGGCCGCCTTGCTGCAAGCAGCGATCCTTGCGTCGGAACCACCCGCGGAAGTCGCCAGAGCCATCAAGGAAGCTCTGAAGCCGTTCAGCCGGAATGCCAGGTTCGCGGTACGCAGCAGTGCGCTCGGAGAAGATGCCGATCTTACCTTCGCGGGGCAGCACACAACCATCCTGAACGTGCCGCGCGAGCGCGTGGCGACGGCTTGGCTGAAGGTGGTCGCGAGCCTGTTTTCGGAGCCGGCGAGTGGCTACCGGCGCGGCCATGGCCTGTCCTCCGCCGCCGGCGAAATGGCAGTGGGGTGTCTTCTCATGGTCCCAACTTCGGCCAGCGGCGTGCTCTATTCCGTCGATCCCAATGCGCCGGAAAGCGGTGCCATGATCGTTTCCGCTGCGCGCGGCCTCGGCGTCCTGGTCGTCGAGGGGCGAGGCTCCGTGGATGAGTTCAAGCTCTCGCGTCACGCGCCCCATCAAGTTCTCGCACGCCAGATCGCGGACAAGCAGGAGATGTGCGTTCCGCTCGACGAAGGAACCCACATCGCGCCCGTACCTGCCGAACTGCGCCGCGCGCCCGCGATTACCGACGACACGCTCGCCGCTCTTGCCGACTCCGCCCTCAGAATCGAACGGCACATGAGATGCCCGCAGGATATCGAGTGGGCGGTTGGCCACGATAGCAGTCTGGTCGTGCTGCAAGCACGGCCCTTGCGCCTGCCACCCGCCGCGCCGCATCCGGCGGACGAGATCCTGTCGGCCTGCACCCGCCACCGCGTGCTCATGCCCGGCCACGGTGAGGTGGCCTGTCGCGGAATCGGCGCCGGGCGGGTGTTCCTGGTGGGGGCCGACGAAGCGACCGATGGCTTCCTGCCCGGCGATGTGCTGGTGACCCGGTTTGCCTCCCCCCGCCTCTCCGCGCTCGTTGCCAGCGCCAGCGCTTTGGTGAGCGATGTGGGGTCAGTGACCGGACATCTGGCCACCGTGGCCCGCGAATATCGTGTTCCCGCCATCGTGGGAACCCGGGACGCCACCGAACTGCTCCCGGCGGGAACGGTGATCACGGTCGACGCCAATGAGAACACCGTTTACGAGGGAAGCGTGGAGGAGTTGCTCCGCTATCAACTGCTGCGGAGTCAGCCCTACGAGGAGACGCACGAGTTCCGCGCTTTACGCCGCATGTTGAGGCACATCTCGCCGCTCCATCAAAGAGACCCCAGCTCTCCCGACTTTGAGCCCGAACACTGCCGTACCTACCACGATATTATTCGCTTCGCTCACGAGCGGGCGCTCGCCGAGTTGAGTCATCTGGGCGAGTTCCAGCTCGAGGGCAGCAGTGCGCGGGCGCTCGATCTGGATATCCCGCTGGACCTCGTCCTCGTCGATCTAGGCGGAGGCATCGCCTCCAATGCCCGCGGCAAGGCCGTATCCCGAAGCCAGGTTGCTTGCCGGCCGCTGGAGATTCTGCTGCAAGGCTTGCTTGCTCCCGGCGTTTGGTCGACCAATCCGGCCGAGATGGACCTCGATGGATTCATGGCCAGCGCTACCCGCGCGGGGCCGCTGACGTCGCCCGGCGGCGACGCGCTCCGGCGCAACGTGGCCATCGTCTCCGCCGACTACCTGAATCTGAACCTTAGAGTCGGATACCATTTCAACGTGGTCGACTGCTATTTGGGCGAGAATCCCGAAGATAGCTACATCTTCTTCCGCTTCGTCGGAGGCGTGACCGATGTCACGCGACGCACCCGGCGAGCGCGCCTGCTGGCGACCATTCTTTCCCAGCAAGGATTCACGACCGACCTCAGCGGCGAGCTGATCGTCGGGCGGCTGCAAGGCGTGCCCCAACCCCTCTGCGAAGAGCAACTGCGCATGGTGGGCCGCCTGATCGGGTTCTCGCGGCAGTTGGATATCCTGCTGCGCGACGATCGCACCGTGGATCAGCTGGTGAACGCATTTCTCGAAAGCAGATTTCATATGACCATCGATACTCTTATGAAGGAGCGTGACCATGCCGACGAACATTGATGTGATGGTCCTTGACGACGAGCCCACCGTGTGCGAACGCCTCAAGGACTTTTTTGAGAAGGACGGAATGAAGGTGGAAACCTTCACGGAAAGCAGCAGGGCGGTCGAGCGGCTGGCGCAGCAGCGATTTCACGTCGTGGTCACCGACCTGAAAATGAAGGGGCCCACCGGCATCGACGTCCTGGTCGCGGTCAAGAACCAGAATCTTCCCACCGAAGTCATCGTCATTACTGGCTACCGCACCATGGATGTCACGCGCGCGGCGGAGTGCGTGGGAGCTTATGCCTTCCTGGACAAGCCGTTCCGTCTGGAGCAGTTGCGCGACTTAGTGAAGAAGGCGGCAAAAAANNATTCTGGTCATCGATGACGAGAAGATCGTCTGCGATCGTCTCACTATGGAGTTGGAGCGGGAGGGATTCGCGGTGGAAGCCTATACCGAGAGTGGGCAGGCGCTGCAGCGAATCGCGTCGCAGCATTTTGATCTGGTGATCACCGACATCAAGATGCGCGGGCCCAACGGAATCGAAGTGATGAATTTCGTGAAGGAGAATCACCCCTCGACCAAGGTAATCGTCATTACCGGCTTCGCGACGGTGGAGACTGCCCGCGAGGTGCTCAAGGGCGGCGCCGTCGACTTTATCCCCAAGCCCTTCAAGATGAGCAAACTTCGCGAATTGGTGCTGCGCCTGGCGAATGAGAGCACTGGAGAGAAGAACGCCGACCGAGCGCCCTAGACGAACAGGCGAATCCACATGCGAAAAGTTGGTCGAGATGCGACAATAAAGATTCCCCGATGACCACCTCTGCGATCGTTCCTATTGCCCTTACGCCGGAGATGATCCGGGAGCACGGCCTCACTCCGGAAGAATTCGAAAAGATCAAGCAACTGCTGGGCGGACGCGAACCCACGCGCACCGAACTCGGCATTTTCAGCGTGATGTGGAGCGAGCACTGCTCCTATAAGTCGTCGCGCGTCCACCTGAAGCGTCTGCCCACCCGCAGCAAACTGGTGGTGCAGGGGCCGGGCGAGAATGCCGGCATCGTTGACATCGGCGACGGCTGGGCTTGCGCATTCAAAATCGAGTCGCACAATCATCCGTCGTTTATCGAGCCATTTCAGGGAGCGGCCACCGGCGTCGGCGGAATTCTGCGCGATATTTTCACCATGGGGGCGCGGCCGGTCGCGGTGATGGACTCGCTGCGGTTCGGGCCGATTCAAGCCGAGCTGCGCTCGGCTGGACAGCCGAGGGCAGCTGTCCCTACGCAAGCGGAAGTGCGCAAAAATCACTCCGTCATGGAGGGCGTCGTCTCGGGTGTTGCTTCTTACGGCAATTGTTTCGGCGTTCCTAATCTTGGCGGCGAGGTGAAGTTCGAGCCCTGCTACTCGGGCAATCCGCTGGTGAACGCCTTCGCGCTCGGGCTGGTTCGCCGCGACCAGATTTTTTATGGACGCGCATCGGGCGAGGGCAATCCTGTTATTTATGTAGGCTCGAAGACTGGGCGGGACGGCATCCACGGCGCCACCATGGCGAGCGAGGAGTTCAGCGAAGGATCGGAAGCGAAGCGGCCGAACGTGCAAGTTGGAGATCCGTTCCTCGAGAAGCTGCTGCTGGAAGCCTGTTTGGAGGCCATGCAAACCGGCGCTATCGTTGGAATCCAGGACATGGGCGCCGCCGGGCTGACCTGCTCGACCTGCGAGATGGGCGCGCGTGGGGGCACCGGAGTCGAAATCGAACTCGACCGCGTCCCGCAACGCGAAACTGGCATGACGCCGTACGAGATCATGCTGAGCGAGTCGCAGGAGCGCATGTTGCTGGTGGCGCAGAAGGGCCGCGAAGAAGAAGTATTTCGCATCTTTCAGAAGTGGGGACTGGATGCGGTGGAAGTTGGCCGGGTCACTTCCGATGCGAAGATGCGCGTGCTCGAACACGGCGAAGTCGTCGCGGAGATTCCGAACGCCGCCCTCACCGATGACGCGCCGGTATACAAGCGTCCGCTGGCGCGCTGGGAACCGCCGGTCGATCGTGAAAAGCCGGAGCACATCAGGTTCGCCGAACGCGGAGATTTCTCACCTCAGCTTAAGCAATTGCTCGCGAGTCCCAACATTTGCTCGAAGCGTTGGGTATGGCAGCAATATGACCACATGGTGCTGACCAATACGGTCGACGCTCCCGGAGCGGGCGATGCTGGCGTCATCCGCATCAAGGGCTCTAAACGCGGGCTCGCCATGGCGCTCGATGGCAATGGCCGCTGGTGCTATCTCGATCCCCGTCTCGGCGCCATGCACGCGGTCGCCGAAGCCGCCCGCAAAGTGGCCTGCGCGGGAGCGACTCCGATCGGCGCCACCAACTGCCTCAACTTCGGCAATCCCGAAAAGCCGAACATCATGTGGCAGTTTTCGCAGGTGATTGACGGCATCACCAAAGCCTGCGAGGAACTGGATACGCCGATTACCGGCGGCAATGTCAGCTTCTACAACGAAACTCTCGGCGAAGGAATTTACCCGACTCCCGTGATTGGAGTGGTGGGACTTCTCGAGGACGTGCACAAATCGGCAAAGATGCACTTTGCGAAAGCCGGACGCGAATCCGCGAGAACGATCGTTCTGCTGCGCGCGAACGAGGCGGGCGATGCGGTCGATGCTGAGTTGGAGTTTGGCTCGTCCGAGTACGCGAAAGAAATTCTCGGAGCGGTATGGGGCTATCCGCCCGAACTGGATATCGAGAAAGAAGCCACGCTGCAACGCGCTCTGGTGGCCATTATTCAGGCGGGGCTGGTCGAGTCCGCGCACGACTGCGCCGATGGCGGAATAGCCGTGGCACTGGTCGAGTCGGCGCTGCCAGCGGAAGTCGGCCTGAGCGTCAGATTGCCCAAGCAGCAAACAGCGCTTGAGTTCCTGTTGTTTGCGGAAGACGCCAGCCGGGTCGTCGTGAGCTGCGACCCCGTTCACCTACAGCGAATCCAACAAGTTGCCGAAGAATACGGTGTATTCGCGGACGTGCTGGGTGAAACGGGCGGCGACCGGGTTGAGATTGCGATCGGCGAGCAGTCCGTGATTTCGGCCAGCGTCGCCGAGTTGCGGGAAGCGTACGAAGG